>JAICXQ010000022.1 GCA_025980325.1 Frankiales bacterium
CCGCACCCGGATCGACCTGGTTGACGCCGTGGGTCTGCAACCGCATGAGCAGTCGTTGCAGTTCCTCGTTGCCGTCGCTCAGGACGACGATGCGCGCGTACGACTCGTCTTCGTGCGTCTTGCCGACGTCGAGCCGTTCGATCGTGTAGTCGCCGCCGTAGTCGAGCACGTCGTCGAGAACCTTGGCGAGAACGCCCGTGTCCATGAGATGACCGGTGATCTCCACGGTCTCGCTGACCTGCACGGGCGACAGGCTACCGACCCCGCAGGCAGGAGGTGGCGCTCAGACGACCGCGCCGTCGTCCCAGCCGGAGTCGGGCGGCGGGCCCTGCCGCATGTTCCAGATCAGGCTGATCGCGCCGCCGACGATCGCGACGAACGCGGGGAACCGCCACGTCCCGTCGTCGACGTTGAAGGCCAGGGTCAGGATGCCGAGCCCGATCGCCGCGACCGCCCCGATGGTGACCGATCGCAGCCGGGGCAGCGGCGGGGGCGGCGGCGGGACGTAGTGCTCGTGATCGGTGGGATCGAAGCCGCCCCCGAACTCCTCGTCGAGGTCGTCCGCCACCCGGTCGAGGTCGAGATCGGTGTCGTCGCCCGCGCCGACGGCGACACCTTCGGCGGCCGGCCAGCGCGGGTCCGGCTCGCGGACCGACGGCGAGCGCAGCGACGTGAGCACCTGCTGCCAGGCGCTGTCGAAGTCGACCGGCGACGGGCCGGCCGGCGGTGCTGCGGGTGCGTCCGGCCCGGCCGGCTGCGACGGGGCCGGCTCCGGCGCAGCCAACTCCGGTGGCTCGCTGGTCTGGTCGGCGAGCAGGTCGCGGGCGCGCTCGAGCTGCTCGCCGTCGGCCCACAGCCGGTCGGTCGGCACCGAGGGCAGCTGCAGCTCGCCGTACGCGCCGGCGGCGGCCGGTGTCGGCGCCGCGTACGCCGCGATGCCGGCCGCGCGCAACGTCACGAGCATCGCGTCGGCGATCCGCGGATCGAGGTCGGCGACCGGTCGGTAGCCCGCGCAGCGCAGGCCGTTGTCGCGGGTGCCGCGGCTGAAGCTCTCAGCGCTCATCGGCGCCGGATCGTTCGGAAAGTGGCCGGTCGTGCGCGGCGATGAACGTGAGCGTCTCGCCGACGATGCGGGGCAGGTCGTTGTCCATCGTCGCGACGTGGTAGCTGTCCTCGAGGACGATCTGCCGCTTGTCCGCCGTCCCGGCGGCCTCCATCAGCCGGGTGGAGTTCGCCGGCTCGACGACGTGGTCGTCGCGGCTGGTGAACACCAGCAACGGTTGCGTGATCCGGGCGAGGTCGGCGTTGGTCAGCTTCCAGAGCAACGACAGCTGGTACGCCGCCTTGAGCGGCAGCCGGTCGTACGCCGGCTCGACCGCGCCCGGCTTCTTGATGTCGTTGCCGACCGGCGGGAACGACGGCACGAACAGCCGGATGAACGGCAGCAGCTTCGCGTCCTTGCGCAGCGTGAACAGCGACGGGTTGACGACGACGACGCCGGCGACGTCGTCGCCCCGCTCCTCCGCGAGCCGCAGCGCGACCGTCCCGCCCATCGACAGGCCCATGACGTAGGTGCGCTCGCAGGTCCGCCGTACGTCGTCGAAGGCGCGCTCGAGCTCGTCGTACCAGTCCTGCCAGCTGACCGCGTTGGCGTCCTGCCAGCGGGTGCCGTGGCCGGGCAGGCGCGGGATCCGGACGGTCAGGCCCGCGTCGGCGAGCCCGCGGCCCCACTCGATGAGGCTGCCGGGCATGCCGGTGAGACCGTGGCACAGCACGGCGCCGACGGACCGGCCGTCGGCCCCTCCATCCGCCGAGTACGGCTCGGCTTCGGGGCGAAGCGTCACGGGGCCATCGTCGCACGCTCACGGCCGCCGGCGAGTGGGCCAGGGGGCGGCGCGGAGCGAATCGGTAAAGTGGCTACCAATCCGGACAGGCGGGTGTGGCCGGGACGAACCATTGCGGTCCGACGGGGACCCTCTCTAGGGTGGGGCAGAGCCGGAGCGGAGGTCGAGTGCTCTACCAGTTCCTGAAGTACTTCGTGCTGGGGCCGCCGCTGCGGCTGCTGTTCCGGCCGTGGGTCGAAGGCATGGAGAACATCCCGTCGAGCGGCCCGGCGATCCTCGCCAGCAACCACCTGAGCTTCTCCGACTCGATCTTCCTGCCGTTGATGGCGCCGCGGCGGATCACGTTCCTGGCCAAGGCGGAGTACTTCACCGAGCGCGGCATCAAGGGCCGGCTGAAGAAGGGCTTCTTCGCCGGTGTCGGCCAGGTGCCGATCGACCGCAGCGGCGGGCGGGCCAGCGAGGACGCCATCCGCAAGGGACTCGAAGTGCTGCGCAAGGGCGACCTGCTCGGCATCTACCCCGAGGGCACCCGCTCGCCCGACGGCCGGCTCTACCGCGGCAAGACCGGCATCGCCCGGATGGCGCTCGACGCCGGCGTCCCGGTAATCCCGGTCGCGATGATCAACACGTTCGACATCCAGCCGCAGGGCCGGGTCATGCCGAAGATCATGCGGGTCGGCATCAAGATCGGCGAGCCGCTCGACTTCTCCCGCTACGAGGGCATGTCCGGCGACCGGTTCGTGCTCCGCTCGGTGACCGACGAGATCATGTACGAGCTGATGCTGCTGTCCGGCCAGGAGTACGTCGACACCTACGCGGCCAAGGCCAAGGCCGACCTCGCCGAGGCGCGGCACAAGCAGGAGCAGGACGCGCTCGAGGTCGACCGCGTGCTCGTCGACAGCGGCAGCAAAGCCTCCTGATCTCGGCGCCGGCCACTTTGCTCGACTTTCGCGGTTCGGTCACGCTCAGCGACGGTCGGCCGACCGGCGAATGTCGAGCAAAGTCGGGTTAGAGCGACGCCCACCCCTTGCTGCGGCGTACGGCTTCTTGCCATCGTTCGTACGCCGCGTCGTCCCGCTCGTGCGGCTCGAATCGCTTGTCCAGCCGCCAGGTGTCCTCGAGCTCGCCCGTCGAGCTCCATACGCCGGTGGCGAGGCCGGCGAGGAAGGCGGCGCCCAACGCCGTCGTCTCGGCGACCTGCGGCCGCCGTACCGGCACTTGCAGGGCGGTTGCCTGCAGTTCGCAGAGCAGGTCGTTGGCGGCCGCGCCGCCGTCGACCGACAGCTCCGGTACCGCGATGCCGGCGTCGCGGGTCATGACGTCGACGACGTCGCGGACCTCGAACGCGATCGCTTCCAACGTCGCGCGGGCGAGGTGCGCGCGGGTCGTGCCACGGGTGATGCCGAGGATCGCGCCGCGGGCGTCGGGGTCCCAATGCGGCGCGCCGAGGCCCGTGAGTGCCGGGACGAAGACGACGCCGCCGCTGTCATCGACGGTGCGGGCGAGCGGCTCGGTTTCGGCGGCATTGCTGATGATCCCGAGCCCGTCGCGCAGCCACTGCACCGCCGCGCCGGTGACGAAGACCGCGCCTTCGAGCGCGTACACGAGGCCGTCGCCGAGGTCCCACGCGACGGTCGTCAGCAGGCCGGCGTCGGAGCGCACCGGCGACCGGCCGGTGTTGGCGAGCACGAACGAGCCGGTGCCGTACGTGCACTTGCTCTGGCCCTCGTCGTAGCAGGCCTGGCCGAACAACGCGGCCTGCTGGTCACCGGCGATACCCGCGATCGGCAGGTCCAGGCCGAGGAACGCGTCCGGTCGCGTCCGGCCGAAGTCGCCGGACGACGGCCGGATCTCGGGCAGCGCGGCGGTCGGCACGTCGAACAGGTCGCACAACTCGTCCGACCACTTCCCGGTGGTGATGTCGTAGAGCAAGGTGCGGCTGGCGTTGCTCGGATCGGTCGCGTGCGTCCGCCCGGCGGTGAGCCGCGCGACGAGATACGAGTCGACGGTGCCGACGGCAGTGCTGTCTTGCCACGCCGCCGGTTCGTGGTCGCGCAGCCAGGTGAGTTTGCTGGCGGTGAAGTACGGATCGAGGCGCAGGCCGGTCAGCTCGGCGACCCGCGGCTCGTGCCCTTCGTCGCGCAACCTCGTGCAGATCTCCGCCGTACGCCGGTCCTGCCACACGACCGCGCGGCGTGGTGCGGCGAGAGTCTTGCGATCCCAGAGCACGGCGGTCTCGCGTTGGTTGGTGATGCCGATCGCGGTCGGCACCGGTTGGTCGTCGAGTGCATCGGCGCAGGCGCGCAGGGTTGCCTGCCAGATCTCCTCCGGCTCGTGCTCGACCCAGCCGGGTCGCGGGAAATGTTGCGCGAACTCCTGGTAACCGCGGGCCGCGATCCGGCCGTCGTCGGTGACGACGAGAGCAGTGACCCCGGTCGTCCCCGCATCTATGGCGAGAACGGTCACTTGGCGCGTAGTTGTTCGAGCACGACGGGGTCGATCTTGTTGGGTACCAAGCGTTCTTCGTAGTTCTCGATGCCGGCCCAGTCGGCGAGGACCTGGTCGAGGTCGTCGCCCTCGTGGCCGAGCTCGGCCAGTCGTCGCCGTACCTCTATCGCGAGGTCGTCCTCCAGCGGCAACAGCGTCGCCGGGTCGGGCTTGCCGAAGTACAGGTCGTGCAGGTCGAGCAGCCGCGCGAGTTCGGTCACCGGGTGCGCGTGGTCGTCGACGCGCAGGTCGGCGAAGACGTCGCTGCCGCCGCCGTACCCGCCCTCGGGTGTGACGACGAGCAGCGCCGCGCTCTGCCGGCCACGGCGGTCGCCGCCGGCGTCGTCGCCGGCCGTGAGCGCGGCGAGCAGCCGGCGGGTGAGCGGCGCTGTCGGGTCGGTGGCGAGCCAGGCGTTCTGCATCGCGTCGACGACTTCGGGGCCGACGAGGATGTTGCCCTGGATCGCGTAGCCCCATTGCCCGTCGACGCAGCCGGTCACGCCGCCGGCCCACGGGTTGCAGCCGGTGCCGGTGAACGTCGCCGCGCGGCCCTGCGCGTCGACGATGCCCGCCTGCCGATCCTCGCGGTGCTCGTCGGCGGCGGTGAGCGCGTCGAGGGTCTCTTGCGCCGACTTGCCCTCGCGCAACATCGCGAGGCCGTCGGGCCGGTAGGCGAGATTGGCCCACGACTGGGTGGCGATCGCGCCGACGTTCGCGGCGGCGGCCGGGACCGCCGTACCTACGCCGAGGAACTTGCTCGCGACGGCGACGCCCCACGCGGTCCCGTCGGTCGCGACGATGGAGAAGGTCACGTGCGCGAATGCTAGTGGGCGTTTGTAGGGTCGGCGCCATGCGTATCGGCGTCCTCACGGGTGGCGGCGACTGCCCCGGACTCAATGCAGTGATCCGCGCGGTCGTCCGCAAGGGCAGCGAGGTGTACGGGCACGACTTCGTCGGCTTCCGGGACGGCTGGAAGGGACCGCTCGAGTCGGTGACGATGCCGCTCGACGTCGGTGCGACCCGCGGCATCCTTCCGCGCGGCGGAACGATCCTCGGTTCGTCGCGGACCAACCCGCTGAAGGTCGACGACGGAGTGTCGCGGATCCAGTCCAACCTCGCGTCGCTCGGAGTCGACGCGCTGATCGCGATCGGCGGCGAAGACACGCTCGGTGTCGCGACTGCGCTCGCGGCGGCGGGCGTGTCGGTCGTCGGCGTGCCGAAGACGATCGACAACGACCTGGGCGCGACCGACTACACGTTCGGCTTCGACACCGCCGTACAGATCGCGGTCGACGCGATCGACCGGTTGCATACGACGGCGGAGTCGCACCACCGCGTCCTCATCGTCGAGGTGATGGGACGGCACGCGGGATGGATCGCGCTGCACTCCGGGCTGGCCGGCGGCGCGAACGTGATCCTCATCCCGGAGCGGCCGTTCGACATCGACCAGGTGTGCGCGTACATCGAGCACCGGTTCGCTTCGCACTACTCGCCGATCGTCGTGGTCGCGGAGGGTGCGCAGCCGAAGGAAGGCACGATGGAGCTGCAGGTCGGCGAGCTCGACGCGTTCGGGCACGTGCGCCTCGGTGGCATCGGGCTCGTCCTGGAGCGCGAGATCCAGGCGCGGACGGGTTACGAGTCGCGCCAGACGGTCCTCGGGCACGTGCAGCGCGGCGGGACGCCGACGGCGTACGACCGGGTGCTCGCGACCCGCTTCGGCCTGCATGCGATCGACGCGGTGCACGAGGGCGTCTCGGGCGTGATGGTCGCCCTGCGCGGGACGGAGGTCGTCCGCGTGCCGCTGTCCGAGGCCACGAGTGAACTCAAGACCGTGCCGTTGGAGCGGTACGAAGAGGTCGAAGTCTTCTTCGGCTAAGGGCTGAGCGCGACGCGCGGCTGGGCTCCGACTTTGCTCGACTTTCGCTGTTTCGGGGTGGCGATTCACGCTCGGCGGGCACTCGTCCACCGGCAAGGCCCGAGCAAAGTCACGTGTGGAAATTCGAGTCGCGTCGAATCTGGCCTGTGGATGGCCGCCACGTCGCGCTCGGATAGTTGCACCCTCGCGAAGTGGAACTCGCTGACCTCCCAGCCTTTCCGATCGGCGACTCGCGCACGTACGGACTCACGCGCTGGCAGGTCGACCGTGCGATTCGGGCCGGCGTACTCGTTCAATTGGGCGTCGGCGTCGCGGTCGGCGCGCGCAGGATGTCCTCGGACGCTGTTGCGGAGCACGTCGAGCAGATCCGCGCGGCGCAGCTACGCATGCGTCGTCTCGCTGCGGCGAGTCACGGGTCGGCCGCGCTCTTGTACGGATTGGCCAGGCTTGGCCGCCCTGCCGGTCGCGTCCGACTCACTTGCGATCGCGACCGTGGCCGCTACCGGCGACTGGACCTCGATGCGCGACTGCACGTTGCCGGGCTGCCGCCTGAACATCTGACGATGGTCCGGGACATCCCGGTCACGACAGTGGCTCGTACTGTGATCGACCTCAGTCGTGTTGTCAGTTTTCGCAGCGGCGTCGTGCTTGCGGATTCTGCGCTGCGCGCCGGTACGACCGGTCAACAACTGCACGGGGTGCTCGACTACTGCAAGCGCTGGCCCGGCCGACGGCGCGCGCTCACTGTCGTCGCCTTCGCCTCGGGGCTCTCCGAGTCGCCGCTGGAATCGGTGAGCCGTGTCGTCTTCGCGCAGGCGGGAGTGCCGGCGCCCGAGTTGCAAGTCCCGATCTTCGACGGTACGACGTTCGTCGGACGGGTTGATTTCCGCTGGGGACGGGTGATCGGCGAGGCGGATGGATTGGCGAAGTACGACGATCCGATGGCGTTGCGGCGCGAGAAGGTGCGGCAGATGGCGCTCGAGGACCTCGGTTTCGAAGTCGTCCGTTGGACCTGGGACGAGATCTGGCGCACACCGGACGTCGTCCTGGGCCGCCTGTATCGAGCTTTCCGCCGCGCCGCTTAGCTGCACCGCCGCGCCGCCGAGCCACCCAGACTTTGCTCGACTTTCGCTGCTCTCGAAGATCAACTTGAGCGTGCGAGCGTGGCCGAGATTCGCAAAAGTCGAGCAAAGTGGGGGAGCGCCGAAGCGGCGACGCCGGTCGGGTTAGACGCCCGTTGTTTGCTTGGTGTCGCTCGGGTAGGCGTCGGCGCCGATCCCGCCGTCTTTCGTGATCTCGGTCAGCAACTCGTGGCACGTCTGTGCCCGCCGGGCGTCTTCGGTCTTCACCTGCTCGATGAACTTCGCCACCTTGTCGTTGCCCTTCGCGTCCTTCAGGAACTGGTCGTAGACCTGCGCGCCCTTGAGCGCGTGGAACTGGATGGACACCAGGTCGTACACCAGGTTGGAGGCCGCGGATCCGCTCTGACCCATGAGAAGCTCCTTCGCTGCTCAGCTGACGGACAGGGGACTGACGGAGGAAGCACCTACCCGGGCCCGCGGCGGGCAACCTTACGCTTGAGGCATGGTCACCGAGCACGCAGCGACGCCGTGGCGTGCGCTCCCGGCCGCGCAGCAGCCGGCGTGGCCGGATGCACAAGCCCTCGATCGCGCCGTCGCCGAGCTCGCCGGCTCGCCCGGTCTCGTCGTCCCCGACGAGTGCGACACCCTGCGCGAGCGGCTCGCCGCCGTCAGCCGCGGCGAAGCGTTCCTGCTGCAGGGCGGCGACTGCGCCGAGACGTTCGCGAGCGTCTCCGCGACACAGGTGCGGGACAAGCTCAAGACGATCCTGCAGATGGCCGTCGTCCTGACCTACGCCGCCAGCGTCCCGGTCGTGAAGGTCGGCCGGATGGCCGGGCAGTACGCGAAGCCGCGCAGCGCCGACGTCGAGGCCATCACCGGTCTTCCGTCCTACCGCGGCGACGCCGTCAACGACCTCACCGCGACCGAGACGGCGCGCGTTGCGGATCCGGCGCGGATGCTGCGCGCGTACGCCGCGAGCGCGATGACGCTCAACCTCGTCCGCGCCTACACCCGCGGCGGCCTCGCCGACCTGCGCGCCGTCCACGACTGGAACCAGGACTTCGTCCGCCGCTCGCCCGCGGGTCAGCGGTACGAGCGGGTCGCCCGCGAGATCGACAAGGCGCTCGACTTCATGCGCGCGTGCGGCATCGACCTCGACCGCGAGCAGTCCATGCACGGCGTCGAGTTCTTCGCGAGCCACGAGGCGTTGCTGCTCGACTACGAGACGCCGCTGACCCGGTACGACGACGAGCGCGCGGCGCGTTACGACCTGTCCGCGCACATGGTCTGGATCGGTGAACGAACGCGCGCGCTCGACGGTGCGCACGTCGCATTCGCGGCGAGCATCGCCAACCCGATCGGCGTGAAGCTCGGTCCCGGTGTCAGCCCCGATGACGCGGTCGCGCTCGCCGAACACCTTGATCCGCAACGAATTCCGGGCCGGCTCACCTTCATCACCCGCACCGGCGCGAGCCGCGTGCGCGACGTACTGCCTGCGCTGGTCGAGAAGGCGCGGGCCGAGGGTCTCGTCGTCACCTGGGTGTGCGATCCCATGCACGGCAACACGATCACGACCCCGAGCGGCTACAAGACCCGGCACTTCGACGACGTCATCGACGAGGTTCGCGGCTTCTTCGAAGTGCACCACGCGCTCGGCACGTATCCCGGCGGCGTGCACGTCGAGTTGACCGGCGACGACGTCACCGAATGTCTCGGCGGCGCGCACGACCTCGTCGACGACGACCTGGCCGGCCGGTACGAAACGGCGTGCGATCCGCGCCTCAACACCGGTCAGGCGATCGAGCTGGCGTTCCTCGTCGCCGAAATGTTGCGCGAGCGCTAGTCAGCGCACGACTGGCTGCGTTCTCGTCGCCTTCCGGCCCTCGGGCCGCGGCGGCTCCTGCGGCCTTGCCAGTCGCACGCTGACAAGCGCTCGGAGCGCGTTAGCTCGTCTGGCGGAACGACGCGGACGCGGTCGCGTCGCTGCTCGTCGCCTGGATCGTGTAGTCGCCGGGCACCAAGCCGTTCGCGGTCAAGGTCGCGGTGAACGATCCGTCGCTCGCGACCGTCGCCGACGTGCGGGATTGCGAGATCGGTCCGGAGTACACGATCGTGACCTCGTCGTCCGGGGTCCAGCCGGTGCCGTCGACGGTGATGATCGTTCCGCGCGGGCCTTGCGTCGGCTCGACCGTGATCTCGGCGACGGCCGTCCCTTGCGTCGATGTCGGGCCGGCGGTAGTAGGACGCACCGACGGCGTGGTCGACGGTCGCGCGCGGTGAGTCGCCGTCGCGGTCGGTGTCGCGGTCGTCGTCGCCGAGATCGAGAACGACGGTTGCTCCGGGGACGCGGTCGCCACGGGCGGCAGTTGGTTCGCCGCGTTGGCCCCGGAGCCCGATTGCGTCAGCGCGGCAACGCCGACCCCGAGCACGAGCGCGAGCACGATCATGAGCACGACCGCGAGCGGCGCGACCGCGGGGCGGATGTCGTCGTCCTGCTCGACCGCCGCGAGCACCTCGTCGACCGACGGCAGCGCCGCCGCGGCGCGCACCGCGATCCGTTCGAGCATCGGCTCGCGGGCGTCGTCCGGCATGGCGATGATCGGCAGCGCGGCCGTCAGCCGGCGCGCTTTTGCGAGCCCGTCGACGACGTCTTCACACGCCGGGCAGTTGGCCAAGTGACGTCGCAGCGGCACCGCCCGGGCCGCCGGCAACGTCCCGTCGGCGAGTGCGGTCAGGATCGCGAGGTCCGCCGGCGTCCGGCCGGTGTGGCCGCCGAGATCGGGCATCCGGCGGTCGTCGTACCGGCTGAGCAGCCGCAACCGGCCGACGCCGACGAGGGTGGCGACGGCCGCCTCGTCCCGGCGCAACGCCACCGCGACCGCCTGGATCGGCAGGTCGTACGCATCGCGGAGCATGACCGCGGCCCGCTCGTTCTCGGGCAGCGCGGCGAGCGCGGCCCGGACCTGGGCTTCGCCGCTGGTGCCGGCGAGGACGCTGGCCGACTGCTCCTCGGCCGGTTCGGCGCCGGCGTCGCCGAGCCGGCGGCTGAGTTCGAGCGCCCGCCCGAACCACCAGCCGGCCATGTCGTGGACGGTCTCCGGCGCGTTGACCAGCGCGTCGAGCAGCCCGAACGCGTACGACTCGGTGACCTCGACCGACTCCTCGACGCCGCAGCCGCTGCGCCGGAGCAGGTCGTGCACGCGGTCGGCGTGCACCCGGACCGCGGCGACGGCGTCGTCCGCGGAGACGAGGGCGACGACCTCGCGGGGCACCTCGTTACCTTAGGGCCGTGAGCCTCGTCGACCTGCGTAGCGACACCGTCACCCGTCCCTCCGCCGGCATGCGCCAGGCGATGGCAACCGCCGACGTCGGTGACGACGTCTACGCCGAGGACCCGACGATCACGGCGCTCGAGGAGCAGGTCGCCGCGCTGTTCGGGCATCCGGCGGCGTTGTTCGTGCCGAGCGGCACGATGGGCAACCAGATCGCGATGCGGCTGATCTGCCCGCCGGCCGACGAGGTCATCTGCGACGCGGACGCGCACGTCGTGTCGTACGAGGGCGGCGGCGCGGCGCAGCACGGCGGCTTGCAGACCCGCACGCTGGTCGCCGATCGCGGCCTGCTGACGGTCGACGCACTCGAACCGCAACTGCGGCCCGAGGGTTACCACACCGTTCCAACCCGCGCAGTCGCGGTGGAGCAGACGCACAATCGCGGTGGCGGCGCGGTGTATCCGTTGGCGTTGCTCAAGGACATTCGCGCGCTCACGTCGTCGTACGGCTTGCGGTTGCATTGCGACGGCGCGCGGATCTGGAACGCGCACGTCGCGAGCGGCGTACCGCTCGGGGAGTACGGCGCGCTGTTCGACACGTTGTCGGTGTGCCTGTCGAAGGGTCTCGGCGCACCGGTCGGCTCGGTGGTCGTGATGAGCGACGCCTCGATGGTGGAGCCGGCGCGTGCGATTCGGCGCCGCCTCGGTGGAGGCATGCGGCAGGCCGGAATCCTTGCCGCTGCAGGCATTTACGCGCTGGCGAACAACGTCGATCGGCTGGCCGAGGATCACGCCCGCGCGCGCCGGCTCGCGACGTCGCTGGCCGGGGTGCGTCCCGGTCTCGTCGACCCCGGGTTGGTCGAGACGAACATCGTGCCGCTCGACTTGTCGGTGACCGATCTCGACGCGGCGACCCTCGCGGCCCACTGCCGCGCGTCCGGCGTACTCGTCTCCGGAGTCGGCCCGCGCCGGGTCCGGTTGGTCACGCATCTCGACGTCGACGACGCCGCGATCGACCGCGCGCTGGACGTGTTGCGGCCGGTGCTCGCTGCCTCTTAGGACAGCCGGCGGCCCAGCAGCGGTGGCAAGTCGCGGACCGCGGCGGCGAGCTGTTCGAGATCCTCGTCGACGAGTGCCTGCGGGCCGTCGCACAACGCCTGCTCCGGATGCGGATGCACGTCGACGATGACGGCGTCAGCGCCGGCGGCGATCGCCGCACGAGACAGCGGTACGACGAGATCGCGGCGACCGCCGGAGTGCGACGGATCGACGACGACCGGCAGGTGCGAAAGCTGATGCACGACCGGCACGGCGCTGATGTCGAGGGTGTTGCGGGTCGCGGTCTCGAAGGTGCGGATGCCGCGCTCGCACAGGACGATGTCGAGGTTGCCGCGCTGCGCGACGTATTCCGCCGCCATGAGCCACTCTTCGATGGTCGCGTTCATGCCGCGCTTGAGCATGACCGGCTTGCCGATGCTGCCGACCGCTTGCAGCAGGCCGAAGTTCTGCATGTTGCGGGTGCCGATCTGCAGCATGTCCGCGTAGCTCGCGACCGTGTCCACGTCATGCGCGTCGACGACTTCGGTGACGATCGGCAGGCCGACTTCGTCACGTACTTCGGCGAGGATCCGCAAGCCTTTCTCACCGAGTCCCTGGAACGCGTACGGCGAGGTGCGCGGCTTGTACGCGCCGCCCCGCAGTAGCGCGGCGCCGGCGTTCTTGGCCATGCGCGCGGCGGCGAGGGTCTGCTCGGGCGTCTCGACGGCACACGGACCGGCGATGAGGGTGAACGTCGAGGGGCCGATCTCGACTCCCGCGACGTTGACCGTTGACGTCGCCGGATGGTTGTCGCGGCTGACCAGCTTGTACGGCGTGGAGATGCGCACGACGTCGGCGACACCGGCGAACGTCTGCAGGTTCAGGCTCTGGAACTGCTCGATGTCGCCGACGAGGCCGACGATCGTGCGATGCACGCCGCGGCTGACGAACGCCGACCCGCCCGCAGCCCGAACAGTTTCGACGACCGCGTCGAGTTGCTCGCCCGTCGCGTCGGACGCCATGACGATGACCACGACGCCATCGTGTCATTCGAGCCGTTCGACCGCGGCGTCGCGGCCCTGCCGCGGTCCGAGCTCGACGAGCAGCATCGCGACCAGGACGAGCAGCGAACCGACGACGGTGCGCGGGCCGATCCGGTCGGTGCCGACAGTGACGCCGAAGATGCCGGCGAACACCGGCTCCATCGTCATGACGACCGCGGCGCGGGCGGGCGCGAGGTGCGCCTGCGCCCAGGTCTGGCCGAAGAACCCGAACGCCGTGGCGGCGAGTGACGTCAACAGGATCGCACCCCACACGCCGCCATTGGGCGGCGGAGCAAGCGAATCCGGCGCGGCGGCAGGGATCGAGACGACCGCGACGGTCGCGAGCTGCACGACCGCGAGTCCGTACGCGTCGTTCGACGTCGACCACTGACCGAGACCGACGATGTGCAACGCGAACGAGACCGCGCACAGAAGTGTGATCGCCTCCCCGGTGCCGACGGCCAGTCCGTGCAGCGACAACAGTGCAAGACCGACAGTGGCGAGCGCAACGCCGCCCCAGGACGCGATGTCGACGCGCTGGCGCAGCAACAGCGCGGAGCACAAGGGCGTGAACACGACGAACAGGCCGGTGATGAAACCGGAGACCGTTGCCGGTGTGCGTTCGAGACCGAAGGTCTGGGCGACGTACCCGGCGGCGAGGGCGAGCCCGAGGATCACGCCGCGACGTCGCGCGACCGCCGAAAGTTGTGCGACCGCACGCGGCCGCAACGCCGCCATGACGAGCGCAGCGATCGCGAACCGCCAAGCGAGGAAGTCCATGACCGGCATCCGCTCGATCGCGTCCTTGACGACGACGAACGTGCTTCCCCACAAGATACAAACCACAAGTAGTACGAAGACGGCGAGCCGTTCCTGCGCGGGCGCCTTCATCCGTCAGTGACGCTACTGCCCTTATGCGTCCGCGACATTGTCGAAACGACGAACAAGTCGGTCGCGTGGCGATCGCGCCGAAGGGATAATTGGTAGACGTGACTGAACACTCAGGTCTGAAGGTCGCGCTAACGGATGAGGCCACAGCTCTTTCAACCGTGGCGCGGCTTCTACAGGAAGCCGAGGAGTCGGCCGAGATTCTGTACTCCATCGAGTCCGCTTGTCGCTCGCTGGTTCAGAAAGCCGAAGAGGACGGCACTCCGAAAGAGGCGGTCGGCATCCTTTTATTGCAGGCGGCACAAGATGCGATCTCCTATCGAGTGTCGTTTGATGAGGGCGGCCGATGCGCGATCGACCCCTACCTCCAACTCGCGGACGGTGAGTACCTTCCGCCGAAAGTTGACCTTCAGCCGGCCGAAGTTGTCGAGCGGTGGGGAACTCTGCGCGGCGCGATTACGTCGCCGGTGTGGCGGAGTCGGCTCGGCCTCTTGCAAGTCGCGTCGGGCCGCGTCAGCGGCAAGGAGAAGGTCGATCTTGCTGCGAGCACGATTGAGAATTTTCTCGCTGTCCCGAGCACCCACAGCCAAGGACTCGACCGCGTAGATGCGTTGCGTGCCGCGCTTTCGCTGAGCCGCCAATTCGGGCTGAACGACGCGCGCGGCGCGGTCTACAAAGCGATGCTCGACCTTGCTCGTGCGACCCTCGATACCGAACCGAGTGCCGCCGGGATCGTTCTGAGACTCACTCACGCGCTTGTCGGCGAGCCGGCCGTTCCCGCCGAGATCGACGCGTTGTTAGTCGATGCACGCGTTGCGTACGCCGGCGACCCGCACCGGACCGACGATGTTATTGAACAGCAGATGATGAGAGCGGCTGGGGATGCAGCTCGTGTTGCCGATCTTTGGCGCGAGCGCGTCCAGGCGTGGCTAGACGCCGCCGAAGCCTGCGGTGACGCTCGGCGCGCTCACTTTCTTCAGGTCGCGGTCGAGCATGCAAATCGCTCCGGCGATCGTGCACTTCGTCAGGAGGCGACGGCTCGCCTGCAAAAGCTGACCCTTGAGGACCTGGGGTTGCAGGGCGTCGAATACGGGATGGTGATGCGCGGCGAGGACATCGCGCTCGCCGTACGTCCGGTGACCGACGCACCGACGTGGTCGGACGGGCTGAACGCGTTCGCAACCATGCCGCCGCCCACGGGTGACGCCGACAAGAATCGTCAGACCGTCGAGGAGCATGCGAAGCAGTTCGTGCTCTCGCGACTATTCCCCGTCACGCAGTTTGGGAGTGACGGACTTCCCCGGTGGCACGCTGCCACAGACGAGGATCGCCGCGAGTACGACCTAGCGCAACATGAGACCTTTCACCTTCAATTCCAACGCCGGATAGTCGCCGAGGCACTTCTGCGATTCCCGGCCCATCATTCGCTTCCCACCGAGCAGGAGCTGACCGCGTATTTCGCTCAGCAACGCCATGTCGAACTCCCTCTCGCGGCAGCTCTGGGCCGTGGGTTCTTGCGCTGGTGGGCCGGCGACTACGAGGGCGCGGCATTCACGGTTGCCCCTCGGATCGAGGCTCTAGCGCGCAACCTGCTTCTGTGCGTCAACGCGCCTCTTTACCGACTCCAGCGTGAGAGGTCGCCAGGGCAGTATCCGGGGTTGGGGTTCTTGCTCGACCAACTCCGTCAGTTCGGTCTGCCCGAGAGCTTGTATCGATACCTGTTCACCTTCCTTGCCAATAGCGCAGGCATGAATGTGCGTAACGAATTGGCGCATGGGTTCATGGACAACTGCGATCTCGGCTCCTCGGCCGTTCTCCTCCATTGCGCAGCTGTGCTCGCTCGACTTCAGAGCGGACCGGTCTGACCGTCGTCGTCGGGCGCTGCCTGGCGGGCGGCTTCACTCTCGCCCTGAGATGGGGAGCGTGCGTAGTTGGATGCCGGGCGGCATACTGACGCACCGGCGTTCGATGATTGTGCCCATCGTGCAGATGAGCGCGCGTTTCCCGTCGTTTTCGTTGACTGATGCGTGAGCGTTGGCACCCGCTGGACCGTTGACATGTAGGGACGGTGCGAGGGCTTCCGACGGTCGTCCTCTCGGCGATCCGACCGGAGTCCGCGATGTATGGGTCTGGGCGCCAAGGACGGTCGGTGTGTGCGGCTGCCGGACAGTCGTGCTTGCCGCGGTCTGTTCGGTGCCGACATGCTGGCGAGTCCAGACGTCTGTCTCGCCGGCGCCGCTCGACGGCAGCAGTGCGAATGGGAGCGCAACCGCAGCAGCCCCGACTGTCGCGGTAGCGAGCCTTGCACGGCGGCGCATGAACGTGGCCGCGATGACAAGCGGGCCGACCAGCTTGCGAAGGTGCTGGCGGGCGCGGTGGCGGGCGACATTCGCCCGATTCCGTTCCGCTGCCGTCCCGAGCGGGCGAACCGCCAGGTGTCGGCGTTCGGCGGCCGTGAGGTCCGCGGCGCAGGCGACCACCTTCTCGACAACGAGCCGGTCTTCGACTTGCCTCATGAGGTCGTCCTGCGCCGGGTCGGGACGATGCGCGCCGCCGAATGCCGCCTGGCGCCGCCGAGAGCGGTGCAGGTTGGCGAGCAGGCGGCGCGCGACGACAAACGCCCACTGACGGAGGTCGGCGGCCCCGGTGTAAGGGACCCTAGACGCGATGACCCGGGAGGCGGTTTCCTGGACGAGGTCGTCAATGTCGTGCCGGTTGACACCGATGGACCCGAGGTAGCGGCGCAGAGGAGTCTCGACGGCCGGCCAGGTGGCCGCGAAGTCGGGTGTAATTGCTGCTCCGGTCGGGTGTGGACTCTGTGGCGCGGTGTCAGCGGAGTGGAGGTGCATGGTGCGTCGCCCCCTTAGTTGGGTCATGACGGTGGGCCTTGCGGCATGCCTGGTAACCGTGACCGCGCCGGTCGCCTGGGCGGGTCCAGAGTTGCCGACGGTGCAACCGCTTCCGTGTGTGGACGTGGGCGTAGGCGCGCTCGGGCAATACCAAGACGTCGAGGTCTGCCCGCCGCCTATCGGGCCGGGCTGATCGCGACGAGCTCCCGACGGGGCCAGGGACCGGGGATACGGTTCGTCCTGGCCCCGCCGAGAGGTTCATGGGGGGCGTCCCCGCGGCGACACCCGCGGGGACGCACCCTGTAACCAGCCGAGGCGGGCGGCGCTACAGCCCAGTTGAAAGCGGGTGCGTACCATCGCCCGCTGACACAGCCGAGTACGGATGCGGTCCACGGTCTGCCGTGAGACGCCGAGCCGCTCAGCGACGTCCTTGTCATCGAAGCCGCGCGACCACAACTCGAGCACGGCTTGATCCCGTTGCGACAGGTCGCTCACGGCTTGCACTCACGCTCCCTCTGGATCGGTTCTCATCACGTACACGCGTCAGATCGCGGATCATTACGAAACTTTTTTCGCAACGCCCAACGGGCTTTGCATTCCAGGACGTGGGTTTGGCACATATGTAACAGCCGGGCTGACGAGAATCGGACACTGAGGCCGAAATGTCTAGTCGCGGTCTTGACGTACAAACCGGGCAGAAGCAACCTCTCGGATCGACCGGGGAGCACGACAGCGGAAGGAGACCCGACAGCGAGCTAGCGCGGTATCCCGCACGGCTCAACGGACCGTCCATTGGTTCGTGTACCGCCCAGCACGACGCCGAGACGGTGTGACTTGCACCGTCGACCTGCCAACTCCCCGGAGATCCCGAATGCCTCTCAATCCACGTTCCTGCAGTCCTCGTTACCGGCCGCGTCATCGCCGACCACCGAACGTCACACAGCGACTGCTGCCGCGGGCCGTCGCGATCGTCGCGATCGTCGGTGGCATGTTGAACGCGCCACTCGCAACCGGCTCAGCCGGCGCTTCCGGTGGTGACTGCGTAACGGCGACAGCGCCGGGCGCGACGTTGACCTGCGTCGAGCAGGTGTTCACGGTCGCGGTCGATGTGGCCAAGATGGCGCAGCAGGCGGCCGGCGGTGTGAGCGTTCCGGTGCCGACCATCGTCGACCAGAACTCACTGCTCAGCCTCGTCGATCAAACCACGGCCCAAGCGGTCCAAGCGGCCGAGGACTGCCTGAATCAGACCAATCCACTTTGCGCCCCGATCGTCGACCGGAACTCGCTGCTTAGCCTGGTCGACCAAGTCGCCGCCGAAGCGGTCCAGCAGGCCGGGAACTGTGTGACCCAGACCGACCCGACGTGCGCCCTGATCGTGCAGACAGCGAACCAGGAAGCGCAGGCGATCGAAACGCTCGCCACCACCTGCGTCAGCGGGACGGACACCGTCTGTGCCCAGCTTGAGCTACTCGGCACTAGCGAAATCTCGGCGCTGCTCACCCTCGCGAGCGGATGCGTCAGTGGGTCGAACCCGGCATGTAACGGCCTGTTGGGCACCGTCTCTCAGCTTGTTGGCGAAGCCGTGACTTGCGCTGTCGGACCGATCAGCCCGACCGCACCGTCCACGCTGCCCAACCCGCTCGTCATCGACACGGGCAGCGGCGGCGGGAGCGGCACGCCGGACGTCGGCGTGACGTGTCAGCAGGTCAAGGACGCTGCCGCGCAGCTCGTCGCAGGTTGTCAATCGGGCGCTACGGCTGGATGCGACTCGGCAATCACTGAGGTGGACAAGTCGCCATGTCTGAACAGCAGTGATCAGGTTGCCTGCGCGCAGGCGAGCGCCGCACCAGGAGAAGTCATCCCGCCCGACGTGGACCCTGAGACGCTGTTTCCGGCGAACCAACTGACGGGCACCGTGGACACCGGCGCCGGGGTCGGTGTACCCGGGCTGGAAGTCGACTTCTACGTCGACCCGGCCGGCAGCGACTCCTTCTCGGCCACGCCGGACTCTCTCGGGTCCACGACAACCGACGGCAACGGCAACTACACATTCACGCTTCCGTCGACTCTCGATGCGTTCGCCACCAGTCAGGCCAACGCCAACGGCGGCCACCTGCCGGTCACGATCGCGACCTCCGCCTATCTGACGATTCCAGGCACACAGAGCGTCGCGCTCGCGATTGCGGAGGGCACAACCAGTGTGCTCATTGGTGGTAGCGCGGACTACTTCGACAGCCTTCCACCGACCCTGACGTTGTATCCGGCGCAGTCGGTCGACATCGCGGCCAATGCCCCCTCGCTACCGACTCCCGACGTGACTGATCCGAGCGTCGCGGGGGAATCGCACTACCAGGGGACGCTCGGAAGCGGCGGAACGGTCACCACGGTCAACGGAGTCGTCTCCAACTTCAACCCATTCCTCATCAACGGTGTCGACTTCACGAACGCGGTCGCGGTCGCGCCGGGCAGCCCGGACATCAACCAGCCGCCGCCGCCGGACCCGCCCGACAACGTCACCTGCACGAAGGACGACGGTCGCGCCTTGTTCGTCAACCAATCGCGGGTGAAGCACAACGAGCAGGCGTACGTCCTTGTCGGTGAAATTCACGCCTATGCCGACCAGCACGCGGGATTCACCTACGGTACGACCTCCGACACGACCACGCAGGTGGGTCTTTCCGTCGACGGGGAGCATTGGAGCGTCGAGGGTTCCCGCAACACGCATAATACTCACTCGACCGACTGGCACTACCTCGATGCTGGCCCGTACTTCGGGAAACAGATGCGCATGAAGTTCGATTTCGACGAGTTGAAACAAGAGTGGACGTGCCAGTACAACCGCGATAAGACCTACTACGCCTACGTGGAGGAGGCCGTCGCCAACACTTGGGAGGGCGCCACCGGCGCAGATGTCTCGCGCTACGACGGCCCGAATGCCTACGCGGGCGCCAACTCGCACTACGTCTACATCGTCGCGCCCCACTCCGGCATCGACGTCAGCAAAGGAAAAGGGTACGGCTACAGTGGAGCGTTTTCGATCGAGGGCTTCTCGGCGGGCGCCGAGACGATGCACGACAAGACCATCACCATCACACAGGACGCCGGAGACGACCACTTCGAACACGACACCTGGGGCAACAATAAGTACGTGCCGAACGGTCCGCAGATCATCTATAGCTATTAGTTTGATCGCCGCGCTCTTGGTGGCCTGCTCGAACTCGGGCGGGCCACCAAGCACCGGCGCATTCGTTCCGCCCGAGGGCGGCATCGAATTCCACAAGCCCAATGTCCGCATCGGACAGCTACTGTGGCTTTCGCTGCCCCCGTTACAGGTTCGCAAAGGTGTTCGCCGCGTCACGATCACCGGCGTACGACTCGCCGCACGCTACGCGGGCGTCGCCCTTGTCGGGACCGCGCGCTTCTCGCTCGCGCAAACACGAAATCGACTGATCACCATTGCTTCACCTGCCGACCTCAAGCAGTACTCCATCCAGGTCCTGGGACCGTTCGTGGGGACGATCGAACTTCCCGGCGAGCCGGTCGACTACGGAGCGATCGAGGTGAGATTCGATCGCCCCGGCGTTGTCGAGATCGTCAACGTCGTGCTGCGCTACCGCACATCCGACGGGAGCGGCGAGCAACTCATCCCGTGCGACTTCAGGCTCACTGTCAGCCCTTAGACCGACGCTGAACTCGTCGGGCGGAAGCCGCTGCCGCGGGTGATACGCCGGGTGGGCGGTGCCCCCGCTGTAGACCTTCCCCCGCGACGCCCGGCCGGCCGCGATGTATCGCAGATACCAATGTGTCTGCCTATCGTCACCGAGTCCTGGGAAACTGAACTGAGAGCCTGCCTAGTCGAGTGTCGCTCGGCTTGTCGTAATTCGCTGATAGCTCGAATCCGACTTAGCTGATCGGTTGGAGTCGAGGGTCCGGTCCGTCACTCCCTCGCCGCCCACGAGGCCGGCTGCGAAGCGCCGACCGGACGATCGGGGCGCACGGCGTGGGAGCCGGGACACAGATTCATAGCTGGGAGTCTGGACATTACGCGTCAACGGTGATGAAGGCCGGCGGGGTGACCTCGTCAGGCCAGACGGGGTCCGGCAGATTGACGGGGCCCGACCGCTTGTGGCGGATGCTCCGGTCGATCGCCTGCCGCAGCGCCGCACAGTACTGGCAGAACTCACCTCGGGCTTGGACCGATACGCCGTCCATCGCGATCTCAACCCGTATGGATTCACCGGCTTCGCGCCGACTGCGCAAGGCGTCGAGCACGAAGGCGTCACGTCGATCCCCGAGGCCGACGTATTGCCCGACGACACGGTAGAGCCGACTTAGGGCTCCCGCGAGATTGGTGTCGGCTAGGAGCGGCGTCTCCAGCTCGATCGCGTCCGTAACGAGCTTGAACAGTTGTCTGCGCTTGATCGTGCGCGCGCCGGTCTCCGTGGTTAGTCGAGCTTGCTCCGCTGCCTGTTCCGCATCCAGCAGCATGCGCTTCAGTCGGAGGCAGGCATCGACGGACGCCGAGCGTGCAGCGGCGCGGTCCGACCCCGTTTGCGTCGCGACGACGACGCGCCAGGCAATGACGGCGGAGGTTGCTCCCCCGATGAGTGCGCCAGCTAAGGCTCCGGCGAACCCATCCCACGTTGACGCCATGCCAGCGAGGCTAATTCGGCTCGTCTTGGCGGGCCGTCACGGCGTCGACGCACCGTCGCGCATGCGACTCGCGGCCCCGCGAACGTCCCCGCGCGTGGTGAGGGCGCCGGCGGGGACGTTCGCGGGGACGGTCGCCGCGTTGCCTGCCAGGCGTGCTTTGTCGGTCTGCCCCGCCCGCGCCGTGCGGTCTCACCAGTCCCGCGAGTGCTGATGCCCTCCTAATCCTCGTTCGCCGAACGCGGCTCGGTGCCGCTTTCAGAAGTAGAGGGTCCGCGCGTTCGGGCGCAGGCGGTAAGGAGCGGGCGATGAGCGGGCGAAGGCTTAGGGGAACCCCTCGGCGTGCTCGGCGACGGAGGGGAAGGGTTAGGGGTAACGGTCCGGCCGATTGTGGCGGCGTGGCCTCGTCCTTTGCCTCGTCACCGACTGCCCCGCGCGGGTGGTCGTCGTGATTTCGGTCGCGATGCTCGGCGGCGGCGCGGACGCCGCGAGCTACTACTTGGACCGCGCGGCGGAGTGTAAGGGCGACCTGGCCCGCTACTATGCCGGGGAGCGGGAGCAGCCGGGCCGGTGGTGCGGTCGCGGCGCCGGGGCGCTCGGCCTGGGTGGTCCGGTCGAGGGCGACGGGCGGGCGGTGTTCGCCGCGCTGCTCGATGGCCGGCTGCCGGACGGCACGGTGGTGGCGAAGCCGGTGTGGCGGGCGGACCCGCGCGGCCGGCTGCCCGGCGGGCCGTTGGTCGCCGAGCTGCGAACCGTGGCGCGCGGTCGTGGGGTCGAGCCGGCCGAGCTGTTCGCCGCCGACCGGCTCGCTGCCGCCGCGCGGGGCTTGGTGGAGCGGGTCGAGGCGTCGCCGCATCGGGCGCATCCGACCGACGCGCGGTTGATCGCGGACCTCGCGGCCGGGGTGAACCCGCACGCCCTCTATCCGAAGACGAACGAGCGGCCGGGTTTCGCGGCGGCGTTCGCCCGCGCGGGCGAGAAGGTTGATGTGCGGCGCTGCGGGCTGGACGTCGTGGTGTCAGCGCCAAAAAGCGTGTCCGTCCTCTACGGGCTCGGCCGCGCGTCGCCGCGACGGTGCTGACCGCGCACGAGCGGGCGGTGTCTGAAGCTCTCGCCTATCTCGGCCGGCACACCGCGCACGGGTTGCGCGGTCATCAGGGCGACGGGCAACGCTGCACCCGCATCGACTCGGAGGGGTTCGTCGGCGCGGCGTTCACCCATCGCACGTCACGCGCGGACGACCCGCAACTGCACACCCATCTCGTGATCGCGAACGCCGTGCGCGGCCGGGACGGGAAGTGGTCGGCCGTCGATAGCCGCGCGGTGCACCGGCACGCCCGGACCGCCGGCTGCATCTACCAGGCCGTGTTGCGCGGGGAGCTGACCCGCGAGCTGGGCATCGAGTGGGGGCCGGTCCGTCGCGGTGTGGCCGAAATCGCCGGCATCCCGCGTACCGTGCTCCGGCACTTCTCCACCCGCCGGCAGGCCATCGAGGCCGAGCTCGACAAGACCGCAGGCAGCGGACGACGTGCCGCGCAGCGCGCCGCCTACGTCACCCGCCCCGCGAAAACGCACACGCGCGAGGCGCCGCTGCGGGAGCGGTGGGCCGCGCGGGTGCGCGCCCTCGGTCACGACCCGGCCGACCTGATCGACGCCGCCCTATTCCGGGGCGAGCGGGAGCCGACGCTGCCCGACGCCCAGGTGACCGCGGCGGAACTGTTCGGCCCGTCCGGGCTCACGGCGCAGCAGACGTCGTTCGACCGGCGCGACGTCATCCAAGCGTTGATCGACGTGCTCCCCGCCGGCATCACCCTCACCGGCCGTCAGCTCGAAGGCGCGGCCGGTCGGATGCTGCGCGAACCGGACGTGGTCCCGCTGCTGCGGCCAGCGGCCGGCGCCGAGGACGGGCCGCGCTACTCCACCGCTGATCTGCTCGCGACCGAGAAGTTCGTGCTCGGTCTCGCCGACGAACCCTGCTTCGTCCCGGTCGGCGACACCACAGCAGCGCGGGCAGCGAACGTCGCGACCCTGTCCCCGGATCAACGTCGCGTCGTCCGTCAACTGCTCACCTCGCCCGCGACGATCGACGTTGTTGCTGGGCCGGCCGGCACCGGCAAGACCGCGCTGCTGCGTGCCGCCAAAAACGGATGGGACGACAGTGGAACGCCGGTCGTCGGCTGCGCCCTCGCGGCCGTGACCGCACGCCGGTTGGAAGCCGCGACCGGCATCCCGGCCAGCTCCATCACCCGCTTGCTCGGCGACCTCACCGACCCCGACCGGCCCGAGTCCCGAGGGCTTGCGCGTGGGACGGTCGTCGTCGTCGACGAGGCGTCGATGGTCGGCACCCGCGACATGGCGACCTTGGCCCGCCACGTCCACGACGCGGGCGGCAAACTCGTCTTAGTCGGTGACCCGGCGCAACTGCCCGAGATTGAAGCCGGGGGAGTCTTCGCCGCCCTCGCCGAGCGCGCGGAGCACCTGACCGACAACCGGCGGCAAGCACACGCCTGGGAACGACAAGCCCTGCACGACCTGCGTGCCGGCAACGTCACCGCCGCCATCGACGCCTACCTCTCCCACGACCGGATCACCATCGCGAGGACAGCGCAAGAGGCACGCGCCGATCTCGTCCGCAGCTACCTCACCCATCGCTCGATCATCGACGGCGACCCCTACGACACGGTCGCCCTCGCGAGCACCCGCCGCGACGTCGACGCACTGAATACCGAGATCCGCGCCGCCCTCCAACGAGAGGGGAGGCTCGGCCCGGACATCGCCACCGTCCACCGCCGCGACCAGGACGTGCGCCACTACGCGACCGGCGATCTCGTCGTCATCACCGCAAACGACTACCGGCGCGGTCTGCTCAACGGCACCCGCGCCGTACTCGAGAACACGACGCCGGACGAACTCACCCTGCGCACGGACGCCGGCGACGTCGCGACCGTGCCAACCTCCTGGGCGGCGAACTACCTCGATCACGGTTACGCGTTCACCGTGCACAAGGCGCAAGGGCTGACGACTCGGCAGGCGCTCGTCTACGGAACCGCCGCACTCGACCAGCAATCCGGCTACGTCGCCCTTTCACGAGGCCGCACCGCGAACCACCTATACACCAGCATCGACAACCTCCTACCCGAGCGCAGCGACGACCTCGACGTGCCACGCTTCCGACTCTTCCGCGACACCGCCCGCGACAGCATCGCCGACGACCTCAAAGACAGACTCGTCCGCGACAGCCGACAGCACCTCGCCGCACAACAACAACCCGACCCCTACCTGCAACGCGCGCTACCCGATGAACTCCGCCAACGCAGCCGCGCCGACGACTACGGGTTGTCGAGGTAGCGCGATGGCAACGCCGAATGAAAACGCGCATCCGCGCTTGGTCGCAGACTGGCGGGCGGACGATTGGTCGCGATGGGCTCAGGTGCCGGACCTCACCAAGCGCGAGTACGGAGACGCTGCTGCCGTCACGGCCGAACTCATCGCGGTCGCGGCGCTCAGAGATTCAGCGCGGAACGACCCGTATCCGGCTGTCGAGCGGCTCACCCCTGAAGGCGGCTCGACGGACACGGATCTGATGCACCCACTGGCGGGCTAGCAGGTTCCGCTCGGGAATCGTGAGGTTCGGCCACGCGTCTGCGAGCCCACGAAGCGCGGCCGCAATCTGCGGGCTGGGACCGGCCGGAAGCGACGTCCGCAGCTCGGCGAGACGTTGCTGCACCGTCTGTCGTTCGGCCTCCAGCCGAGCGGCAGCCAACTCGTAAACGTCGTCGCCGCCGCGCACCCCGTCCCGATTGATTGCAAGCTCCACGAGCTTGTCCCGGAGCCGGGTGTCTCTGTCTTCGAGCGTCGTTATCTGCTTCTCGATCGCTCGGCGCTCTTTGTTCGCGCCGGCCACGGCGGCGTCGAAGTCGAACTCGAATTTGTCGGCTACTCGCACGACTTCGGCAAGCGCGATCGGCTCGAACTCGTCAAGACGAATCGCGCCGATACCGCCGCACGCGTGGGCTCTGCTCCCGTTGTTGTCACGCAAGTATGCGATCGAACGGCTCTTGTAGTACTGCCGAACGAGGGCCATTCCACAGTGATCACAGACTGCGACTTTCGCGAAGGCGTGACTGGGCTCGCCTAGGTGTCGCGGGCCGGTGCGCTCCTCGCTTTTGATGCGGGCCTGGCATAGCTCCCACAGTTCTTCTTCGATCAGCGGCTCGTGCTTACCACGAAACATCTGTACTCCGTCGCCAAATGTGCGGCTCGTCCCGGCCTTGAGTCGACGCCTCGGTGGTGACTTCGGTCGCGATGGCGACCGCACAGCTCGGCCGACGTGCTCGCGCCGAATGACATAGCCGAGGTAGACGGGATTGGTGATGATTCGCTTGACGCGCATGAGCGGGAGCCCTCGCGCGTGGAGGTCGTCTTCGATACGGCTTGCCGGTTCTCCACGCGCGTAGCGGTCGAAGATCTCTTGAACGACCGCAGCTTGTTCCGGGTCGCGGATCAGCCCGCCGGCGCTGTCGTTGCTGCGCTCGGCACGCTGGTAACCGAAGGGCGCTCGTCCGTGATGCTGTCCGCGTTCGCCTTGCGCGGCGATCGTGTGCTGCCAGCTTCGCGCGGCCTGCCGAGCTTTGTACTGGTGAACGGCGAGCATCATTGTGATCGACAGTTCTCCTTCGGGAGACTCCATGTCGATCTGCTCGCTCGTGGACGCGACCTTGCAGCCGGTCGACTCCATCGCGGTTAGTTCAGACAGGCCATCGGCGACACACCGCGCCCATCGCGACAGGTCGTAGAGCGCGAGCACGTCCATCTTGCCCGCTTCGGCGTACTCGAACGCGCGCCGCAGCTCTGCGCGGTCCATCGAGGTGCCCGACGTGTCCATGTCCTTGAACACCTCGACCAACTGCCAGCCGTCTACGCCGTATTGCGCGGTCGCCCACCGCTCGACGGCCGACAGTTGCAGGTCGGGGGAGAGGAACGAGTCCCCACCACGGCCCATGACGCGAGACACGCGGATGTACGCGCCGAGGCGTACGCGACGTGGTTTCGTTGCTCTTGCAGCGCCCATGGCCGCTCCGCTCGCATGCCGCCGTTGTTGTTTGTTGTACCTAACGGTAGACGACGAACGTGCTTCCCCAGACCGCGCAGACGACGACGAGAACGCCGAGTGCGAGCCGTTCGGTGATGCGGGCATCGGACGAGTTCAACGGTGCACCGGAGTCGGCAGGCGCGGCTGCCCGACCGGTCGAGGAGCTCGTCGAGCGGGGATGCCCGCGTCCGTTCGGTGAGCCGATCGAGGAGGTACCTCCGTCACGACTGGCCCGCCGAGGCCGCGCGCCGCTGCAACGCGGCGTTCACGTAGGCGGGCACGTCTTTGTCTTGGACGCTCGGCACTTGCGCCATTGTGGCGTACCGAGCGGCGTAACCACGTCGACCGGTCGGTTGAGAGCCGCGACCGAAAATCTTCGCTTCGGACCGTAAGCAACCAGCCGTCCAGCCGGTATTGCAGGTGCGTTTGGGCTCGTTGGGGAGGAGAACCCGGTGAACAAGGCTGCGAGGAAGACGGCGCTCGGTGTGATCGCCGTGACGGTCATGGCTTTGACAGGTTCGGTGACTGTTGCGTACGCCGACCAGGGCGACACGCTCAAAGGCGGCTGCGGCTTCGCCACCGACCAGGACGGCACCGTCGATACTGGAATGAACGGCGCCGCGGCCAGCGGACAGAACCAGGGCGTGATCTACGACCTGTCCGTGAGCCAGGAGGCGTCGGCTGGCCCGAGCAACGCAACCGTCGCCTGCTGGATCGACGTGAACGGGGTCCCGCAGAACGGCACCCGCATCGACGCCGCGGGCAACGGGGTGCAGGCGGACTCGGCGCAGATCTCGTTCGCTGCGACTGACACTGACATCGTCTCGCTGTGTCAGCAGGTGACATTCGACGACGGTTCGGAATGGGTGGGGCCGGACGGCACCGACCCTGATTGCCCGGCCGTCACGACGATCCAGATCCCGCCGCAGGTCGTCATCGACACTCTCAACGCCCTGTACGACACGCTTTCGCCCGTGATCGACCAGGTCGAGCGAGATGTCAACGACAAGATCAATAGCCTGCTCAACCAGCTGCCCGGGGACGAGCAGATGGTCATGGACGCGGTCAACGGTGTCCTCGGCCAGCTACCCGCTATCGAGCAAGAGGTCAACGACACGGTCAACATGGTCCTTGGCGAGCTGCCCGGGATCGAACAGACCGTCACCGACCAGATCGGCGCTGCTCTCGCCGAGCTGTCCGGATTCGTCGATCTCGTCGAGCAGGACGTCGCTCCCGTCCTCGCCGAACTCAACGGATTCCTCGCCGGTGGCGACATCTGCACGCCGGTGACCGCGGACGGCAAACCGTTGCTGTGCGCGAACAGGCAGCCGGTGGACGGCGTGATCGCGCAGGTCCAGCAAGCGCTCACAGCGGCCGAGGCGATGCTCACCGGCGCAGCAGACTCGGCCAGTGCAGCGGCGACCGAGTGCCGGCGGATCGAGACGCACCCGAACGGCGCCGACGTGTACGTCGCCTTTGCCGCGACGCACTCCGGTGGCGTCACGACCTGCACCGGCTACAAGGTTTCGGTCACCGGCCAGACCGCGGGCCAGCCGGTCCACGTCCCGCAGCTGTGCGTGACCACGACCGGCACGTGTGTGGGGCCGTTCGACACCACGGTGCCGGGGCCCGACATCCTGCAGTCGCCGGTTCAGGTGTGCGACCAGGCGATGACATGGTCGGCGCCGACGGGCACGAGTTGGTGGACCGACCAGACGACCCCTGGCGCTACCGGGGACCTCGGCTGCACGTCCGTTCCCTAAGTCCGCGCGCCGGCCGGTTCATCTACACGCGAAGGAGGGGCAGTGAGCCGTGTGAAGAGGCTGGCCGTCGGAACCGCCACGGCCATGGTTGTGGCATTCGCAGGAACGGCGACGGTGGCGCACGCCGACCAGGGCGACACGCTCCGGGGCGGCTGCGCGTTCGACTCGGATCAGAACGACACCACCCTCACCAACGGACAGAACCGGGGCGTGATCTTCGACCTGTCCGTCAGTCAGGGGGCGTCGGGTGGCCCGAGCGGCGCAACGGTGGCCTGCTGGACCGACGTGAACGGCAGCGAGTATCCGGGCAGCCGCGTCGTCGCGTCGGGCAACGGTGTGCAGGCGAACGCCGCGCGGATCGCGTTCGTTGCGGGTGACACCGACGTGGTCGTCATGTGCCAGCAGGTCACCTTCGACGACGGCTCGGTCTGGGACTCGCCGGACGGCACCAATCCCGACTGTCCGGTGTCGGTGAGTCCCGGCGGGTTCCCGCCGCAGGTCCTCATCGACACGATCGACACCGTCCTCGGCGCGCTGCCCGGCGGTGTACAACAGCTCGTCATCGACACGGTCAATGACGTCCTCGACCAGTTGCCGGGAGCGAAGACAGCGGACGGAACGGTCGCCGGCGCCGTCGACTAGTTGCCCCGCGTCGGCAACCAGCCCAGAAATCACCGCGCCCGTGAACGCGGACCTTACGCCGTCGGCGGCGGGCCGGTGATCGGGATCGGGATCACGATCGGCGCGAGGCATCCGACCTGGACGTAGATGTCGCCGCCGGAGATCGTCACCAGCTGGTGCGGCGGGCAGATCGGCGGGATCGCCGCTGCGCCCGAAGCAGTCGGCGGCGGCTTGATCGCCGGCAGCGGGATCACGACCGGCGCGAGGCAGCCCACCCAGACGTAGAGGTTGCCGTTCGCGACCCAAGCGATCGGGTGCGTCGGGCACGGCGGCGGGAAGCCGGTCCCGGCACCGCGCGCCGCCGCAGCCGGCGGGTGCGGCAGCACGACCGGTACGACGACGGTCGTGCACGCAGCACCGACCCTGGTGTCGACGTTGGTCACGCTGACCGACGGCTTGACCGGGCACGGGCCGACCGGCACGGGGTCGGCCGGCGACGCGAGGACGGGAATGGCGGCACCGGCGGCGACGGCAAGGCAGGCCGCACCGAGGACGAGACGAGTACGCATGCCGCACATCGTGTCGATTCGGCACAAGGGGCGCAACGGAGGTTCAGGGTCGGCGAGCGCGCAGCAACGCGATCTGCTCGGCGTGCGGCACGTCGTCCGGCGCGGTCTCGATCAGCACCGGAACGCCGCGTACGGCGGGATGGCGCAGCAACGCGCCGAACGCATCGAGCCCGATGAACCCGGTGCCGATCGCCGCGTGCCGGTCGCGACCGGACCCGCACGGATCCTTGCTGTCGTTGGCATGGACGAGCCGCAGCCGATCCGGCCCGACCGCGTGTACGACGGCATCCAGCACCCGGCGCATCCCGGCCGGCGTCGACACGTCCGCACCGGCGGCGTACAGATGGCACGTATCGATGCACAATCCGAGCCGCGGGTGCCGATCGAGTGCGTCGAACAGCGGCGCGAGGTCGTCGACCGTCGCCGCGAGCGGCCGGCCGCCGCCGGCCGTCGGCTCGATCAGCACCATCGGATCCTCGTCACCCAAGCCGTCGAGGACCGGCAGCAGTCGTTCGCGCATCAGCGACAACGCGACGTCGCGATGCGAAGCGTCGACGGCCGACCCCGCATGGACGACGACACCGCGCGCGCCGATCAGCCGGCCGCGGGACAACGAATGCGACACCGCAGCGGCCGAACGCGAGCGGGTCGACGACGTGGGCGAGCCGAAGTTCACGAGGTACGGCGCGTGCACGTACACCGCCATCGACCGCTGCCGGCACAACCCGGCGAAGGCCGCATCGGCGACGGGATCGCCGGCCGACGACGCCCACCCGCGCGGGTTGGACACGAAGACCTGCAACGCTTCCGCGCCGATCGATTCGGCGTACGGCAGCGCGCGTTTCGCTAGCCCGGCGCCGACGAACACATGCGCCCCGATCGGCGAGCGAGCAACCACGAGTCAGAAGTAGTCGAGCTCGATGACCGTGCCCTTGGGCTGGTTGCCGGTCGGCGTCTGCCGGAACACCTTGCCGGGCCCGCCGGGGAACGCCTGCCTCGGATCGGCCCGGAAGCCGGCCTGTTCGATGACCTGGATCGCACGGTCGATCTTCATGCCGGTGACGTCGGGAACGGGGAACAGTTGCGGACCCTTCGACACGACGAGGTTGACCGTGTCGCCCTTGCGCAGCGAGGTACCCGGGCCGGGACTGCTCGAGATGACGATGCCCGCCTTGACGGTGTCGCTGAACGTCTCCGTCGTCGTCACCTGCAGCCCGAGACTGTTGAGGATCGACGTCGCGTCGCCGACCTTCTTGCCGTGCACGTCGGGCACGGTGACCGGCGCCGGACCCTTGCTGACGACGAGTGAGACCGCCGTTCCGGGCTCGATCTCGGCGCCGGCGTCCGGGCTCGACGAGATGATCCGTCCGGCCGCGATCGTCGACGAGTAGTCGCGGGTCGTGTCGCCCACCTTCAGCTGCACCTTCTGTAGCGCCGCCGTCGCCTCGGCGACGGTGAGCTTGCGCAGCGTCGGCACGTGGTCGGCGCCGAGCGACAGCGCGAGCGACACCGTCGCGCCGCTGCGCACTTGCTGACCCGGGCCGGGCCGCTCGACCGCGACGAGACCACTGGTCACCGTGCCGTCGTAGACCGGTGCGAGCCAGCGCACCTTCAACCCCGCATGCCGCAGCTTCGCGATCGCCGCGTCGCGACCGAGATCCAGCACGCCCGGCGTCTTCGTGTAACGCGCCATCGCGAGGTACCACCCCGCGCCGGCGGCGAGCAACGCGAGCACGACCACGACCGCCAACGCGATGAACCCCCACCGCCGCCGGCGCCTGCGTTTCGGCGTCTTCGGCGGCTTCGTCACGTCGCCGGCCGGGCGCTCGTCGCGGTCGACGACCAACGTGTGCTGCGCGGGAGCGGACAGCACCGTCGTCGCCACCGTCGGCAGCCCGGGCACACCGCCGTGCAACCCGAGCCGATTGCGTACGGCGACGAGCGATCGGTGCAGCTCGCCGGCATTCGACGGGCGCTCGTCGGCGTCACGTGCGGTCGCCGCGAGCACCAGCGCGTCGAGCTCGGACGGGATGCCGGAGGCCACCGACGACGGCGGCGGCACGTCCTCGGACAGTCGTTGGTTCGCGATCGCCATCGCGTGCTCGCCGGCGTACGGCGCGCGTCCGGTCAGCAACTCGAACAACATGATCCCGGCGGCGTACACGTCGGTGCGCGCGTCGGCGGTGCCGTCGCGCACCTGTTCCGGCGCGAGGTACGCCGGCGAGCCGAGCAGCGCGCCGTCCGCGGCGGTCAACGTGTGCCCGGCGACGGCCCGGGCGAGACCGAAGTCGGCGACCTTGACCCGGCCGTCGGCGGTGACGAGCACGTTCTCCGGCTTGACGTCGCGGTGCACGAGACCGGCGTCGTGCGCGGCGGCCAGCGCGGCCAGCACGTGGTCCATGACCGCGAGCGCCTCGGCGGGGGAGAGGCGGCCGCGGTCGCGCAGCACCGCCCGCAGCGTCGCCCCCGGCACGTACTCCATGACGAGGAACGCCTGCCCGTCGTCCTCGCCCTGGTCGTAGACGGCGACGATGTCGGGGTGCGAGAGCCGGGCGCTCGCCCGCGCCTCGCGGTTGAACCGGGCGACGAAATCGGGGTCCTCGGCGAGCCCGGGATGCATGACCTTGATGGCGACCCTGCGGTCGAGCCTGGTGTCGGTCGCGAGGTAGACGCTGGCCATGCCGCCGCGGGCGAGGCGGGACTCGACGGCGTACCGCCCGTCGAGCAGCCGATCGACCATCGGGTCGCTCAGCGTCGTGTCCATCACGACGAGTCTAGGTGTTATGGCCGGTCAGAACCGGTTACGCAGAGCCAAAACGCTCGCGACGTAGCGCTTGGTGTCGCTGAACATCCCGTGTTGCTGCACCGAGGCGAGGCCCTGGTAGTAGCCGGCGACGGCCCGCGCGGCGTTGCCGTGCGTCTCGCGCAACAGGACCGCGAGCAGGGCGACGCCCGCCGTCGCGTTGTCGCCGATCTTGTAGAGGTCGAGCGAGCGGCGGACGACGTACTTCGCGACGAACGCGCCGGTGTACGGCTCGACCTGCATCGCGCCGACCGCACCGGTGCCGGAGACCCAGCGCTGGTTGAAGCCGGACTCCTGCCAGCCGATCGCGAGCACCAGCCGCGGGTCGACGCCCCAGCGCCGCGCGGTCGCCCGCAGCACCGCGGCCACGGTCGCCGCGGACGGTGCCGGGCCGCGGATCTGGTACGAGCCATGGCTGGGCGCGCTGCCGCCGACCTGGACCCGTACGTCGTGGGGGATCTGCAGCCGCTGCCCGATGAAGATCATCATCGAGTGCGACAGGCGGTTGTATCCGGCGAGCCGGCGCACGCTCGCGTGGAACCGCCCGGCGACGCCGATCAGCGTGTCGCCGGGCCGCACGACGTACGTCGTCACGACGATCCGGTCGACCGTCCTCGGGGCGGCCGGCCGGGCGGGGGCCGGTCGCGGCGGCCCGGTGGGGATCCGCAGGTACGCACCGGCGTAGATCGTCGTGCTGGCGCCCGGTAGGTGGTTGAACGCGACCAGCCGGCGCAGGCTCATGTGGAAGTGATGCGCGATGCCCGAGAGCGTGTCGCCGGACCGGAGCCGGTACAGGCTCGCGCCGCTGGTCGAGGCGGTCGCGACGAGGGCGAGCAGCAGCACCGCGACG
>JAICXQ010000046.1 GCA_025980325.1 Frankiales bacterium
CGCGACGACGTCGCGCGGGTCGAGACGACGTTCGCCGCCGAGCCGGAGGAGGCGGAGTGAGGGTCGCCATCGCCGGCGCCGGCAACGTCGGGCGGTCGATCGCGCGAGAGCTGACCGACAACGGCCACGACGTACTGCTCATCGAACGCGAGCCGAAAGCGCTGAAGACCACGTCGGTGCCGCAGGCCCAGTGGCTGCTCGCCGACGCGTGCGAGCTGGCCAGCCTGGAGGAAGCGCGCATCCAGGACTGCCACGTCGTCGTCGCCGCGACCGGAGACGACAAGGTCAACCTCGTCGTGTCGTTGCTGGCGAAGACCGAGTACGGCGTCCCGCGCGTCGTCGCGCGGATCAACCACCCGAAGAACGAGTGGCTGTTCAGCGAGGCATGGGGCGTCGACGTCGCGGTGTCGACGCCGCGGCTGATGTCGGCACTCGTCGAGGAGGCGGTCACCGTCGGCGATCTCGTCCGGTTGCTGTCGTTCCGCCGCGGCGAGGCCAACCTGGTCGAGGTGACGTTGCCACCGGACACCCCGCTCGCCGGCCAACGGGTCGGGTCGGTGACGTGGCCGCAGGACGTCGCGCTGGTCGCGATCCTGCGCGACGACCGGGTGATCGTGCCGGCCGCCGACGATCCGCTCGAAGGCAGCGACGAACTCATGTTCGTGAGTGCACCGGAGATGGAGACGGCGCTGCACGACCTACTGCTCGGCCCCGGCCGCCATCATCACTCGGACAGCAGTTCGTAACGCGGGTTGAAGATCAGTCGGCGGCCTTCGTTGGCGGTCACCCGGCCGGTCGCGCGCACCCGCCGTCCGGGCTCGATGCCGACGATCGTGCGCCGGCCGAGGAAGACCAGCGTGACGACGCCGGAGCCGTCGTACAACTCGGCTTCGAGTGCCGGCGTGCCCGCGCGCGGGCGGATGGTGACCGACCGGACGGTGCCGAACACGGTCGCCGGCATCCGGTCGACACACTGTGCGACCGGCTGCGCGCCGACGTTCTCCGCGTCGCGCTTGAGCTCTTCGGCGTCGAGTTCGTGCGTCTGTGCGGTGAGGCGCCGGACCGCGCGACGAAGCCGTCCGCCCTCGTCTTCGGTCATCGGGTCTCGGTGATCTCCGGCCCGCGTTCGAGCATGTCGAGCGTCGGCTTCTGCTGCTGTTGACCTTGTTCGGCCGCGTCCTGGTGGGCCGCCAGCCGGGCCGCCATGGTCGGGTCGGTCATCGCCGCGAGCGCTTCCTTCGGCAGCTTCAGCGGCAGCAGGTCGCGCGGCGCCATGGCCTCGCCGCCGCGATCGACGACGACATCACGGAACGCCGATTCGAGCACCCGCGCCTGGTTCGGATCGGTCGCGGCCGGACCGGTGAACAGCCCGCGCAGGAACCACCGCGGCCCGTCGACGCCGATGAACCGTGCCGGTTGCAGCTGCACACCCTGGCCCGGAACCTCGGCCGGGATGCGGGCGCGCAGCTCCGGACCGAACGGCCCCTCGGCGGGCTCGGCCGAGCCCCCCGATCCGCGCAGCGAATCGATGATCTCGGTCCGTACGCCGTCCCAGATGCCTTCGGTGCGCGGCGCGGCGAACGCGTGGATCTGCAACGTGCTGTTGCCCTGCACGAGGGTCGCCGCGGTGACGGTGTGGTCCTCCTGCACGTCGACGCGGATCTCGCAGCCTGGCGGGACCGGCACCTGCAGGGTGCCGAGGTCGAGCCGGGTGACCTCGTCGTCGACGTCGGCGATGTCCCAGGGCCCGCGTGGCGACGGTGTCGGCGTGCGGATCTCGGGTTCGCCGGATTCCTCGTCGTCGTCGTCGAATTCGTCGAGACCTTCGTCGTCGTACTCATCCGACGTCTCGTCGATGTCGTCGTCGCGACGCCGTCGGAATAGCGGCATCGGATCAGCCTCCCTCGTGCGCGCCGTGCGCGGCATGCCCGCCGGTGGAGCCGAAGCCGCCCTCAGCGCGTACTGAGTCCGGCAACGTCGGCACCACCATGAATTCTGCCCGCTCGACGCGCTGGATCACGAGTTGGGCAATCCGGTCGCCGCGGCGCAGGTCGATCGGCTCGGTCCGGTCGAGGTTGATCACGATGACTTTGATCTCGCCGCGGGAGCCCGAATCGATCGTGCCAGGCGCGTTGACCAGTCCGAGGCCGGCGCGCGCGGCCAGCCCCGAGCGGGGGTGGACGAAGCCGGCGTACCCCTCGGGCAGCGCGATCGCGACGCCCGTGGGGACGACGGCCCGCTCCCCCGGCGCGAGCGTCACGTCCGCGGCGGCGAGCAGGTCGGCGCCCGCGTCGCCCGGGTGCGCGTACGACGGGACCGGCAGGCCCGGATCGAGCCGGGTCAGCGGCACGGACAGCGGCCGCGCGGCGGTCGCCTGCGGGTCCGTGGTCACGAGGGGCGACCCTATAGGCATGGGACGCACGGTGGTGGTGACAGGAGCGAACAGCGGGATCGGGCTGGCCACGGCGTTGGAGCTGGCCGCGGCCGGTTACGACGTCGTAGGGACGGTCCGCTCGGCCGGCAAGGCGGCGGCGCTGGCCGATGCGGCGGCGGACCGCGGGCTCGACGTGCGCGCGGTGCACTGCGACGTCGCCGACGCCGAGTCGACCGAGAAGGCCTTCGCCGAGATCGAGGCGGAGGCCGAGATCTGGGGCGTGGTGAACAACGCCGGGCTCGCCCAGGCCGGGGCGATCGAGGACGTCGACGACGACGCCGTCCGCTACCAGCTCGAGGTCAACCTCGTCGCGCCGGCGCGGATCGCGCGCCTGGTCCTGCCCGGGATGCGAGAGCGGGGCGACGGCCGGATCGTGAACATCTCCTCGGTCGCCGGGCGCATCTCGCTGCCGCTCATGGGCTGGTACTGCGCGTCGAAGCACGCGCTCGAAGCGATGACCGACGCGCTGCGGATCGAGGCCGCGCCGTACGGGGTTCGGGTCAGCCTGGTCGAGCCGGGCAGCTTCGGCACCGGCATCTGGGACGGCGCGCGCTACCCCGAGGACGCGGCGACGACGGCGTACGCCGATGCGTATGCCCGGGCCCGCCGAACGACAACCGCCGGGTCGGCGCTGATGCCGGATCCGGTGTGGGTGGCGCGCACGGTACGGCTCGCGCTCGGCTCGCCGGTGCCGCTGGCCCGCTACCTGGTCGGTGCCGACGCTGTCGGCGGCGTCCTCGCCGAAAGGCTTGTCCCCACGGCCGTCACCGATCTCGTCAAAGGGGTCGCGACCGGCGTGCGCAAGCTGCCGTTCCTCGGTTAGCTCTAGCGGGTGTTCGCGCCCTCGGACGCCGGGTCGGCCGGGACGTCGGCCTGCTCGGTCTCGGCCGGGTAGGCGCCCGTCGCCTCGGCTTCGGTCTCGATCATCCGCTCGCGGCGGGCGAGCTGGATGCCCGAGCCGATGAGGCCGACGACGACCGCGCCGATGCCCCACACCCAGCCGTGCAGCTCGAGGCCGATCGCGCGGTCGAACGAGAACGTGCCGGCGCCGGTGAAGGCCAGCGCCCCTGCGATGACCGCGTTCGTCAGCGGCAGCTCGAAGCCGCCGTTGGTCGCCCACAGGCCGTTGTTGCCGTGCACGGAGACCGCGGCCGTGACCATGACCCCGATGATGATCGCCGAGGCGAGCGGCGTGATCAGGCCGAGGACGAGCAGCGCGCCGCCGCCGGCTTCGGACAATCCGGCGAGCAGCGCCATCTGCCGGCCCGGGCGGTGCCCGACCTGCTCGAAGAAGCTGCCGGTCCCGTCGGGGCCGTGGCCGCCGAACCAGCCGAACAGCTTCTGCGTGCCGTGCGCGAACAACAGCACGCCGAGGAACACGCGCAGGAAGAACAAGCCTTCGGCCATCAGACGCTCCCGGGGTACGACGGTGCTTGTATGGCACCCTTGGGCGTGCCCACCGACGACGCCGTTTATGTCGAACGGCTGACGGTTCGTCCCATCTGGTGGGCGGTCGCGGTGACCATCGCCGTCCTCGGAGCCGGCGAGCTGGCGGCCGGATTCGACTGGCGAATAGGCCTGCTCGCGCTCGCCCTCGCGGCCGGGCCAACGCTGACGGTGCTCGCCGTCCTCAGCCGGCTCACGGTTCGGATCGACGGGGCCGGCATCCACGCCGGCGGCCGGACGATGACCTACGACGAGATGGAGTCGGTCGAGGCGCTCGACCAGAGACGGACGAAGGCACAGGCCGGGCCCGCCGCGGATCCGGCGGCGTACATGGTGTTCCGCGGCTACATCCGCGAATCGGTCCTCGTCCGGCCGCTGGACCCGCGGCCGGTGCCGTACTGGCTGGTCTCGACCCGGCAGCCCGCGCAGATCGTCGCGACGGTCGAACGCGCGGCGCGAGCCGCGTTCAGCGCCCGCTGAGCTCGGTTCTTTTACATACGTGCGATCGCGACGGCGAGTGTGGGTGCGAGGTCGCCGCGGTCCGCGACGACAACGTCGTCCAGGCCGAGCCAGGTCGCGGTCGTCCGCAACTCGGCGGCGAGCTCGCCCGCGGTCGCGTCGGGCGCGCCCGGCTCGGCCCACGCCGACTGCACCCGCAGCAAACCGGCCTGCCGATCGCTTTTGAGGTCGACCCGCGCGACGAGATGCTCGCCGAGCAGGAACGGCAGCACGTAGTAGCCGTGCGTGCGCTTGGGCGCCGGCACGTAGATCTCGATCCGGTACCGGAAGCCGAACAACCGCTGCGTCCGCGCGCGCTCCCAGATCAGCGGGTCGAACGGGACCAGCAGCGCCCGCGCGTTGACCCGCCGCGGAATCGTCGTACCGGGGAACAGGTACGCCGGCTGCGCCCATCCTTCGACTTGTGCCTCGACGAGGCGGCCCTCGTCGACGAGCTCGCCCAGCCGCGGTCGCGCAACCGGCACCTTGAGCCGGAAGTAGTCGGCGAGGTCGGCCGCGGTGGCGATGCCGTGGCAGCGCGCGGCGATGTGCAGCAACTCGCGGTGCGCGGTGTCGTCGCCGGGGGTCGGCCGGTCGAGAATCGCGCGCGGGATGACCCGTTCGGTGAGGTCGTAGACGCGCTCGAAGTTACGCCGGTCGGCGGCGGTGACGGCGCCGGCGTAGAACAGGTACTCCAACGTGGTCTTGGCGTCGGACCAGTTCCAGCCCCAGTTGTCCTTCGTCCGCTTCTCGTCTTTGGCGAGCTCGCCGGCGGTGATCGGGCCGTGCGCGCGGACGGCGTCGAGGATGTGCTCGATGTATCCGGGCCGCTCGCGCACGACCTTGGCGATGTGACCCCAGCGGTCGACGAGGCTTTCGGCCCGGCGCATCCGCCAGCGCATCAGCGGGTGCAGGTCGACCGGCAGCAGCGCGGCCTCGTGGCCCCAGTACTCGAACAGCTCGCGGTCCTTGTAGGCGAGCCGGTCGAGCAAGGCGCTGGGATAGGACCCGACGCGGGAGAAAGCTGGCCCGTAGTGGGCGCGCTGGAACACGTTGACGCTGTCGATCTGCAGCAGACCGGTGTGGTTGAGAACGCGCCGCAGGTGGCGACGATCCGGCGTCGCGGTTGGGCGCGGCGACGCGAAGCCCTGCGCGGCAAGCGCGATCCGCCGAGCCTGCGCCGCCGAGAGAGTGAGCACGGCGGCATTCTGCCGGTCACTACTGACACCTCAGCGCTGGTGCCAGCACACCTCGATGGGCTCGAGCGTCCGCCCCACCATCGGCGCGGTGAGGGTATGGCTGAAACCAAAGGCTCGGTAGTGGACCACAAGAGCGTTGATCTCGGTATCGGCTGTATCCGGCTGGCACGCGGGCTTGCGAATCGAATAAAGCAGCTCGATCGTCTGGTGCGGCGCGACGACGGCCGGCAACCGATGGATCGCCGGGCTGTAGTACAGCGTCGAAGCCCAGCGCCACGACGTGTAGATCCAGTCGCCCGGCGCGTCCGGAACGTCATAGATCGTGATCGGGTCGGACCCCCGGTTTTCGATCCCGTAGGCGAACGTCGCCGTCGCGCCCGCCTTGGCGGTGAGCAGCCACCTGGTGGTCTCGAAGCCGTCGTTGACCGGCTTCCATCCAGCCGATTGCGGACCGTAATCCCCACTGTCGAATGCCAGCGGCTGGTACGTCGCGGCGTAGGTGATGCGCGCGGCGCTTCCCCCGAGAACACCGACGATCAGCAGGCTGATGACGACCGGCAGCAGCCAGCGGGGCCGTCGCCAACGCAGCCGGTCCCGATATACGACGTCGGCGCGGAAGGGTACTTCGAGGAAGGTCACCGCCACGGCGGGAACGATACCGGCGCGTATGCGTGCAAACCAGGGAGGTTCAGCGCCAGACGGTGGCGAGGAACTGCCAGGTCAGCGTCGCCATGTCGACGCCATACGCCGACGTCGCACGGCCGACCGGGTAGGCGTGCGCCATCCGCGCGCTGGTCAGCAGTTCGACCCGCGCCCCTGCGGCGCAGCCGCTCGCCCGCCACTCCGATACCGCGTCCGCGCGGGAGTCCGCGCTCGCCGTGCACCCGTCGGCGGCGGCGACGAGCCCGATGCTCGTGCGCGCCGGCGGGAAACCGTCCGCATCGATCGGCGATGTCGGCTCGCCGTCGAGCGGGATGACCCGGTCCCGCGCACCGTGCACATGCAAGACAGACACCGGACCCGACGGCCGGCATGCGCCGGAGATGAGGTCGCCCGCGACGGGGATCGCGACCCGCACACCGCTGCCCGCCGTACAGACGAGTCGGTACGACATCAGCGCGCCGTTGCTGAAGCCCGTCACCGCGATCCGCGACCGGTCGATCGGCGTACGGCGGGCGACGTCCGCGACGACCGCGTCCAGGAAGGCCACGTCGTCGACGTCGCGGCCGGCCGCGGGCTGGCAGCAGGTGCCGGCGTTCCACGAGCGGTCGAAGCCGTCGGGGTAGGCGACCACCACGCCGGCGGCGAGCGCGCCCGCGTCGAGCCCGCTGCTGCGCTCGAAGGCCAAGGCGTACCCATGCAGCGGATGCAGCGCGAGCAACAGCGGCCGCGGATGGCTGCCACCGGCCGGGACGAACAAGCGGTAGTCGCGGGCCAGCCCGCCGATGGTCAACCTGACCACTCGCGAATCGCCGACGAATGCCGCGGACGGCCGCGCGCCCTGGGCGGGGCGCAACAGCAGCAGCGCCGGCGCCATGACCACGACTGCGCACAGCACCAGCCCGATCCGGCGCAGGGCAGTCATGCGTTCAGCCTCGGTCCGCCGGCCCTTCGGCGAGAGGTGATTACGGCGGAATCATCCGAACGGACGGCTTACCGCCGGGTGAGGTCCGCCGCCCGGTCGCGCGCACGCGCAAGGCGACCCGCAAGAATGAGCACCGATGGCTGACGAGACCGGCAAGGTCGGGTACAAAGCGATCGCCGCGGTCGCGGCGGTACTCGCCGCACTCGTGGCCCGCAAGTCGCTGCGGTTGGCGTGGAGGGTCGCCACCGGTAAGGAGCCGCCGGCCAACCCCGAGCACCCGACCGTCACCTGGCCCGAGGCGGTCGCCTGGGCCGCGGTCTCCGGCGCCGTCATCGGCCTCGCTCGGCTCGCTGCGCAGAAGAAGGTCGCCGCGTCCTGGCAGCGCTCGACCGGCTCGCCGCCCCCGTCCCGCGACTGAACACAGCGCCGAACGGATAGTCACGCAACGTAATCCAATCGCGACACGCCGAAATCGCGTTTGACGTTTCTCGACCCCCAAAGCGGCGTACGTTTCCGAATGTGGCGGAACCCGCACTGAGCGTTCGCCGGCTCTCGGCGATCCCGAACCTCGATGCGCTGTTCAGCGCCCGGCTGCGCCAGGGAGTCGGCGCCGCGCTCGCCGACGAGACCGGGCCGGTCGTGTTCGCCGCTCCCCCGGCCGGTACCTGGACCGTGCACCTGCACGAAGGCCGGGTCCGCCTGTCTCGCGGCACCGTGCCGAAGGCGCGGGCGACGATCACCGCCGAGCCGGCCATCCTCGCGGCCGTCCTCGAAGGCCGGCTCTCCGGTGTCGAGGCGTTCCTCGACCACGGCCTGACAGTTCGCGGCGACCTCGCCCTCGCGCTGCAGATGGACGGCGCGTTCGACGTCGGCCAGCGCCCGGTCACCCACCCGGTCGCCAAGGTCCGCAAGGTGCTCGGCGTCCGCACCGCATACCTCGAAGCCGGCCCGCGCGACGCCCCGCCGGTCATCCTGTTGCACGGCCTGGGCGCCACCAACGCCTCGATGCTCCCGCTGCTGGCCGACCTCGCCCACGACTACCGGGTGATCGCACCGGACTTCCCCGGCTTCGGGGCGTCCGGCGCGCCGCGCTGGCGCTACCGCGCGACCGACCTCGCGCACTGGCTGTCGGCGTTCCAGCTGGTCGTCGACGCGCGGACCGCCTCGCTCGTCGGCAACTCGCTCGGCGGCCGGGTCGCGATCGAGGCCGCGCTGACCACACCGGCATCGGTCCGCCGAATGGTGCTGCTCTGCCCGTCGCCGGCGTTCCGGCGGATGCGCCAGTTCACCTCGCTGGTCAAGCTGCTGCCGCCGGGCGCCGCCGTACCGCCGCTGCCGATGCCGCACCGGGCCCTCGTGGCCGGCATCCGGGCGATGTTCGCCCGCCCGGACCGGCTTGAGCCGACCTGGTACGACGCCGCCGCGGACGAGCACCTGCGGGTCATGCGCGACTACCACCACCGGCGCGCGTTCTTCGCCTGCCTCAAGCAGATCTATCTCGAAGAAGCCTTTGGCGACAACGGTTTCTGGGACCGGTTGCCGCTGCTGTCGACGCCCGCGTTGTTCGTCTGGGGCGACAAGGATCGGCTCGTGCCGGCCGCGTTCGAGCGCCACGTGATGGCCGCGGTGCCGCACGCGACCTCGGTCTGCATGGACGACTGCGGGCACGTGCCGCAGTTCGAGCATCCGGCCGAGACCATCCGGCTCACCCGCGCGTTCCTCAGCCGCTAAGCAGGCCCGATCCGCGTTCGGCGAACGGCGAGGGCGCGCTAGCGGTGCAGGTCGGCCAGCACCTTTTCTCCCAGGCGTAACGTCTCGCGCCGGTTGAGCGCCGCGCCGGCGACGGCTCCGGCGAGGAACGGGATGACCGACGTCGCGTTGCGGCCGGCCCGGCGTACCAACCGCTGGCGCAGCTGCTTGCGGGCCGCACCACCGATCACCCCGCCGAGATTCGGCGCGTCGGCGAACGGATCGAGGCCGCGGCGGCGCACCCAGGCACCGAGGTACGCCGACCCGCGGGTCGCGGGCGTGCCGGCCACACCGCGGCCGAACAGCTCGTGCAGCTCGGCGATCAGCTTCACCTCGATCGCGACCACGGCGAGGGTTTCGGCGGCGATCTGGACCGGCACCGACAGGTACGCCGGCGGCGCCGCGATCTCGACCGTCGAGAGGACTCCGCCGGCCGCGCCGACCGCAGCGGTCGCCCGCGCGGCGGTGGCAACGAGCTGGGCCGCGATCTGTTTGTCGGTCAGCGAGCCGTGATGCCGCCGCAACGTCTCGCGGTCGCGAATGGGAATGTGCGGCGCTATTTCGACGACCGTGTCGACGAGCCGCCGGCCGCTCGTAGCGAGAAGCACCGCGAGCCGCCCGACCAGGCCCGCGCGGGCGCGGCGGTCGAGCGGCTCGTCGTCAGTCAGCCGGGCGACGACGCCCGGGAGGTCAGTCACGGATCAGCCCGCGCACTCCTTGCAGATCATCTTCTTCTCGTTCGCCAGCTGGCTGCGGTGGCGGACGAGGAAGCAGCTCATGCAGGTGAACTCGTCCTGCTGCTTGGGCACGACCCGGACGGTGAGCTCCTCACCGGACAAGTCGGCACCGGGCAGTTCCAGCGATTCCGCGAGTTCGGCCTCGTCGACGTCGACCGCGCCGGCTTGCTGGTCGCGGCGCGCCTTCAGCTCTTCAATGCTGTCCTCGCCCAGATCACTGTCGTCCGTGCGTGGCTGGTCGTAATCAGTTGCCATCGGTCCTGCCTTCCCTGGTCTGGCGCGCATACAACGCCAACCCAGGCTCGGTTGTGCCCACTTTCGCTGACGAATTCCTGACGTCGCGAACGCGCACCGTACCAGCGTCCGGCTGAAGAACACCTGATCTGCCAGGATGCGCCCCGACACGCGAAGCGATCCCGGGAGGAAATGTGTCCGTCTTCGCCCTCGGCGAGCGGGTTCCGTCCATCGATCCCTCGGCCTTCGTTCACCCGGATGCCACCGTGATCGGGGCGGTGACCATCGGGCCGGAGTCCACCGTCTGGCCCGGTGCCGTGCTGCGCGGCGACTACGGCGAGATATTCGTCGGCGCGCGCACTTCGGTTCAGGACGGCTCGGTCGTGCACGCCACCGCCGAGCTGCCGACCCGGATCGGCGACGAGTGTGTGATCGGTCACCTTGCCCACCTGGAGGGCTGCACGATCGAGGATCGCAGCCTCGTCGGGTCCGGCTCGGTCGTCCTGCACCGCGCCGTCGTGCGCACCGGCGCGCTCGTCGGAGCGGGCGCGGTCGTCCCGAACGACATGGAGGTCCCGCCGTACGCGCTCGCGTTGGGGATCCCGGCGAAGATCCGCCCGGACGCCGTCCCCGAAGGCGCGCACGACGAGGGCGTCGCCCTCTACGTGGCGAACGGCAAGCGCTACCGCGAACAGCTGCGCCGCCTCGACTAGCGCGGCCGGGTCGCGGGTACGGCGTACCGCATGGCGACCCTCGGCTACTTCCTGTCCAGTGAGGAGCACCCCGGCAGCGAGTTGGTCAGCGCGGCGGCGGCCGCCGAGCGGGCCGGGTTCGAGGCGCTGTGGCTCTCCGACCACTTCCATCCGTGGCTCGACGAGCAGGGCCACAGCCCGTTCGTCTGGTCGGTGCTCGGCGCGATCTCGGCCGTCACCGAACGCGTGCCGGTGACGACCGCGGTCACCTGCCCGATCATGCGCATCCATCCGGCGGTGATCGCGCAGGCCGCGGCGACGACGGCCGAGCTGGTCGGCAAGACGCCGGACGGGCGCGGCCGGTTCTCCCTCGGCGTCGGCACCGGCGAAGCGCTCAACGAGCACATCCTGGGCGATCACTGGCCGCGGCCCGAAGTGCGGTTGCAGATGCTGGCCGAGGCGGTCGCGCTGATCCGCGAGCTCTGGAAGGGCGAGACGGTCGACCACGACGGCGAGCACTACGTGGTCGAGAACGCCCGCATCTACACGCTGCCGTCGTACACCCCGGACATCCTGATGTCGGGCTTCGGGCCGAAGGCGGTCCAGGTCGCCGCGCAGATCGCGGACGGCTTCATCACGACGTCGCCGAGCGCGGACGACATCGCGGCGTACCGTCGCGCCGGCGGTCGCGGCCGCACCCAGGCCGGGGTCAAGGTGTGCTGGCACGAGGACAAGGGGCAGGCGGTGAAGATCGCGCACTCGTTGTGGCGCACGTCCGGGGTGCCCGGCCAGCTCTCGCAGGACCTGCCGACACCGACGCACTTCGACCAGGCGAGCGAGCTGGTGACGCCGGAGATGACGGCGTCGAGCGTCGTGTGCGGCACCGACGTCGACGAGCACGTCGCGGCGCTGCGCGAGTACGTCGACGCGGGCTTCGACGAGGTCTACGTCGCGCAGATGGGTCCGGATCAGGAAGGGATGATCCACTTCTACGAGCGCGAGGTGCTGCCGCGCATCCGCTAGCGCGTACAGTGTTCCGAACGCCGTTCGGTTCGGCGGCCTCGGGAGGAGCGCCCGGATGGATTTTCGCGACACACCGGACGAGGCGCAGTTCCGCGCGACCCTGCGCCAATGGCTCACCGACTCGCTGCCGGCCGGCTGGTCCGAGCGCACCCCGACCCCCGGCCGCTGGGACGAGGCGCACTCCCGCGAGTGGTCGCGCAAGCTCTACGACGCGGGCTACGTCGGCCTGACCTGGCCGAAGGAGTACGGCGGCGGCGGTGCGCCGCACACGTACCAGGGGATCTTCCTCGAGGAGACCGCGCGCATCGGCGCGCCGGATCACATCGGCGGCATCGGCCTCGGCATGGCCGGGCCGACGATCGTCGCGTGGGGCAGCGACGAGCAGAAGAAGCGTTACCTGCCGCCGCTACTCGCCGGCGAGGAGATCTGGTGCCAGGGGTTCAGCGAGCCGGGCAGCGGCTCCGACCTCGCCGGCGCCCGCACCCGGGCCGAGCTCGACGGCGACGAGTGGGTGGTCAACGGGCAGAAGGTCTGGTCGTCGTACGCGCACATCGCGGACTGGTGCATCCTCGTCGTCCGCACCGATCCGTCGGCTGCGAAGCACGCCGGGCTGTCGTACCTGCTCGTGGACATGCATGCGCCCGGAGTCGAGGTGCGGCCGCTGCGGCAGATCACCGGCGACCCGGAGTTCAACGAGGTGTTCTTCACCGACGTACGGGTGCCGCGCGAGTCGATGCTCGGCCAGCCGGGCGAGGGGTGGAACGTCGCGATGACGACGTTGCTGCACGAGCGCGGCACGCTCGGCTTCGCGTTGACCGCGTTCCTGGAGCGGCAGGTGCGCAGCCTGATCCGGCTGGCTCGGCACGTGGGCGCGGACGACCCGGTGATCCGCGACCAGATCGCGCAACAGTGGATCGACTTGCAGGCGTTGCGGTTCACGAACTACCGGTCGCTGACCGCGCTGCAGAAGACCGGCGTACCCGGACCGGAAGGATCGGTCGCGAAGCTGCACTGGTCGGAGACGAACCAGCGGTTGACGAAGCTCGCGCTGTCGTTGCAGGGACTCGGATCGCAACTCGACGGCGAGGGCGGTGTGTGGGACGGCTTCTGGCAGTACCAGCAACTGCGCAGCCGCGGCAACACGATCGAGGCCGGCACCAGTGAAGTGCTGCGCAACATCATCGCCGAACGCGTCGTCGGTCTGCCGCGGTCGCGGTAGCGGAGCATGGATTAACAGGGAGTCGTTGATTCATATGGATTTCGCGTTCTCGGCCGAGCAGGAGTTGTTGCGGTCGTCCGTACGGGATTACCTGCGTGACCGGTTCGGCGACGAGCGGGTCGTCGCCTTGGCCGAAAGCGACGCCGGCTGGGATCCAGCGTCGTGGCGCGAGCTCGTCGACATGGGCTGGCTCGATCCTTCGCTCGGCCTGCTCGAACATGCCGTCATCGCGGAGGAGTCGGCATACGCGCTGCTGCCGGCGCCGTGGTTCTCGACCGTTGCGCTGGCGTGGCCGTTGCTGGACGACGCGTTGCGCGATGAGCCGGTGACCGTCGCGCTCGGCGGCGTCGTTGCGGTGGGCCCGGGCGGTCTCACCGGCACGGTGTCGCTCGTGCCCGACCTCGGCTCGGTGTCGCACGTCATCGTGCGCGGTGACGACGACGCGCTGTACGCCGTCGAGACCGCGGCCGCATCGGTGCAGGTGCGCTCGACGATGGATCGCACCCGTCGCCTCGGCGAGTTGACGTTGTCGTCGACGCCGGCCCGGCGGCTGGACGCCGGCCCGGCGTCGCTGGCCCTCGTACGGCGGCGGGCTTTGGCGCTCGCAGCGTGCGAAGCGGTCGGCGTGGCGCAACGCGCGCTGGATCTCGCCGCGGCGTACGCGAAGACGCGCGAGCAGTTCGGCCGGATCATCGGCGCGTACCAAGGCGTGTCGCACAAGGTCGCGGACATCTTCGTCGCGGTGCAGCTCGGCCGCTCGCTCGCCTACTGGGCGGCGTGGGCGGCGAGCGAGGACGATCCGCAGGCCGACGTCGCGGCGTCGGCGGCGAAGGCCGCGGCGACCGAGGGCGCGGTGCTCGCCTGCGAGTACGCGATCCAGGTCCACGGCGGCATCGGCTTCACCTACGAGCACATCCTGCACCGCTACTACAAGCGGGCGCAGTGGCTGGAAGCGTTCGAGGGCTACGGGCGCGAACACCGGGCCGCGATCGCGGCCGCGATTCTCGACAGCGAAGGAGCTGTGGCGTGATCAAGCTGAACAAGGTGCTCTACACCGCGAGCGCGACCGCCGAGGGCGGCCGTGACGGTCACACCGCGACCGACGACGGCAAGCTCGACGTCAAGCTCGTGCCACCGGCCGAGCTCGGCGGGCCGGCGGACGGATTCGGCACGAATCCGGAGCAGCTGTTCGCCGCCGGCTACGCGTCGTGCTTCCACTCGGCGCTGCAGCTGGTCGCGCGCCGGCTCAAGCTCGACCCGGACGGCTCGACGGTGACCGCGAAGGTCGGCTTCGGCTCGATCGAGGGCTCGCCGGGATTCGGGCTGACCGTCGAGTTGCTGATCAGCCTGCCGAACGTGCCCGACCGCGAGCAGGCGCAGGAGCTCGTCGAGCGGTCGCACAAGGTCTGCCCCTACAGCAACGCCGTCCGCGACAACATCGAGGTCACGCTGACCCTCGCTTAATCGCGCCACCTCTGCGGAGGCCTCCTTAAGTGCGCGGTAGGTCGAGCCTGAGCCCGACTTTGCTCGACATTTGCTGTTCGCGGATATCCGCGCACGCTCAGCCGAGCGCGGGCGACCAGCAAAGCCCGAGCAAAGTCGGGCCAGGAGGAGAGCTAGTTGCCCGGGTTGACGATCTGGCCGGCGAAGTTCGTGATGCCGGTCGCCGCCGAGTCGAGCCGTACGACGTAGAACCCGGTGTTGCCGTCGCTGTACCAGATGTCGTCCGTGGCCTCGTCGTACGCCGGCGCGGACATGGCGAACGAGCCGGAGCGCGGTGAGGTCGGCGAGGGCAGCAGTGGCTTGTTGAAGTACGCGATCTCGACCGGGCTCGCCGGGTCGCGGATGTCGAACACGCGCAGGCCGCTCATGATGAACGTGCAAGCGATGATGTACGGGTCGACCCGGCTCGGCAGGTCGCAGTAGTGCGCCTGGTAGCCCTGGAACGGCTGGTCCGCGCCGTTGCCCGGGTCGGCCTCGAGGTCGGCGCCCTGAGCCGACGCCTGGTTGACCGCGAGGCGCATGTTCGAGACGACGAACGGGTTCGTCTCGTCCTCGATGTCGATGACGCGGGCCGCGCCGATGTTGGCATCGGAGCCGAACTCGTCGTCCTCGAGCAGGTACTTGTGCCCGGCGATGGTGAACGGCGTCGCGTTCTGCGGCGTGCTGACGTTCGGCCAGGTGAGCCGGCTCACGATGCGCACCTGCGGGTCGAGCACCCGGTTCTGCACCTCGCTCACGTCGAGGATCGTCAGGCCGGTGAACCCGCCGCCGGGCTCGCTGGCGTTGAACTGGCCCTCCGCCATGTACAGCCGGGTGCCGTCGTCGCTGATCGAGACGCCGTGCGGCTGGAAGTTGAACCACACGCCGAGCAGGGTCGGCGCGGTCGGGTTGGTCAGGTCGACCGCGGCGAGGGTGTGGCCGTAGAGCGACGAGACCCAGAACGTGTTGCCGTCCGGCGAGAACCCGCCCTCGTGGCCCAGGATGCCCATCGGCACCGAGGCATCGAGCTTCGGGTGGCGGCAGTCGGTCTTCACGTCGTAGACGTCGACGAACCCTGGGTCGAACGCCGGGTTGCCCATGTCGGCGACGAGCAGGCCGCGCGCCTGGTTGAGTCGCACCGACTCGTGCGGCGACTGGAACGCGGGGGTGCGCAGCACGTCGGTGATGACCGGGTGCGCCGGGTCGGACATGTCGGTGACGTAGGTGCCCGGGCCTTCGGGCGTCGCCGCCGGGACCGTCTGCCCGGCGACGGTGGTCTGGCCGGTGACGCCGGCCTGGTCGGAGAGGTTGTTCGGGAACAGCAGGGTGGAGTCCCAGTACGCGCACTCGTGCCCGGCCGGGTCGACGTAGCGCTCGACCCGGTAGCCGCCCACCGTGCCACCGATGTGGCCGATCTCACGGGCGTTGCAGTAATAACCCTCGGCCGCCCGGCCGGAGGTGTAGTCGGCGAGCGGCGCGCGGCCCTGCGTCGACTCCGGCATGGAACCTGTGTCGCAGGCGATGTCCGGGGTCGGGCTGTCGGAGGGCGCGGCCGGCGCGGAGGTGGCGCGCGCGGCGACCACCGCCCCGCCGCTGGTCGCGACCGCGACCGCTGACAGCGCCGCGAGAAGGCGAGTGGAAACGGGCAAACGCATGAGGAGCTCCTGAAGGGCGGGGCCGCAGTGGTGCGAGGTCGCGGCCCGCCTTCGACGGGTCCACATCAAATCCTGCTGCCCCGCATCATCAATCCGGCCACGCCCATCCGCCCGCGCTAGCGCTAGCCGCTGCTAATGCCACCTCGGTCGAATGCCCGGTCGACCAGGAGCCCCTCATCGAGGATGACCCGCGCCGTCTGTGCCGTGCCCCACGCCATCACGTCGAGAAACTCGCCGCTCGTGACGAGTCGTCGTTCGAGGGTCTCGTGTTCGGGGTTCCACTCGCGCAACCGGATCCGCGCCCAATACCGCAACTGAAAGCAGCGGCGGACCACGGTCTCGCCCTCTAGCTCATCGACCCGCTGGCAGCCGAGATAGCGCGCGGCGACCGTGTTCCACGAGTCTCGGTGCCGGCGCCGGCATCCGCTCGAGCACGTGCGGTGAGTGCCAGCCGCGCGTCACGGACCAAGACGCTAGCCGGGCGCCCTTAGTTGCCCGGCAGGACGATCGTCTTGGCGAACGTCGAGATGTGGGTGGCCTTCGGGTCGAGGCGGACGACGTAGAAGCCGCTGTTGCCGTCGGTGTACCAGATGTCGTGCGTCGCCTCGTCGTACGCCGGCGCCGACATCGCGAACGAGCCGGACTTCGTCGACGTCTGCGCCGGGAGCAGCGGCTTGTTGAAGTACGCGATCTCGACCGGGTGCGCGACGTTGCGGATGTCGAACACGCGCAGGCCGCTCATGATGAACGAGCACGCGACGATGTACGGGTCGACCCGGCTCGGCAACGAGCAGTAGTGGGCCTGGTAGCCCTGGAACGGCTGCGTCTGCGCGTTGCCCGGGTCGCTCTCCAACGCGGCGCCCTGCGCCGACGCCTGGTTCACCGCGAGGCGCATGTTCGACACGACGAACGGGTGCTTCGGGTCCTGGATGTCGATGATGCGCGCCGCGCCGATCGAGGCACCGGAGCCGAACTCGTCGTCCTCCATCAGGTAGTGGTGGCCGTTCATCGTGAACGGCGTCGCGGTCTGCGGCGTGCTCACGGTCGACCACGTCAGCCGGCTGATCAGCGAGACGCTCGGGTTGAGCACCCGCTTCTGCACCTGGCTCACGTCGAGAATCGTCAACCCGGTGAACCCACCGCCGGGCTCGCTGGTGTTGAACTGGCCCTCGGCCATGTAGAGCGTGTTGCCGTCGGCGCTGATCGTGACGCCGTGCGGCTGGTAGTTGGTCCACACGCCGAGCAGGACCGGAACCTTCGGGTTGCTAAGGTCGACGGCGGCGAGGGTGTGCGCGTAGAGCGACGCGACCCAGAACGTGTTGCCGTCCGGGGAGAACCCGCCCTCGTGGCCCAGCACACCCATCGGCGACGAGGAATCGAGGGTCGGTTGCAGGCAGTTCTGGCTGACGTCGTACACGTCGACGAAGCCGGGGTTCCAGGTCGGGTAGCCCATGTCGGCGACGAGCAGGCCGCGCTTGACGTTGAGCCGCAGCGACTCGTGCGGCGAGTCCATCGCGGGCGTGTGCAGGACGTCGGTCACGGTCGGGTGCGCCGGGTCGTGCATGTCCATGACGAACACGCCCGGTCCCTCGGTGCCCTGGTCGGCGAGGTTGTTCGGGAACAGGAGCGTCGAGTCCCAGAACGCGCACTCGTGCCCGGCCTTGTCGACGTAGCGCTCGACCCGGTAGCCGCCGACCTGGCCGCCGTAGTGGCCGATCTCGCGGGCGTTGCAGAAGTAGCCCTTCGCGGCGCGGCCGTCGTTGTAGTCGGCGAGCGGCGCGCGGCCCTGCGTCGATTCGGGCATCGAGCCCGCGTCGCACGGCAGGTCCTTGATCGAGGCCAGCGACGGGGCCGGCGGGGTCGAGCCGGCCCGGGCGGCGACGACCGAGCCGCTGGTCAGGGTGACGGCGCCGATCGAGAGGGCGGCGAGCAGGCGGGTGGGGACGCTGGGTAGACGCATGCCACGGAACTTCGCCGAGCGGGAACCGAATCCTGCTCGGTTCAGCCGGCGCGAGCCGTCCGAGCGGTTAGCCTGCCCCGGTGCAACTGAGCTCACGTGACCTCTCCTACCCATCCACTCGGCGTGACCCGACTTCCGACGTTTTGCACGGCGAGACCGTGCCCGATCCGTATCGCTGGCTCGAAGACACCTATAACGACGAGACCACCGCGTGGGTGACGGCACAGAACGCGCTGACCGAGAAGGTGCTCGCGGCCGCGCCGATGCGCGCGGAGATCCGGGCCCGGCTCACCGAGGTCTGGGACTACCCGCGCCGTGGGGTGCCGTACGAGCGGGCCGGGCGCTGGTTCCAGCTGCGCAACACGGGTTTACAGCCGCAGTCGGTGCTCTACCTCATGGAGTCGGCGGACGACGAGGGACGGGTCCTGCTCGACCCGAACACCTTCTCCGACGACGGCACCGTCGCGCTGATGGCGACCGAGGTCAGCCCCGACGGCCGGCTGCTCGCCTACGCGACCAGTGCCGCCGGTTCGGACTGGGTGACCTGGCGGGTGCGCGAGATCGACACCGGCGCGCAGCTGCCGGACGTCCTGGAGTGGTCGAAGTTCTCCGGCGCGGCGTGGACCCCGGACGCGACCGCGCTGCTCTACGTCGTCTACGACACCCCGGCGCAGGGGCGGGAGTTCCTCGCCGAGAGCCGGGTCGGCCGGGTCGTCCGGCACGTGCTCGGGACCGCGCAGAGCGACGACGTCACGGTCTGGTCGGCGCCGGATCAGCCCGAGTGGATCCCGTCGGTGTCGGCGACTCCGGATGGCCGCTTTGCCGTCGTCTTCGTCGCCCACGGCACCTTCCCGGAGAACCAGCTGCACGTCTTGGATCTCGCCGAGCCCGGCGCGGTGGTCCGGCCGCTGGTGCCGAGGCTCGACTGTGAAGCCGCGTATGCGGGCAACACGGGCAGGACGTTCTACCTCGTCACCGACGCCGACGCGCCGCGGCGGCGGATCGTCGCGGTGGATCTCGACGACATCGCCCGCGAGCGCTGGCGCACGGTCGTGCCGGAGGCCGGTGACACCCTGATCGACGCGCACGTCTTCGGCGGCCGGCTGGTCGCGCACTACCTGGAGCACGCGCACTCGTCGGTGCGGGTGTTCGCGCTCGACGGGACGCGCGAGGCCGACGTCGAACTGCCGGGCATCGTCACGGTGACCGAGATGTCCGGCCGGCCCGAACGCGACGTCGTCCATCTCGGCCTCACGTCGTTCACCGACTCGGGCTCGTTGTGGGCGCACGATCTCGCGACCGCGTCGATCCGCCGTACGTTCGCGCCGCCAATGTCGATCGGCTCAGGGGCGATCGACACCGACTCGTTCGTCACCGAGCAGGCGTTCGTCACCTCGACCGGCGGCGTGCAGGTGCCGGTCTTCCTCGTGCATCGGCGCGACGTCACGCCGGCCGGCGACGTGCCGGTGTTGCTGTACGGGTACGGCGGGTTCAACATCCCGCTGACGCCGGCGTTCTCCGCACTGCGCGCGGTCTGGATCGAACGCGGCGGCCTCTACGCGGTCGCGAACCTGCGCGGCGGCGGCGAGTACGGGCGGGAGTGGTACGACGCCGGCCGGCGCGCGCACAAGCAGAACGTGTTCGACGACTTCGCCGCGGTCGCGCGCTGGCTCGGCGGCGCGTCCGGATGGTCGCGGCCGGAACGGGTCGCCATCCACGGCGGCTCCAACGGCGGGCTGCTCGTCGGCGCGTCGCTGACCCAGCACCCGGAACTGTTCGGCGCGGCGGCGGCGTCCGTCGGCGTGATGGACATGTTGCGGTTCCACCGGTTCACCATCGGCTGGGCGTGGACGAGTGACTACGGCGACCCGGACGATCCGGAGCAGTACACGTGGCTGCGCGCGTACTCGCCGCTGCACAACATCCGCCCCGGGACGGCGTACCCGCCGACGCTGGTGCTGACCGGCGATCACGACGACCGGGTCGCGCCGGGCCACTCGTTCAAGTTCGCCGCCGCGTTGCAGGCGGCGCAGGGTGGCGACGCTCCCATCCTGATCCGGGTCGAGACGTCGGCCGGTCACGGTGCCGGCAAGCCGACCCAGAAGCTGATCGACGAGGGCGCCGACCTGCTGACGTTCCTCGAATTAGTACGCCGGTAACGCGAGTGGGAGGATGGGCAGATGTCGGTGACCATTGAGCGCTCCCAAAGTTTCGACTCGCTCGCGCCCGCGACCGGCGAGGTCGTCGCGACGTTCCCGGTGCACGGCGAGGCCGAGGTGCGCGAAGCGGTGCAGCGCGCGCGCAAGGCCTCGGCGTGGTGGCAGCAGATCGGCTTCGACGGGCGGCGCACGCGGCTGCGCGCATTCGCCGGCGCGCTGACCCGGCGGCGCGAGGAGCTGCTCGAGCTGATCTCGCGCGAGAACGGCAAGCCGCGGGTCGACGCGTTCATCGAACACCTGCTGGTGCTCGAACACATCGACTGGGCGGCGAAGAACGCGCGCCGGGTGATGAAGCCGCGCCGGGTGAGCGGGTCGATGCTGCTCGCGAACATCGCGCCGATCCTCGAATACCAGCCGCTCGGCGTCGTCGGTGTGATCGGCCCATGGAACTACCCGCTGTTCACGCCGATGGGCTCCATCGCGTACGCGCTCGCGGCCGGCAACGCGGTCGTGTTCAAGCCGAGCGAGTACACCCCTGCCGTCGGTGTGTTCCTGGC
>JAICXQ010000120.1 GCA_025980325.1 Frankiales bacterium
ACGTCATCCTCGTCGGCGAGATGCGCGACATGGAAACGGTCAAGGCGGCGCTCGCCGCCTCGGAGACCGGCCACTTCGTCATGTCCACGCTGCACACGACCGATGCGCAGGAAACCATCAACCGCATCATCGACTTCTTCCCGCCGCACGAGCAGAAGCAGGTTCGCCTGTCGTTGGCCGGCGCGTTGCGCGGCATCATCTGCCAGCGGCTCGTGCCGCGCGCCGACGGCGAAGGCCGATGCGTCGCGATGGAGGTCTGCGTCAACACCGGCCGCGTTGCCGATGCGATCGTCGACCCGGACAAGACCTCGACGATCACGTCGCTGATCGCCGAAGGCTCGTTCTACGGGATGCAGTCGTTCGACCAGCACCTCGTCGCGCTGATCCGCGACGGCGTCATCACCCTCGACGCCGCGATGCTCGCCTCGACGAACCCGCACGACCTCACCGTCGAGCTGCGCCGCCTCGGCCTCGTCGCCTAGTACGGCGTACCGCGACACGCCGGAGGCCGGACGGCGACCGCGACTCGTCGTACGCCTGGGAGACTTCCGACCGTGCGGTTGGCCGATCGGTTGCGTGCGCTCGACGACCGGATGGTCTGGGTCGACGCGCCGAAACCCAAGCTCACTCCGGGCGTCGCGCTGCTGCTCGGTCTCGTCTCTGTCGGCGTCTACGTCGGATGGGCGCTCGTGTGGAGTTGGCCGCTGGCCCTGCTCGGTGTGTGCGCCCTCGTCGCCGGGCTGGCGGCGATCGCCCGGTTCTGGTTCTCAGACACCGAAGGTCGAGCGGGGGTAGCCGGCGGCCGGATCGGTGAGGACGTTGACGAGGTACGGCGCACCCGCGTCGAAGCCGCGTCGTAACGCCGGCCCGATCTCCTCGGGATCTGTGACCAGCTCGCCGGCCCCGCCCAGCGCGCGGACCACCTCGTCGTACCGCGTCGCCGGCGCCAGATCGGCCGCGACGTCGTAGCCGTAGAGCATCTGCATCGGGCCCTTCTCCAAGCCCCAGATGCCGTTGTTGCCGACCACGATGACGACCGGCAGGCCGTGCCGGACGAGCGTGTCGACGTCCATCAGCGAGAACCCGGCCGCGCCGTCGCCGAGCAGCAGGACGACCTGCGCGGAGGGGTAGGCGAGGCGGGCCGCGGCGGCGTACCCGAGCCCGGTGCCCAGGCAGCCGAACGGGCCGGGATCGAGCCAGCGTCCCGGCCGGGCCGGCTCGACGAACCGGCCGGCGAACGACACGAAGTCGCCGCCGTCGCCGATGACGACCGCGTCGTCGTCGAGGGCGCGCCGCAGCTCTCCGTACACGCGTCCCGGATGGATGGGGTCGCTGGTCGCGCCGAGCATCTCGGCGTCACCGGCCGCGGCTTCGTCCGCCGCGGCGCGCATCGAGGCGGTCCAGCCGGACCAGTCCGGCCGGGCCGGCAGCGCGGCGAGGATGCCGGTGAACACGCGGTTCAGGTCGCCGGCCGCGCTGGCGGCGAGGTCGACGTGGCGGGCGAGCTGGCCGGGGGAGTCGGCGAGGTGGACGACCGCCGCCGGCGCCACGCCGTCGCGGCCGCCGAACCGGCCGTAGCCGAGCCGGAAGTCGAGCGGCCCACCGGCGACGACGACGAGGTCGGCGGCGTTGAACGCGGCGCTGCGGGCCCTTGTCACGAGCAGCGGGTGGCCGCGCGGCAGTACGCCGCGACCCTGGCCGGTGGTGATGACGGGCACGCCGAGCTCTTCGACGACCGTACGTACGGTTTCCTCGGCGCCGTCCATCCAGACGTCCGAGCTGAGCACGCAAACCGGACGTACGGCTTGGGAGAGGGCGGCCGCGACCGCGCGCAGATCGTCGCCATCCGGTTCGACGGACGCCGGCGCCTGCGGCGTCGTCGCCTCGGCGCTCGCGTGCGCGTAGACGACGTCGAACGCGATGTCCAGGAACACCGGGCCGCGGTGCGCGGCACTGGCGAGCCGGAGCGCGGCGTCGACCTCACGCCCGACCGCTTCCGCCGCTTCGATCGTGCCGGCGTATTTGGTCACGGCTCGCAACAGCTGCGGATGGTCGAGTTCCTGCAGGCTGCCCTGGCCCCAGCGGTTGGCCGGCGCGCGGCCGCCGAGGACGAGCAGCGGCGAGCCGGTGAAGTACGCCGAGGTGATCGCCGAGACGCCGTTGGTCACGCCCGGCCCGGCGGTGAGGACCGCGAGGCCCGGCCGGCGGGTGAGCCGCGCGAGCCCTTCGGCCGCGAACACCGCGGTGGCCTCGTGCCGCACGTCGACCAGCCGCATCGGTTCGCCCTCGACCGGCTTGACAGCCGCGTCGTAGAGGGGAAAGACGTGTGCCCCGGACAACGTGAACATCGTGTCGATGCCATGCGCGCGGGCGGCCGCGACCGCGTGGACGCCGGAGTGTCCGGTCAGCATGGCGCGGACTCTACGTCGCGCCGGCTCTGCCGCATTCTCGCCGCCGCTGCTTTGGCGAACTTGCGACAGCACTCGACGAAGAGATCGTTGCCCGGCTGTGCTTCCCGCGAGGAAGTGCAGCGGATCGTTCAGGAGCGGACCATGGAGCAGATTCGCGAGTGGACACGCCTTGGGAAGGCGGCCAGACCCGCGCCCTCATCGCTGACAGACGCATCACCCGGATCCGGCGACCGGCGGTATGGCGGCGAGAATGGCCGCATGCCGACGATGGACGAGGTGCTGCGCGCCCGCGGGATCGTCGGCGGCGACGCGGACCATCTGCACCGGCTGGTCGCCGACTGGCAGTTGCTCGCGGATCTGTCCTTCGCCGACCTGCTGCTGTTCGTGCCGACCGGCGCGGACGGCGAGTTCGTCGCGGTCGCACAGATGCGGCCGACGACCGGGCCGACGGCGTACACCGACGACCTCGTCGGCATCCGCGCCGCGGCCGTCGACCGGCCGCAGCTGTCCGTCGCCACCCGCGAGGCGCGGATCGTGCGCGAAGGCGACCCGGTGTGGGTGGCCGGTGCGCCGGTGCGCGAAGAGGCCATCCCGGTGTGCCACGCGGGCCGGGTCGTCGCCGTCGTGGCCCGCGGGACGAACCTCGCCGCCGCCCGCACGCCGAGCCGGCTCGAGATCGCCTACCTGCGCAGCGCCAACGACCTCGCGCAGATGCTGGCCGAGGGCCGGTGGCCGTACCCCTCGTACGACGCGAGCGACCCGTCGGCGGCGATGCGGGTCGGCGATGGGCTGATCCGGCTCGACGCGGACGGGACCGTCGCATACGCGAGCCCGAATGCGCTGTCGGCGTACCGCCGGCTCGGCCATCTCGGCGACCTCGAGGACAGCCGGCTCGACGAGGTGACGGCGGCACTGGCCGGGCGGTCGGCGCTGGCGATCGAGTCGTCGATCGCGGCCGTCGCCCGCGGCCGGCTGCCGCTGTCGGGTGAGTTGGAGGCGCTCGACGCCGTCCTCGCGCTGCGGTCGCTGCCGCTGCGCCCGGCCGGCGAGCACATCGGCGCACTCGTCCTCGTCCGCGACGTCACCGAGTTGCGCCGGCGGGAACGCCAGCTGATGGGCAAGGACGCGACCATCCGCGAGATCCATCACCGGGTCAAGAACAACCTGCAGACCGTCGCCGCGTTGCTGCGGCTGCAGGCCCGGCGCATGGCCGTACCGGAGGCGCGGGCAGCCCTGGAGGAGTCGGTCCGGCGGGTGTCGTCGATCGCGGTCGTGCACGAGACGCTGTCCGGCACGCTCGACGAGGCGGTCAGCTTCGACG
>JAICXQ010000012.1 GCA_025980325.1 Frankiales bacterium
CGTGGTGCGCCCGGGTGTGCCCGCGCCGGCGAGCCCGGCCGGCGAGCACCAGGCCCGGCCGTGTCAGCAGCATCCGCAACCCGACGAGCTCGGCGGCCGCGCGGCCCGGCCGGCGCAGCAGCACCACCTCGACGAGCGCACGTACGATCGACTCCACGAGGAACCGCAGGACGTACGCCGGGGCGAGCACGGCCGCGGTGTTCATCAACACGACCCGCATGCCGTGGGCGCGGGCGATGCCTCCGGGCCGGCCGGTGCCCGCGGCGGCTCGCCGCCGGCCTGCGGACAGCGCCGCGGCGTGGCGGATCACGGCGTCGGTGGCGACGACGACCCGGCCGCCGTCGGCGTTCACCCGCCAGCCGAAGTCGATGTCGTCACCGAAGAAACCGAGGTGCTCGTCCAGGCCGCCGAGCCGGTCCCAGACGTCGCGGCGGACCAGCATGCCCGCCGTACCGACCGCGAGTACGTCGCCCCTCGCGTCGTGCTGGCCCTGGTCGACCTCGCGCGGTTCGAGCATGGTCTCGCGCCGGCCGGAACCGTCCGTCGTCACGCCCACCTCGAGCAGCCGGCGCCGGTCCCAGCTGAGCACCTTGGGACCCACGACGGCCACCGACGGCGAGGCGTCGACTCGGTCGAGCAGCCGTTCCAGCGCCTCGGGATCCGGTGCGCTGTCGTCGTGCAACACCCACAGCCACTCGACCGCGTCGGTGTCGGTGCCCGGCGGCGGCGGCGCGCCGGCGAAGGCGTCGAGGCCCGCCTGGATGGCCGCGCCGAGCCCGCTCGTCGCCGGACGGCGGATGACCGCGGATTCGCCGAGCGACTCGGACAGCCGGCCCAGCGAGGAGTCGGTGCTGCCGGTATCGACCGCGACGACGCGTTGCGGCGGCCGGGTCTGCGCGGCCAGCGCCGCGAGCGTGTCGGGTAGCCAGGTCGCCCCGTCATGGCTGACGAGGACGACGGTGACCGCGTGGCCGGACGACGCGAGGCGCGCGGTCTTCGGGGAAGTCTTGGCAGGCATGGGAAGCGCGGCAAAGCCTACGGCAACCGGTCGCCGTCGATGCGACGACCGTATGCCGCCCTCAGGTTGGGTGCCGGAACGGCAGGCCGGCGGTGCCCGCGCTTAGCCGGCGCGGCGCTTGAGCCGGCGGCGCTCCCGCTCGGACAGCCCGCCCCAGATGCCGAACCGCTCGTCGTGACCGAGCGCGTACTCCAGGCAGTCCGCCCGGACATCGCAGCGGCCGCACACCCGCTTCGCCTCCCGGGTCGAGCCGCCCTTCTCCGGGAAGAACGCCTCGGGGTCGGTCTGCGCGCACAGCGCCTCCTCCTGCCAAGGCAGGGTCTCGGGGCTGTCCTCGTCGAGAAGGAAGCTCTGTTCGGTCACGGCGTCTCCTCGCCTGCAGGGTTGGTGCGGCGTGCGCTGGCCGTCACGGTCGTGCGGCGCAGGGGAAAGGACACGGATGAAATTACACGCGCGTCGTACCCGTCCCGTCAAGGGGGTTGGTGGTATTGCCCGGCGAACGAACCGACCTTTTGTTCACCAAAGCGGTACGGAGCGGTCAGGTGGTGTTCACTGCGCGTTGCTGGTTGGTTACGGCGACGGCGTGCTCTCGGTCGACTCCGCGGCTGCGGTGGCCGAGGTGTCCGGCGGGGTCAGGCTCGGCGGCGGGGTGGCTTTCTTGGCCCGGCTGGCCTTCTTCGCCGCTGCCGGGGCCGGTGCCGCTGGGGGCGCGGCCATCTCGGGCGCTGGGGCCGGTTGTGCCGCTGGGGCCGCGGGGGCCGAGTGTGTGGCCTCGCGGTCGCCGTCGCCCTCGCCCGCGCTCACACCGGGGGCCGGCGCGGCCTTCGGCGCCCGCGCGGCCTTCTTCGCCGGCGGCGGTGCGGCGGGCGGCGTGGCGGCCTTCTCGGCCGGTGCGCTTGCCTTCTTCGCCGGGCCCGCGTTCTTCGCCGGCGTGCTCGCCTTCTGTGCCGCGCTCGCCTTCGCCGGGGTCGCCGCCTTCTTCGCGCCGCTCGCCTTCGCCGGCGTACTCGCCTTGGCCGGCGCACTCGCCTTCTTCGGCGGGCTCGCCTTGCGCGCCGTGGCTGTCTTGGGCGCGACGGGCTTCGCCGCGGCCCGGGGCGGCGCGGCCTTGGCCGGCGCGGGAAGCGGCTCGGCCGGTTCGACCGGGGCGGTCAGGGCAGCCAGCGGGTCGGGTACCTGCGGCACCGCGACCGCGGGCTCGCCCGCCTTGACCCGGCGGTAGCGCGCGGCGTCCCGCGAGTCGCGTCGGCGGTCGAGCGACTCCCCGACCTTGGCCGCGAGCCCGCGCCGTTCCTTCGCGGACAGCCCGGAGGCGAACTCGTCGAGGACCTCGTGCAGCGTCCGGTCGCGTTCCTGCTCGAGCAGCTGGTCGCGCTGCGCGAGGTAGGCGACCAGCGCCTCGCCGGCCTGCGCCAGCCGCGCGGTCGCGCCGGCCAGGTGACCGTTGGCCTCGCCGACCGCGGTCGTGTTCTTCTCGACCGATCGCTTGAGGTCGCCGACGGTCGCGGTCATCTGCGCCCGGAAGTCGGTGACGGCCGCTTCGGCAGCCTTGCGGGCGAGGTCGATCGCGGCGTCGCTGCGGCGATCCCACTCGGCCCGCAGCCCGCTGATCACCTCATCGAGCCCGACCACGGACTGGTCGAGCGCGGCCAGCCGGGCCGCGGCTTCCTCGCTGGTCCGGCTCGCGGTCACGACCGCCGTACGCATCTCGTCGAGGCTCGTGCGGGTCGTCGCGCCGGTCTCCTCGACCCGGTCGAGTACGTCGGACCGCAACGAGCGCACGACCTCGTCGAAGCCGCCGCGCTGCTCGTCCACCGAGCCGGTGATCGCCTCCTGGGCCCGGGAGACCGTCGCGGCGATGCGGTCGCGTACCTCCTCGAGCGCGTCGGCGAGGTCTTCGCGCAGCGACGCGACTTCGGTCTCGACCAGCTGGCGGCTGTGCGCGTTTGCCCGGTCGAGGCCGTCGAGCGTCGTCGTCAGCTCCTCGACCAATCCCGAGCGGGCCTGCTCCAGCCCGCTGCGCAGCGCGGCCTGGATGTCTTCGAGCCGGCCTTCGGTCGAGACCTGGAACGCCTCGACGAACCCGCGCAGGTCCGCACCCGCGGCCGCGGACGAATCGCGTACGACGGCGATCCGTTGCTCCAGCTCGCGGACCGCGTCCTCGACCGTGGCCCGCAGCTCGGCGACGAGCGTGTCGACGTGCCCGTGCTCCTCTTCCCGGCTGCTGCGGACCGCGTCGTGCAGCGAGTCGCCGAGCGAACCGAGGCTGCGCTGGACGGCCTCGGCCAGGTCGCCCAGCGCGGCCCGGATGTCCGACGCCCACTGCTCCTGGCCGGCCGCCTGCTCGGCGAACGTCGTCGTCGCGAGTTCGTCGATCCGCTGCGACACGGCGCTGATGCGGTCACTGGCCGCCGACGCGGTGTCGCGGGTCACGGCTTCGAGCCGTTCGGCGAGGCCGTCGAGGGTGTCCTCGATCGCGGCCAACCGCTCCTCGACCGCGGATCGCACCTCGGTCCAGGCCGTCTCGGCCGCGCGGTTGGACGCGGACGCCTGGGTCAGCCCGGCGGACAGTGTCCGGCGCAGGTCCGCGGCCGAGGTGTCCAGCCGGTTGGCGAGCGATTCTTCCAGGCGGGTCAGCGTCTGCTGGGTCGTGTTCGCGCCGCCGGGCAACGCGTCGAGCGCGGTCCGCAGTTCGGGCAGCGCCGAACGCAGGTCGGCCATGACCGCCGCGACGTCGTCGACCCGCTCGGTCAGCTCGACCTGGCGGCGGCCGAGCTCCTCGGTCTCGGCCCGAGCCGAGGTCAGCGCGCCGGTCACCCGGCCGGCGCTGCCGTCGACGCTGGCCTTCACCGCGGCGAGATCGGCGCGCAGCGTCCCGAGCTCGGCTCGAAGGCCGCCGAGCTCGGCCCGCAGCCCGGTCATGGCGGCGGCCAGCACCGGCCCTTCCGGCGTGGGCGGCTCCTCGTTGGCCGCCTGCGCGGCCAACTGCTCGATCCGACGTAGCAACGCCCCGGCGTTCGCCTCGGTCTCCACGCTGGCTCCCTGTGCGTCAGTTCCCGCGCGGAACCTTACGCCGGTTACGTCGTCTTACGCCGGAACTGCGTACGTCGTCGTGCGTTGCCGCGCCGGGCGGCCGGCCGCAGCGGCGATCGCGACGAGTTCGGAGACTTCGCGCCGCGAGCCGTGCGCGCTGCCGGCCATGCGGCTGATCGTCTCCTCCATCAACGTCCCGCCGAGGTCGTTCACACCGCCCTGCAGCATCGTCACGCAGGCGTCGGTGCCCAGCTTGACCCAGCTGCACTGGATGTTGTCGATCCGGCCGTGCAACAGGATTCGCGCCATCGCGTGCACCGCGCGGTTCTCCAGCAGCGTCGGCCCCGGCCGGGCCAGCCCGGCGAGGTAGAGCGGCGCGTTCTGATGCACGAACGGCAACGGCACGAACTCGGTGAAGCCGCCGGTCTCGTCCTGCAACCGCGCGAGCAGCTTGAGATGCGCCACCCAGTGCGCCGCGTTGTCGACGTGGCCGTACATCATCGTCGACGTCGTCGGGATGCCGAGCCGGTGCGCGGTCGTGACGACGTCGATCCACGTCGCGGCCGGCAGCTTGCCCTTGGTCAGGATCCACCGGACGTCGTCATCGAGGATCTCGGCGGCGGTGCCGGGCAGCGAGTCGACGCCGGAGTCCTTCGCGCGGGCGAGCCAGTCGGCGATCGACAAGCCGGTCCGGGCCGCGCCGTTCACGACTTCCATCGGGCTGAACGCGTGCACGTGCAACTGCGGTTGGCGTCGCTTCACCTCGGCGGCGAGATCGAAGTACGCCGTCCCCGGCAGGTCCGGATGGATACCGCCTTGCATGCAGACTTCGGTCGCGCCGGCGGCCACGGCTTCGTCGGCACGGACGCCGACCTGTTCGACCGACAACGTGTAGGCGTCGGCATCGGTACGGCGCTGCGCGAACGCGCAGAACCGGCAACCGGTGTAACAGACGTTGGTGAAGTTGATGTTGCGGTTCACCACGAACGTGACGTCGTCGCCCACCGCGTCGCGCCGCAAGCCGTCGGCAAGTCGCGCGAGCGCGTCGATCTCGGCACCGGGCGCGGCGTCGAACAACGTCAGCGCGTCGGCATCGGAGAGCGACCCTGGTGCATTTTCGGCGTGGCGCAACGCGGCCGAGAACTCCGGCCGGATCCGGTCGCTGCGTTGTCGCGCGGCGACGCTGGTTGCCGGCACTCGCAGCGAGTCCCAGTCGCCGTACGCCGTGTCGAAATCGGAGCGGCGCTCGGCGCTCCGGCCGGTCGTGTCGATGCTGCGATGCAGGTCGGTCCGGCCGGCGTCGGCCCAGCCGCCGTCGGGCTCTTGCCACGGCCGCCCGACCGGCAGGACGTCCGTGCGGGCGAAGCCGCGGTCGTCGGCGAGGGCGGCGACATGCGGTCGCAGTCGCGGGTCGAGCCACGGTTCGTCGAGGTACGGCGGGTGCGCGGCGAGCCGTTCGGTGAGGAGGTAACCCGACTCGGCGGTGACTCGGGCGAGGTCGTCGAGATGCGGCCAGGGCCGTTCCGGATTGACGTGATCAGGGGTGAGCGGCGAGACGCCGCCCCAGTCGTCGACGCCGGCCCCGATCAAGCGCGTGCACTCGCCGAGATCCACGAGGTTCGGCGGCGCCTGCAGCCGGACACCCGGACCGAGCAAGATCCGAGCAACCGCAACGGTTGCGACGTAGTCGTCGAGATCGCAATCGGGTGTCGCTTGCATCGCGGTTGCGGGCTTGGCCCGGAAGTTCTGCACGATGACTTCCTGCACGTGCCGGTACTGCCGCGACAACGCGCGCAGCGCGAACACCGACTCGATCCGATCGGCGAGCGACTCACCGATGCCGACGAGGATCCCGGTCGTGAACGCGATCGAGGACCGGCCGGCGTCTTCGATGCAGCGCAGCCGCACCGCCGGGACCTTGTCCGGGCTGCCGTGATGCGCCGCGACCTCGCCCGTCGTTTCGAGCATGAGACCCATCGACGGCGCGACGGGCTTGAGCCGTTGCAACTCTTCCCACGACATGACGCCGGGATTGAGATGTGGCAGCAGCCCGGTCTCTTCCAGCACTCGTACGGCCATCGCGCGGACGTAGTCGAGCGTCGTCCCGTAGCCCGCTTCGGCCAGCCAGCGCGCGGCCTGCGGCCAGCGCAGCTCGGGCCGATCGCCGAGGGTGAACAGCGCCTCCTTGCAACCGAGCACCGCACCGCGCCGGGCGATGTCGAGGACCTCGTTCTCAGACAGGTACGGCGCGGGCAACCGGCCCGGCGTCGTCGCGAAGGTGCAGTAGTGACAGCGGTCGCGGCACAGCCGGGTCAACGGCACGAAAACCTTGCGGCTGTAAGTGATCGTGCCCGGCCGGCCGGCGTCGAGAAGACCGGTGTCGCGCACGCGTGCGGCCACCGCGCACAGCTCGTCGAGTGCGTCGCCGCGGGCCGACAGCAGCGTCTCGGCCTCGGTCGCGTCGAGAGTCTTCGCGGCGGCAGCTCTCGCGAGCGCGCGGCGTAACCCGGTGGTGTTCGCAGCCGCCATGGTCCTGACCCTACGAGGCCCTGACACACTGCCGCCCATGCGGATCACGGTGCTCGCCGGCGGCATCGGCGGCGCCCGGTTCCTCGCCGGACTGCGCACCCTCGGTCACGACATCACCGTGATCGGCAACAACGGCGACGACGTGACGCTGTTCGGCCTGCGCATCTGTCCCGACCTCGACACGGTGATGTACACCCTCGGCGGCGGCATCTCCGCCGACCGCGGCTGGGGCCGCGAGGACGAGACGTTCCGGGTGCGCGACGACATCGGCGCGTACGTCGCCGCGAGCGGGACCGACGACCTGCCGTCGTGGTTCGGCCTCGGCGACCTCGACCTCGCGACTCATCTCGTCCGCGCGCATTGGCTCGCCGAGGGATTGCCGCTGTCGGTGATCACGGCGCGCTTGTGCGCGCGCTGGGAACCCGGGGTACGGCTGCTGCCGTCGACCGACGATCCGGTCGAGACCCACGTGACGTTGGCCGCCGGCGAACGCGTGCATTTCCAGGAGTGGTGGGTGCGGCTGCACGCGGCCGTGCCCGCGACCGGTTTCGAGCTCGCCGGCGCATCCGGCGCGTCGCCCGCGCCGGGTGTTCTCGACGCGATTGCCGGTGCGGACGTCGTCGTACTCCCGCCGAGCAATCCCGTCGTCAGCGTCGGCACGATCCTCGCCGTACCGGGGATCCGCGAGGCGGTCGCGGCGAGCGCGGCGCCGGTCGTCGGGGTGTCGCCGATCATCGGCGGCGCACCGGTCCGCGGCATGGCCGACGCGTGCCTCGCCGCGATCGGCGTAGAGACCTCGGCGTACGCGGTCGCGCATCATTACCGCGATCTGCTCGACGGGTGGCTGGTCGACGAGACCGACAAGGACGACGCGGATCGGTTGAACGAGGACGGCCTGCTCGCCCGCGCGGTACCGCTCTGGATGACCGACCTCGACACGACCGCGCGCCTCGCCGGCGCGGTGCTGACATTGGCGGCGGATGTCCGGCAGTGATTGAGATCTGGGGTGTCGAGGGGATCCCGGAGATCGCCGCCGGTGACGACCTCGCGCGAGTGATCGCCGGCCACGCGACCGGTCTCGCCGACGGCGACATCGTCGTCGTCACCAGCAAGGTCGTCAGCAAGAGCGAGGGCCGGCTCGCCGACGGTGACACCCGCGAGGCGGCGATCGATGCAGAGACGGTACGGGTCGTGGCCCGGCGCGGGGCGACCCGCATCGTCGAGACCCGGCACGGTCTCGTCCTCGCCGCGGCCGGTGTCGACGCGAGCAATGTCCCGCCCGGCAAGGTCGCGTTGCTGCCGCTCGATCCGGATGCGTCGGCGGCCCGGTTGCGGGCCGGACTGCGCGCGTTGCTCGGCGTCGACGTCGGGGTGCTGGTCACCGACACGATGGGCCGGCCGTGGCGCAACGGTCTCGTCGACGTCGCGATCGGCGCGGCCGGCGTCGTCGTACTCGACGACCATCGCGGCCGGGTCGACGGGTACGGGCACACGCTGGAGATGACCGTGACCGCACTCGCGGACGAGATCGCCGCGGCGGCCGAACTCGTGCAGGGCAAGCTCGGGCAGGTGCCGGTGGCCGTCGTCCGCGGCCTCGGTCACCTCGTCTCGGCGGGCGGCGCCGCCCGGGCCGCGGATCTCGTTCGCCCGGCAGCCGAGGACATGTTCCGCCGGGGCTCCCGCGAGGCCACCCGCCGCGGCGTGATCATGACGTTCGCCGCGATTTCCGGCGTGATCATGGCGTTCGCTGCCGTCAAACGCCATGATCACGAACGATAGGCCGCGCGGACCGGGCTCCGAGCGAGCCGGCTAGATCGCGCGGATGTCGCCGACCGGCATGCGCGGGCCGAAGGCGGGCTTGCGCGCGCCGGACAGCTCGACCAGCCGGACCGCGCGCTGGCGATGCCCGGGATACACGGACAGGACGTCCATCATCTCGTCGTCGTCGATCGGCCGGCCGAGCAAGGCCCAGCCCACCAGCGCCGGGATGTGGTAGTCGCCGTGCGACACCTCGTCGGGATCGCCCCACGCGCGCTGCGCGACCTCGGCCGCGGTCCACCGGCCGATTCCCGGCAACGATCGCAGCCGCCGGATCCGCTCGTCGCGGGCCAAGCCGATGCACTCGTCGAGCCGGCCCGCGACCCCGGCCGCGCGGACGATCGTGCGCGCGCGTCCGGGGTCGACGTTGGCGCGGTGCCACTCCCACGACGGGATCCGCCGCCACGTCTCGGCGGGCGGGAACACTCGCATCCCCTCCGGGGCCGGGCCGGGCGCCGGTTCGCCGTACCGGCGCAGCAGGTGGCGCCAGGACCGGCGCGCTTCCTTGCCGGTGACGCGCTGTTCGAGGATCGCCGGGACCAGCAGTTCGAAGACCAGCGGCAGCCGGGACAGCCGCAGGTGCGGCAGCCGCCGCCACGTCTGCGCGACCAGCGGGTGCACCGGCCGGAACCCGCTGACGTCGTCCGCCGCGCCGAGCAGGTCGGGCACCCGCGCGAGCAGCCAGCCGGCGCCGGGCCCCCATGCACGCGCGCCGACCTCGTCGCCGTGGACCGCGAGCCGCAGGGTGGCCGCACCGTCGGGAGTACGGGCGGTGCGCCACAACGCGCCGTCGGGGCCGAGCTGCTGGGTGGGGTCGCCGGGCCCGCGTTGCAGCGCGCCGAGAGTGAGCGAGAGCGAGACCGGCGCGGGCGGGACCCACGTCGTCGCCAGCTCGCCCGCGCCCATCCCCACGATTGTCACTTATCGCCCTAGACTCGTCGGCCTGACCTGATGGACCGACCAGGAGACTTGCGGTGCCCAAGAACTCGAACCGTCGCGACGATGTACGGCGGGCCAACAAGGACCGCCGCGCGCGCCTCGAGGAGATGCGCCGCAAGCAACGGTCGGCCGAGCGCCGCAAGAACATGATCACCTTCGGCGCGGCGATCATCGTCGCGCTCGCACTGGTCGGTACGGCGGTTGTTCTCGCCGTCAACAAGGCGCACGCCAACGACGCGAAGAAGAACCGGATCAAAAACCAGCTCAACGCCGAGAAGAAGGTCGGCCACCAGAGCAAGCCGACCGCCGCGGAGGCGAAGGACGGCTGCCTCGGCGTGCACACCGACCCGCTGTCGCCGGCCGCAAAGCACCTCACGGCTCCGATCGACTACACCCAAGGGACGTTCGGCGACACCGCCGGCGGCACCCCGCCGATCCCGCCCAGCGGCGGGCCGCACAACGCCGTGTCGCTGGGCGACTCGCAGCGATTCGCCCCGCTGTCGCAAAAGCCACGGCCGGAGCGCGCGGTGCACAACCTCGAGCACGGCTACATCGTGATCTGGTACGACTCGAAGCTGCCCGCTGCCGACGTCGCGCAACTGCAGGCGATGACCAGCGATCCGAGCATGAGCCGGCTGATGGTCGTCGGCTGGTGGCAGAGCGACCTGCCGGCCGGCAAGCATGTCGTCATGACGTCGTGGGGCAAGACCGAACGGTGCTCCTCGATCGATCCGACGGTCGTGCAGAACTTCTACACCGTGCACGTCAACGCGCCGCAAGCACCGGAGGCCGGCTTGCCGGCGATCCAAGGTGCCGACCAGCTTCCGCCCGGTCAGCTCCCGCAGGCGAGCCCGAGCGCGTCGCCGAGTGCGATGCCGAGCGCGAGCAGCACGAAGAAGTAGCAGCCCGTCGCGTACTTGTCGGTGATCGCTTCTAGACCGTCGCGCTGTCGGCGATCGCCGCGTCGGTGACGACGCGCCCGTCACCGACGACCGCGCCCGCACCGATCGCGGATCGGGTCACCACGGCACCCGCGCCGATCCGAACGCCGCGCTGCACCACCGATGCGGCGACCACGGCGCCGGCACCGACCACGACGCCCGCCCCGAGGGCCGTACCGCCGACGACCGACGCGCTCGGGTCCACCACCGCAGATGGATCGACGGGAACCCCCGTGTACGCGGGTGACTCGACGACGCCGGTGACGATGTCGACGCTCGCTTGCACGTACGCCGCCGGCGTTCCGACGTCGAGCCAGTAGGAGTCGTCGACGACGCCGGTCACGACGGCGCCGGCCGCGAGCAACGACGGGAAGGTCTCGCGTTCGACCGACACGACGGCACCGGCCGGGATTGCGTCGATCACCGCGCGATCGAGGACGTAGCAGCCGGCGTTGATCTGGTCCGAGACCGGCTCGGGCATCTTCTCGTGGAACGCCAGCACCCGACCGGCCTCGTCCGTGGGCACGCACCCGTACGCGCGCGGGTCCTCGACCGTGACCAGATGCAGTGTCGCGACCGCGCCGGTCGCGCGATGCCGCGCCACCTGGGCGGCGAGGTCGTGACCGGAGAGCACGTCGCCGTTCTGGACGACGACCAGCTCGTCGCCCGGGTGCAACGCGGCGGCGGCGTTGCGGATCGCGCCGCCGGTGCCGAGTGGTTCGGCCTCGGTGACGTACGACAGCCGCAGGCCGAGATTCTGGCCGGCGCCGAAGTGCGCGGCGAACACCTCGGCCCGGTAGCTCGTGGCGAGGACGACGTGATCGAAGCCGGCGGCGGCGAGCCGCGCGAGTTGATGGGTGACGAACGGAACGCCCGCGACCGGGAGCATCGGCTTCGGTGTCGTCAACGTCAGCGGGCGCAGCCGGGTGCCCTGTCCGCCGACGAGCAGGATCGCCTGCACGTGCTGCGAATCAGCCCTGTTGCGCGGCGCGCTGGTACGACGCGAGGTGCGCCTCGGCGCTCGCCGCCCAGGTGAACTCGTGCGCCCGGGCGAGCGCCGCCTCGCCGAGGCTCGCGCGCCGCGCGCCGTCGTCGAGCAGCGCGGTCAGCGCCGCCGCGATGTCCTCCGCGCCCGGCTCGGTGTAGGCGACCGCGTCGCCGCCGACCTCGGGCAGCGAGAGCCGGTGGGTCGTGAGCACCGCGGCGCCGCAGGCCATCGCCTCCAGCACCGGCAGCCCGAAACCCTCGCCGTGACTGGGAAACGCGACCACGGTCGCGCCGCCGAGATAGCCGGGCAGGTCGGCGAAGCGCAGGTAGCCAGGCCGCACGACCCGCAGGTGCGAGGGCACCTCGGCGATCGCGGCGTCGACCTCGTCGTCCCACCCGCTGCCGCCGGCCAGCACCAGCGCCGGCGGGTCGTCGCGCCAATGCACCGCCTGCACCCAGCCGCGGATGAGGTTGGGCACGTTCTTGCGCGGTTCGAGGACACCGAGGAACGCGAGGTACGCGCCGCGCAGGCCAAGGCGGGCGGCGACCCGCGCCTTCTCCGCGTCGGTCGGCACGTGGAACACGTCGGGATCGACGCCGTGATACGCCACGTCGACCGAGGTCGGATCGGCGTCGAGCACCCGGACCAGCTCGTCGCGGGTCGCCTTGCTCGGCACGATCACCCGGGTCGCGCGGCGCAGCGCCGTACGGGTCGCGGACCGGAAGAACGTGCCCTTGACCGCGGTGTGCTGCTCGGGCTGGGTGAAGAACGTGACGTCGTGGATCGTCACCACGACCGGCCGGCCGACCCGCAGCGGCATCGTGTAGTGCGGCGAGTGCACGACCTCCGCCGCGAGCTGCTGCGCGACCAACGGCAGGCCGGTCTGCTCCCAGGCCAGCCGGGCCGGACGGTGCGCGATCGCGGCCGGTCCGGCGACGACCTCGACGAGGTCGGACATCCGGCTGTACCGCTCGGCGTCGGCGCGCTGGCATACGACGGCGAGGTCGGCGCCCGCCCGGGCGAGCGCCGGGATAAGGCCGTCGACGTAACGTCCGACGCCGCCTCGGTCGGCGGGCACAGCCGTCGCGTCGACGAGCACACGGGGGGCCACGGTGCGGCTCCCTCCCGGTCTGGGTCGATCTGGTCTCGTCTGTCGGCTACGAGCCTACGCCCGTAATCCGCGCTCAGCCCGACGACCACCCGACGACATCGACGACAAGATGCAGCGACGTGGACGCGCCGTTGTGGACGGAGACTTTCGCGCCACTGCCGAGCGGTACCAGGACCGTCGAGCCGACCGGCGTCGAGCCGCGCAACGCGAGGTTGTCGGTTGCCGGCATCGTCGTCCCGGCCGGCCACGCGACGACGTAGCCGCCCGCCGGTCCGCTCGCCGTCAGCCCGAACAGCACGCTGTGCGCCGTCGTCGGCACCCCGGCCGAGGCGGGCACGGTCAGCGTCGCCGTCGCGCCGGCCGCGACCGTCACCGAGGCGAGCCGGCGCGGCGGGTTGACCAATGTCGTCGCGCCGCTCGCCGGCGCGGCGCTGGCCGAGGTGAACCAGCCCAGCAGGTCGACCGCGACCGCGTTGGTGGCGTACGGCGACACGGTCACCGATCCGCTCGAGTCGAGCGGCAGGACGGTCGTCACGGTGCGCGAGCCGCCCGAGGAGTAGAGGTCCCAGACGCGCGGCCGCGCCGAGGCCGACGGCCATGCCGCCAGCGAGGTGCGGGTCGGCGCGCCGAAGACGGTCAGTTGCAGGACGGCGGCGGTCGCGCCGGAGGGTACGCCGCCGTGCCCGACGACCGCGAACTTCGCCGTCGCCTTCGCCGCGATCGTCGTGCCGTTGCGGCCGCCGTACAGCCGGAACGCCTTGACCGAGGTCAGCGTGCCGCCGGCGGTCGAGTCCAAGGCGTAATAGCCCTCGACGATGACGATCAGCCGGGTCGTGCCGGCCGCGTTGACCACGTCGACCATGCCGCTGGTGCCGACGTCGACGTACACCGTGGTGTTGACCTGCTGGCCGCTGGCCCATGCCAACTGCGGTGTCGGCGGCTTCTTGCCGCCGTGCGGCCACACGGTGACGTTGCTCGCGGCGGTCGGCGCGACGCTGACGACGTCGAGGGCGACCGCGTTCACGCCGCTGCTCGGCACGCCGCCCTTTCCGGTCACCTGCACCGATCGGGTGACGCCGGCGCCGATGCCGGTGCTGCCGGTGTCGAGGATCGCGGCGTGCGGCAGCGGGTGGAACAGCAGCCGCGCCGACGGCGTCGCCATCGCGGTCGCGGCCGGACCGGCGCCGGCCGAGTTGTGCGCGACGATCGAGAACGTGTAGTTGGTGTCGTCGGTCAAGCCGGTGACGACCGCGCTGCGGGTGCCGCCGCTGACGGTCACCGTCGGGATGGCCGGGCTGGCGGTGATCGTGTAACCGGTGATCCCACCGCCGCCGTCGCTCGACGGTGCGGCCCACCGCAGCGTCGCCTGCGCGTCGGCCGGAGTCGCAGTGAAGTTCTGCGGCGCGGTCGGCTTCGTGACGACGACGGTGAACCACTCGCTCATCAGACCGAGCGCCGAGCGGAACGACGTTCCCGAGACGTTGACCGAGCCGCGGGTGCCGGTCACGGTGAGCCCGAGGATCCGGCCGCCCCACTACTCGCCGACGGTGTGCCCGTTCTGGTCGACGCCGGTCAGCCGCTCCCGCGAGGTGACGGTCAACGACTGGAAGGTGCCGATCGCCGGGTACGCCGCCTGAAGCTGGCTCGCGGTGATGGTGTCGGTCCAGCTGTGGCTGCTCCAGCTCTCGGTCGGCTTGCCGTCCCACGCGTCCGGGCGCGACGGCAGGTACGACTGACCGCCGCTGAGCTCGAAGCCGCCGTTGGAAGCCGAGTACTGCGCGAAGATCGCGTGGCCCGACGAGTCGACCATGATCTGGGCCGCCGTCGCGTCGACCGCGGCGTCGCTCGCCGACGTCTTCACCCCGGTGGTCGTCGTCCACGGACAGTCGCTCGCGGCGGTCTGCTCCGCGCTGTAGCCGCCGAACGCCTGGTCGAAGGTGTTGTCGATGATGGTCGCAAGACTGTTGCGGGGATTGGCGAGTCGCCACGAGGCATAGCTGCGGGCGGCGACCGCTTGCGCCTCCAGCCCGTCGAGCCGCTTCGTGCCGCCGACGGTCGGGGTCCACGAGCACGGCATCTCCGACGGCACCACGCCGTACAGGTAGTGCTCGAGGTTGGTGATGTTGACCGTCATCCCGGTGGTGCCGCTGACCTTGTCGAACTGGATCGAGTCGCGGTAGTTGACCCGCGTGCCGCTCGGGCGCACCAACGTGACGACGCGGGCGCGGTCGCCGAACCGCACCCAGCCGGTCCATGCCGACGAGGTGCCGCCGGCCGGCGCGGCGACGTTCGCCCAGCCGGCCGAGGTGTGGCCCTGCAGCCGGAAGGTTCCGTCCGACGCGAGCGCGCCGCGCCACAGGTCGTAGGTCCGCTTGCTCGCGTCGACCGTCGGCAGGACGAGGCTGTGGCTCGCGTGATCGGACGCGGTGAGATTCGTCGCCGGGCGCACCGTCGCGGGCCCGGAACCGACGGCGCTCAACTGCACCGTGATCGTCGAGCTCTTCTTCGCGAGCGCCGGTGAGTTGTAGTACCACGCGACGATCTGTTGCCAGGTCTTGCCGGACTCGGCCCCGCCGTACGCGCCCCACTGCGACAGGCCGTGGCCGTGGCCGAAGCCGTGACCGGCGATGTGCAGGACGCCGTCGGACGGGCGGTAGTAGGTCTCGGCCGCGGCCGCCGGCGGCGCCATCGCGACGAGTGCCGTCAGCATCGCGGCCGTCGTAGCGGTCGCCGCGACGGCGCTCGTCCAACGTCGAGGCCGCATCAGCTCACGGTAACCGCGCGCCTGCCGGATCACTGGGCCGACACGAACGACAAGCGGGACGAATGATTGTTCGACACGCACCAGAAGTAGCTGGTGCTGCCGACGCGGTGGGCGAGCGCCCAGCGGCCGGTCGAGTTGATCGTGACCGTGCCGATCAGCGTGTTCGTCGTCGAGCCCTGCAATCGTTGGTACACCGAGACTTTCAGCCCCGGCACGCCGGTTCCGGTCAGGGTGACGAGGGTGCCGCGCGTGACCGACGTCGGCGCCTGCAGGGTGGGCGTGACGACCACCTGCTTCGCCGCCGTCGTCCCGCTCGGCGTCTGCACCACCCACACGGTGTCGCGCCGCAACACCAGCGAGATCGAGAACGCGCCGGTGCCCGCGGCGGCCGTCGCGGTCGCGGTCCAGACGTACGTCGTCGCGCCGACCGCGTGGGTGTAGAGCTTCACCCGGTCACCCGGCACGGCCTTGCCGGTGTAGACGACCGCGTGGTTGTAGTAGCCGGTGGCCGGTGCGGTCGCGGTCGGCGCGAACGTCGGCAGCACGGTCGTCGTACCGGTCGCGTCCGCGCCGTAGCCCGTCGACACCCGCCACGGCAACGGCGTCGACGTCGTCACCTTCGGCAACGTGATCCGCGCGGCGTACGCGCCGGTCGTCGCCGCGGTCACGGTCGCCACCACCGAGTACGCCGACGCGCCGGGCGCTTTGGTGAGCACTTGCACGGCGACCGGCGCGTGGCCGGCGTTGCCGCTGATCGTGACGGTGCGTGCGGCGTAACCGGACGACGGCACCGACGCGGTCGGCGGGTCGACCGGATAGACCGTCAGCGGGGTCGACGAAAGGCCACGGCCGTCGGTGACGGCGAGTGTCGTCGCGGTCGACGGCCTAAGTAGGGCCGACCACGAGCCGTCCGCCGCGACAGCGGCCGGCAGGCTGGTAGCAGTCGTTCCGTTGAGCGGCGTCGCGGTGACCGTGACCGCGGCGCCGGCCGAGGGCAAGGCGGTGCCGGTGAGGTCGAGAGCCGAGCCGTGGTCGACGAACAGCGTGTTGTTCTTCGGGACCGGCGCGATCACCAGCGGCGCGACCTTGGTGCTGCGCACCGGTGTGCTGTAACCGTCGGCCGACACCGACCAGGTGTAGTCCGCGTCGGCGGTGAACGCCGTGCTCCACGTCGGCGCGGTGGTCTGGAGCGTCTGTGCCGGCAACGCCGTGCCGGCGCGGGTCAGCGAGACGGTGACGTCGGTGCCGGTCGGTGCCGTGCCGGTCAGCGTGACCTGCTGGCCGTACCCCGCCTGCGCCGGGCCGTTGACTGTCACCGGCGGTGTCACGGTGACCTTGGCCGAGTACGGCACGGCGGTGCTCGCCGACGCCGTGCTCGACAACGAGACCGTGTACGTGCCGGGCGGGACCGGCACGCCGAGATCGTCGGTGCCGTCCCACGTGCCGGCGACGGGCGCGCTCGGCGTCGCGGTGCCGGTGATGCTGCGGACGACCGAGCCGAGCGGGCTGACGACGGTGAGCTTCCACGCCTGTGTCGTGAGCACGCCGGAATGCACCGCGACGGTCTGGCCGGAGCTCATCCGGATCGACGTCGGGCTGATCGTCGGCGCGACGAGGCCGGCGCCGATGAGCGATCGCACCGCGGTCCGGAACGCCGGCAACTTCGCATACGCCGCACTGCCGGGGCATGTCGTCAGGTCCGCGTCGCGGTGACCCGAGATCACCTTGAACGTGACCGTCGAGCCGGCGGCGTACCTCGATCCGCTGAACGAGCCGGCGTACATCGTGGTGGTCGCGGCCGGGTCGCGGTAGTACGCGCCGAGCCGCCAGGCGAACAGCTTCTCGGCCGCGCCGAGCATCGCACTCGGCGGCGCCGTCGTGGTGAAGTCGCCGATCAGCGAGACGCCGAAGGAGTCGGTGTTGAAACCGCCGGTGTGCGCGCCGATCACCGGTTTCGTGATGCCGCCGTACCGGCCTTCCCAGATCCGGCCGAAGCGGTCGACGAGGAAGTTGTAGCCGATGTCGCACCAGCCGTTCGACTCGACGTGGTAGGCGTAGATCGACCGGATGATCGAGGGCACCGAACTGCTCGTGTACCCGTTCGTGCCGTCGGTGTGATGCAGGAAGCCCATCTTGATGGTCGAGCCGTAGTCGGGCGTGCCGCAGCCGGAGTTGTAGGTACGCAGCCGCTCGTCGGCGCCCCACTGCGCGCGGGTGTAGATCGTCGGTTGGGACTGCGCCGCCGCGGCCATCGACATCGCGCCGGCCGGATGTGCCGCTGCGTCGGCGGGGCTGGTGCCGCCGTCGACGAGGACGACGTCGAGTCCGGCCGGAGCAGTCGCGTCGGTCTTCGTCGACACGACCCGCGCTTCGACGCCGTCGGCCGATCCGACCCACAGCGGTTCGGTCGCGGTGACGTGGCGGGCGGCGGCGGCGCGCGCGTCGCGGCTGCCGTCGTCGGGCCCTCCGTCGGGCAGCGTCAACGCGGTCCAGCCCGACCACGTGCCGTGGTCGCGGACCCGCAGTTGCACCTGCGCGCCGGGGCGCAGCGTTCCGGTGCGCCAGGTCGCGCCGACCAGGCCGAACTTCCGCGTGCTTCGCTCGCCGGTGTCCGCCACGACGCCCCGAGTGGCCGGCAGCGCGCGGACCGGGATCGTGGTCGTGGCCGGTGCGACCGGGCGTGCGGCGACGGCCGGCGTACCGACGACCGGTACGCCGACGACGACGGCCGTTGCGGCGAGGACGAGCCCGGCAACGGTCGGCACCGAGGCGGCGGACAGGCGGTGCACGAGGTGGCTCCAACGGCGGTGGCGGCGGCGGTTCGGTACTAGTGCAATCGGCTCTACCCTGCCGTCACTTCAGTCACATGGCTATCGCGGGGGGCAAACTCACAGGAACCGGCGCTTCGGGTGAGGCCGGCCTTCCCCCGCCGCTACATCAGCGAGCGCGAGACGATGGTGGCGTGAACATCCCGGAGCGGCTCGCGGCCGAGGCGCGGCGCGACGGCGCGCGGCCGTTCCTGACCTGGTACGACGACGCGACCGGCGAGCGGATCGAGTTGTCGGTCGCGACGCTCGTGAACTGGGCGGTGAAGACGGCGAACTCGCTGTCGTCCGAGTACGCGCTGGAGCCGGGCGATGCGGTGCGGCTGTCGCCGTCGGCTCACTGGCTGTCGTTCGTCGTCGCCCTCGGCGCGTGGACGATGGGCGCGCGCCTCGATCTCGACGACCGCGATCACGTGGCCGTGTCGTTGCCCGGCGATCCGGCCGAGTTCACCGCGGCGGTGCTGCCGCAGCCGGACGCGCTGATGACCGGGCCGGTGTCGCCGGTCGCGGCGGCACTGCGTCTCAGCGGACGGACGTGGGCTGCCGATGCTCTTGCCGCCGCGGCGCAACGAGCCGCGGCGATGCACGACGTCAGGCCCTGCGCGCGGATCCTCTCGACCGTCGCACTCGACTCCCTCGTCGGGATGGACGCGAGCTTGCTCGTCCCACTGGTCGCCGCCGGGTCGGTGGTGTTCGTCGCGAACCCCGACCCGGATCGGCTCGCCGATCGCGCCCGGATGGAGCGGGTGACCTTGACCGCCGGCTGCGCCGTGCCCGACCTGCCGCGACTCGACGCCTAGGTCAGCGCGCCGAGCGACATCACCTTTGGTTCGGCCGGCACTTCGAGCGGTGGCTCGGTCGCGGCGCGGACGTCGTCGACGGTCACGCCTGGCGCCACTTCACTTAACACGAGGCCGGCCGACGTGACATCGATGACGGCGAGGTCGCTGACGATGCGCTGCACGACGCCGCGGCCGGTCAGCGGCAGCGAGCATTCGCGCACGATCTTCGGGCTGCCGTCCTTCGCGACGTGCTCCATCAGCACGATGACTTTCTTCGCGCCGTGGACGAGATCCATCGCGCCGCCCATCCCTTTGATCATCTTGCCGGGAATGGTCCAGTTGGCGAGATCACCGGCGACCGAGACCTGCATCGCGCCGAGGATCGCGGCGTCGATATGTCCGCCGCGGATCATCGCGAACGACGTCGCCGAGTCGAAGAACGACGAGCCCTTCAATACCGTGACCGTTTCCTTGCCGGCGTTGATGAGGTCGGGATCCTCCTCGCCCTCGTACGGGTACGGCCCGACGCCGAGGATGCCGTTTTCGCTTTGCAGCACAACGGAAACGCCCGCCGGCAGGTAGTTCGGCACGAGTGTCGGCAGGCCGATGCCGAGGTTGACGTACGCGCCGTCGGTGAGCTCGAGCGCGGCGCGTGCGGCCATCTGTTCGCGGGTCAACGTCATCACGCACCTGCCCGCGGTCGTACCGTGCGTCGTTCGATCCGCTTCTGTTCGTCCGGCACCGGTACGACGCGCTGCACGAACACCCCGGGCAGATGGATCGCGTCGGGATCGATGTCGCCGGCTTCGACGACCTCTTCGACTTCGGCGATCGTGATCCGGCCGGCCATCGCGCACAACGGGTTGAAGTTGCGCGCGCTCTCGTGGAAGACCAGGTTGCCGTGCCGGTCGGCGACCCGCGCGTGCACGAGACCGAAGTCGGTCGTGATCGCCTGCTCGAGGACATAGTCGCGACCCGCGAACGAGCGCACTTCTTTCGGCGGGCTCGCGACCGCGACCGAGCCGTCGGAGTCGTAGCGCCAGGGCAGCCCGCCTTCGCTGATCTGCGTGCCGACGCCGGTCGCGGTGAAGAACGCAGCGATGCCGGACCCGCCCGCGCGCAACCGCTCCGCGAGCGTGCCCTGCGGGGTGAGCTCGAGCTCCAGTTCGCCGGCGAGGTACTGCCGGGCGAACTCCTTGTTCTCGCCGACGTACGACGACGTCATCCGCGAGATCCGCTTGGCGAACAAGAGGATCCCGAGACCCCACTCGTCGACGCCGCAGTTGTTCGACACCACGGAGAGGTTGTCGACGCCGGCGTCGAACACGGCCTGGATGAGTACCGAGGGAATGCCGCACAGACCGAAGCCGCCGACCGCGAGCGAAGCGCCCGACGGGATGTCGGCGACGGCGTCAGCGGCGCTGCTGACAATCTTGTCGATCACGCGCTAGACCATAAGACATGCCTGACGACGTCGTGGCCCGACAGTTGGCGTACTACCGCGCGCGGGCCGGCGAGTACGACGCGACGAGCTACGGCGAGACGCCGCGGATGCGCGACACGATCGCCGGCGTCGTCGCCGAGATGCATATCGACGGCGACGTCCTGGAGCTGGCCGGCGGCACGGGCGCCTGGACCGTGGAGATCGCGCGGGTCGCACGGTCGGTCACGTACGTCGACGGCGCACCGGAGATGGCAGCGATCGCGCGGGCGAAGGTCGACGACCCCGCGGTGACGTTCGAGATCGCGGACTTGTTCTCGTACCGGCCGTCGCGGCGTTTCGACGTCGTGTTCTTCGCGGCGTGGATGTCGCACGTGCCGGACTCGCGCTTCGACGACTTCTGGGCGGTCGTCGACGACTGCCTCGCGCCGGATGGCCGTGTGCTGTTCCTCGACGAGTCGCCGGCCCGCGCGCATTTCGAGCCGGCGCCGTTCGACACCGACGACGGCCCGCTCGCGACCCGCACCCTGTCCGACGGCTCACAACACGTGATCGTCAAGAGGTTCTGGGAGCCACGTGCACTCGAAGCGCGCCTTGCTGCGATCGGGTGGAGTGCGACCGTGACGCCGACCGTGCACGATTGGTACGTCGGCGAAGCGCGGCGCGCGAGCGCGCGGCGTATCGATCAACCGGGCCAGGGATAGGCACCGAGCGCGGTCCATTGCGGCGTGCGCGCCTCGCTGTAGACGTACAGGCTCGCGCCGATCGCACCCGCGCGCTTGCCGGCGTCGAGGAAGCGCCAGATCTCGCGCGCCGACGGCAGGCCGCGTCGCCCGCCTTCGGACGCCATGTCGTACGACTGGCCGATGAGGTGCACCGGGCGCAGCTTCGCGAGTTCACGCACCGACTGGATCGCCAACGCGCCGGGCTCGCTGCACGACCAGTAGACCATCGGCGCGAACACGTCGACGTACGGCGCTTCGGCGCGATAGGGGTAGGTGCGCAGTTGGTACGGCGTCGGTCGCATGACGGTCGCGATCACCGGCAGGTTGCCGGCCGCCTTGCGGACGCGCGAGAGGTAGACGGCGATGCGCGGCGGGGCGTTGAAGGTGCCTTCGTTGATGGTCTCGATGTCGGGGCTGAAGCCGTCGATGTGCTGGCCGCCGAACGTGCCGGTGATCGCGGCGGTGGCGCGCTTTACGTCGGCGAGCGGATCGGACAGCGCCGGGAAGTCCCACGCGATGACGGCCAGTCCGGCGGCGTGCGCCGGCGGCAGCAACGCGTCGAGGAACTTCGTGCCGTACCACCCTTGCTTCGACCCGCCGGTGCGGATCCAGAGCTGGCGCAGCCCGGCCGCCTTGGCCTGCGCGACGACCTTGGCGGCGTCGAGCGTGCTGTCCGGCCAGATGGTCAGCCACATGCCCTTGCCGGTGACGGCGCGCAGGTCGACGTGGCGCGTGCGCGCGATCGCGACCGGCGCGGGCAGCTTCGCGGTGGCGACGGTCGGTGTCGGCGGGTGGAACGGCGGGCCGGGCGGCAGCGGTCGCGGCGGGCACCCGGTCGGGTACGCCGGCGGGGCTGGGATCGGGTAGAGCGGCCGGGCTTTGGTCGCGGCCGGCTTGGGCTTCGGCTTCGGTCGCGGGATGGGTGTCGCGGTGCGCGTCTGGGAAGGCGTCGGTGTCGGCGTCGCTATCGCCGCTTGCCGCGCCGCCGGGCGGCTCGCGTCACTGCCGGTGGACGCCATCGCGACCCCGATGCCGGTCGCGACAACGCACGCCGTGGCAGCGGCGATCCACCGGTCGGCACGGGCCATGAATCGAGTGTGCGTCACCGATCCCGTCGAGTGTGACGAAACGTGTCTTTTCGTCCGCCTCACTTACCTCACCGGGTTGGTCTTGAACAGGTTTCGGGCCATCACCAGCCGCTGGATCTGGTTCGTGCCTTCGTAGATCTGGGTGATCTTGGCGTCCCGCATCATCCGCTCGAGCGGGTAGTCGCGCGTGTACCCGTACCCGCCGAGCAGCTGGACGCCGTTGGTCGTGACCTCCATCGCGACGTCGCTCGCGAAGCACTTGGCGGCTGCGGACATGAACGTGAGGTTCGGGTCCAGCCGCTCCGATGCCGCCGCCGCGGTGTAGATCAGCGCCCGCGCCGCTTCGGTCTTCATCGCCATGTCGGCGAGCATGAACGACACGCCCTGAAACTCCGCGATCGGCTTGCCGAACTGCTTGCGTTCCTGCACGTAGCGCAGGCAGTAGTCGACCGCGCCTTGCGCGACACCGAGCGCCTGCGCGCCGATCGTCAGCCGGGTGTGATCCAACGTCGCCAGCGCGGTCTTGAAGCCGGTGCCGGGTTCGCCGATCATCCGGTCGGCCGGGATGCGCACGTTGTCGAGGTAGACCTCGCGGGTCGGCGATCCCTTGATGCCCATCTTCTTCTCCGGCGCGCCGAACGACACGCCCTCGTCGGACTTCTCGACCACGAACGCGGAGATGCCGCGCGACCCGGCGTCGGGATCGGTGACCGCCATGACCGTGTAGCACTCGGACTCGCCCGCGTTGGTGATCCAGCGCTTGACGCCGTTGAGCACGTACGAGTCGCCGTCGCGGACCGCGCGCGTCTTCATGCCGGCGGCGTCGCTGCCCGCCTCCGGTTCGGACAGCGCGTAGCTGAACATCACCTCGCCGCTCGCCAGCCGGGGCAGGTAGCGCTGCTTCAACTCCTCCGAACCGGACAGCAGCAGGCCCATCGTGCCGAGCTTGTTCACCGCCGGGATGAGCGACGACGCGCAACACGCGCGCGCGATCTCCTCGATGACGATCGCGGAGGCGATCGCGTCGGCACCGACGCCGCCGTACTGCTCCGGCACGTGCACCGCGTGCAGATCCGCGGCGACGAGCGCATCGAGAACGTCGTAGGGGAACTGCGCGGTCTCGTCGATCTCGGCCGCGCGCGGGGCAATCTTGTCGTCCGCGAGCTGCCGTACGGTCTTGCGGAGCAGCTGATGCTCTTCGGGCAAAGTGAAGGTGTCGAACGTCGGATTCACCCGCCGATTCTAGGGTTTCTCTAGTCTTTACGGCGTGCCCCGACCGAAGCTCTCAGTCATCGGCCTCGGCTATCTCGGGGCGACCCACGCGATCTGCATGGCCGACCTCGGCTACGACGTCGTCGGCGTCGACATCGACGCGGCGAGGATCGACGCGCTGACCAACGGCACCCTGCCGTTCTTCGAACCCGGACTCGACGAGCTGCTCGGCAAGGTGCTGCCCACCGGACGGTTGCGGTTCACGACGTCGTACGACGAGATCGCCGACGCGGACGTCCACTTCCTCTGCGTCGGCACGCCGCAACGCAAGGGCGAGTACGCCGCGGACACCAGCCAGATCGACGCCGCGGTCGGCAGCCTCGCCACGCACGTGCGCCGGTCCTGCACCCTCGTCGGCAAGTCCACGGTGCCGGTCGGTACGGCCGAACGCATTGCCGAGCACTTCGCGACGCAAGACGTCGAGCTGGTGTGGAATCCCGAGTTCCTGCGCGAAGGCTGGGCGATCGAGGACACCCTGCACCCGGACCGGTTGGTCTTCGGGGTCGCCTCGCCACGTGGCGAGGCCGCGATGCGCGAGGTGTTCGCGCCGATCATCGACAGCGGCGTACCCGTCGTCGTCACCGACATCGCCACCGCGCAACTGGTCAAGGTCGCGGCGAACGCGTTCCTGGCCACGAAGATCTCGTTCATCAACGCGATGGCCGAGGTGTGCGAAGTCGTGCACGCCGACGTGAAGAAACTGTCCGAGGCCCTCTCGTACGACGAACGGATCGGCGGTCGTTTCCTGCACGCGGGACTCGGGTTCGGCGGCGGCTGCCTGCCGAAGGACATCCGCGCATTCATGGCCCGGGCCGGCGAGCTCGGCGTCGACCAGGCGCTGACGTTCCTGACCGAGGTCGACGCGATCAACCAGCGCCGGCGCGCGCGCATGGTCGACCTGACCCGCGAGCTGCTGGCCGACTCGCTGTCCGGCCGCCGCATCGGCATCCTCGGCGCCGCGTTCAAGCCGCACAGCGACGACATCCGCGACTCGCCCGCGCTCGACGTCGCGAGCCGGCTGCACCGGGCCGGCGCGCACGTGACGGTGTACGACCCGGCGGCATTGGCGAACGCGCGACGCGACTACCCGGCGCTTGCGTACGCCGAGTCCGCGGTCGAGGCCGCGACCGGAGCCGACGCCGTGCTGCACCTCACCGAGTGGCCGGAGTTCCGGCAGATGGAGCCGGCGGTGCTCGGCGACGTGGTTCGCCGCCGCAACGTCGTCGACGGCCGTAACGCGCTCGACCCGGAGCGCTGGCGCGCGGCCGGCTGGCACTACCGCGCCCTCGGCCGGCCGTAGCGAAAACCGGCTCAATCCGGACTTGAGCACCCGCTCGGCGGTGTCCGGCTTCCACCGCTTGGCGCATCAACGCGGCACTCGTACCGGCCGACCTCATGAGTGCAGCCACGAAGGAGCAGTGATGCGGGAGGACGGGCACATGTTGATGAGGTTGCTCACCGAGCGGGTGCCGGTGACGCTGCTGCTCGACCTGCTCGCGCCGCCGGACGCCGAGGAGCTCTATCGGACCGAGGGCGGCAGCGACTGGCGGCTGCGCGCGGAGCCCGCCGCGATATAGGCGAGCTCGCGAATCGCGGCGCGATCCGGCTTCCCGCTCGCGAGCGCCGGCAACGCGCCGACGGCGACGACGTGTCGCGGCAACGCGGCCGCCGGCAATCGTTCGTCGCACCATGCACGCGCGTCCGCGACCGACAGTGCCGGCGAGTCCTTCGCGAGCACCACGACGGCCGCGACGGCCTGCCCCCACTCGTCGTCCGGTACGCCGACGACGGCGACATCGCTGACCGACGGATGCGCTCCGAGCGCCGCGGCGACGGCCGACGGGTCGACGTTCTCACCGCCGGTCACGATCACGTCGTCGAGCCGGCCCACGACCTCCAACGTCCCGTCGTCCTCGCGGATCCGGCCGCGGTCGGCCGTCCGCAGCCAACCGCCGACCAGAGCCTCGGCCGTGAGCTCCGGCCGCAGCCGGTAGCCGCTGGTCACGACCGGACCGCGCAGCCAGATCCGCTGCTCGCCGTCGACCCGTACCTCGACCCCGTCGAGCGGACGCCCGTCGTACACGCAGCCGCCGCAGGTCTCGCTCATCCCGTACGTCGTGACGACGTTCGCGCCGCCCGCTCGCGCGCGGTCGACCAGGCCGGGCGGGGCGGCCGCGCCGCCGAGCAGGACGGCCCGGAAACGGCTCAGGTCGACGGCCGCGTCGAGCAACCGGCGCAGTTGCGTCGGCACCAACGACGTGACGGTCGCGTCGCGTTCGGCGGCGAATGCGCCGACGTCGAATCGGGGCAGCACCCGCAGCCCGGCGCCACCGAGGCGGGCTCGCAGCAGCACTTGTAAGCCGGCGATGTGATGCCACGGCAGGCACGAGAGCCAGACGTCGCCGGCGGTCAGACCGAGCCGGTCGATCGTCGCGCGGGCCGACGCCGCCAGCGCCGCGGCCGAGAGCTGCACTCCTTTGGGTAGGCCGGTCGAGCCGGACGTGGCGATGACCAGCGCGACCCGGTCGCCGTCAGCAGGGTCGTCGACCGGCAGGTCCGGGCGCAGCTCGTCCTCGATCCGCCGGCGCGCCGGCGCGGGCATCCCCGGATCGAGCGGCAGCACGGCGTCGCCGGCGGCCCAGGCCGCGTCGAGCGCCTCGGCGAACCCGTCACCGGGCGGCATGGCGAGGGCGACGAGGCGGCGGCCGGACCCGACTGGCACCCTTAGAGGTAAGCATCTCGACAGGGCTAAGGAGGGGACCGCGTGGCCCGGCCCGGACGACTGTGGGTCGAAGCGGCGCGCCCGCGAACGCTGCCCGCCTCCGCCGCACCTGTGCTCGTCGGCACCGCCGCCGGCGCGGTCGGCGGCGGCCTGGTCTGGTCGCGCTTCCTGCTCGCGTTGGTGGTCGCGGTCAGCGTGCAGGTCGCGGTCAACTACGCCAACGACTACTTCGACGGCGTGCGCGGCGTCGACACGGTCACCCGGGCCGGCCCGCGCCGCGCGGTCGCGAGCGGGATGGTGCCGCCGCGGCACATGCTCGCGGCGGTGTTCGTCGCGATCGGTGTCGCCGCGATCGCCGGCGTGGTGCTGGCGGCGATGGTCAGCTGGTGGCTGCTGTTGATCGGGCTCGGCTCGTTCATCGCGTTGCTCGGCTACAGCGGCGGGCCGCGGCCGTACGCATCGGCCGGTCTCGGCGAGATCTTCGTGTTCCTGTTCTTCGGCTTGGTGGCGACGGCCGGCTCGGCGTACGTGCAGCACCGGCATATCCCGGCGGCGGGCTGGGTCGCGGCGACCGCGACCGGGCTGCTCGCGGTCGCGATCCTCGTCGTGAACAACCTGCGCGACGTGCCGACCGATGCGGTCGCGGGCAAGCGCACCCTCGCGGTCCGGATCGGAGAGTCGCGCACCCGCGCACTGTTCGTCGCCCTTGTCGGTGTCGGCCTGTTGCTCGCCGTCGTCGGGGTACCGCTGGCCGCCCGCTCGGCCTGGCCGTTGCTCGCCTTGCTGGCCGTGCCGCTCGCCCGCGAGCCGGTCGACGCGGTCCGCGGGGGCGGCGTCGGTCGCGCGCTGATCCCGGCGCTCGGCGGCATCGGCCGGCTCGAGCTCGCGGTCGCCGTACTGCTGGCCGCGGGCCTGCTGCTGTCGTGACGCCTGCTGCTGTCGTGACGTTGGTCTACGACGTCGCGATGCGGGTGCGCTTCCGCGGTCAGATCCGCCGGCAGGGCGTGCTGTTGCACGGCGCGGCCGGCTGGGGCGAGTTCTCGCCGTTCCCCGACTACGACGCCGCGACGTGCGCTCGCTGGCTCGCCGCGGCCCGCGAGGCGGCGGACGACGGATGGCCGGCGCCGGTGCGCGACCGGGTACCGGTGAACACGACCGTGCCTGCGGTCGGTCCCGATCAGGCGCACGCGATGGTGCGCGCGAGCGGGTGTACGACGGCGAAGGTCAAAGTCGCGGAGGCCGGTCAGACGCTTGCCGACGACGTCGCGCGGGTCGAAGCCGTCCGCGACGCGCTTGGCCCGTCCGGCCGGGTACGGGTCGACGCGAACGCGGCCTGGTCCCTCGACGATGCGACGAATGCGTTGCAAACGTTGGGAAAGTTCGACCTCGAGTACGCCGAGCAGCCGGTCGCGTCGCTGGACGACATGGCGGCGTTGCGGCGGCGCGTCGGCGTACCGCTCGCCGCCGACGAGTCGGTCCGGCGGGCGGAGGATCCGTTGCGCATCGCGGGTCTCGACGCGGCCGACATCGTCGTGCTGAAAGTCCAGCCGCTCGGCGGAGTACGGCGCTGCCTCGCCGTCGCCGAGGCCTGCGGGTTGCCGGTCGTGGTGTCGTCGGCGATCGAGACGTCGGTCGGTATCGCGGCGGGTGTCGCACTGGCGGCCGCGTTGCCGGAGTTGCCGTACGCGTGCGGCCTCGGCACGGTGTCGCTGCTCGCCGCCGATGTCGTCGCGGAGCCGCTGCTGCCGGTCGACGGTTTTCTGCCGGTGCGTGCGGTCGCGCCGGATCCGGCGTTGGTGCGCGCGCCGGACGACGTACGCACGCATTGGCTGGCTCGGATGCAGGCGGCAGCCGATGCCGCCTGAGAATGCCGGGCGGGCCTTCGCGCTCGTCCTCGTCGACGAGTTGGTCCGCCACGGTGTGCGCGACGCGGTGCTCGCGCCGGGATCGCGGTCGACGCCGGTCGCGCTCGCACTCGCCGGCGACGAACGGATCCGCTTGCACGTACGGATCGACGAACGATCCGCGGCGTTTCTCGCGCTCGGGTTGGCGAAGCGATCCGGTTGTCTTGTGCCGGTCTTGTGCACGTCGGGCACCGCGGCCGCGCACTTTCACGCCGCCGCGCTCGAGGCCGACCAGTCGCAGGTTCCGTTGCTGCTGCTGACCGCCGACCGGCCGCCGGAGTTGCGCGGCACCGGCGCGAACCAGACCGTCGAGCAGACCGGTCTCTACGACCGCGCGGTGCGGTGGGCGACGGACGTCGGCGTGCCCGAGTCGCGCGGCGATTCGGTGCGCTACTGGCGGTCGGTCGCCAGCCGGGCGGCACTCACCGCGCTGGGCCGGCTCGGGCCGGCGGCCGGCCCGGTGCATCTCAACCTGCCGTTGCGCGAACCGCTGACCGCGACCGACGACGGCATCGGATTCCCGTACCCGCTCGACGGCCGGCCCGACGGCGCCCCATGGACCGCAGGGCCGCTGGTGGCCGACGCCGAGCTGCCGGACGACGTGTCCGAGCTGCTCCGGGCCGCGCGCCGCGGCGTCGTCGTCGCCGGCGACGGGCTGACCGATGCCGACGTCGACGGCGTCCTCGCCTTCGCCGCGGCGCGGGAATGGCCGGTCGTCGCGGAACCGCACAGCAACGCGCGTCGCGGCCCGTACGCGCTCTGCGGCACCGACGCGGTGCTGCGCGCGGATGTCTTCGCGCCCGACCTCGTCGTCGTGACCGGCCGCGCCGGGCTGTCCCGCGCGCTGCTCGGTTTCCTCTCGCGCAACCGTTGCGTGGTCCTCGACCGGTACGGCCGGTGGCCGGACCCGGGCCGGACCGCGTCGTACGTCGTCGCCGTAGCGCCGGCCGCTCTGCGCGACGTCCAAGGCGATCCGGCCGACCCCGATTGGTTCGCCGGTTGGCGGGACGCGACTGCGGCGGCGAATGCGGCGATCGACGCCGTGATCGACCGCGCCGCGGACCTGACCGAGCCGCTGGTCGCGCGCGAGGTCGCCGCCGGCGTGCCGGACGCAACGGCGCTGGTCGTCGCGTCGAGCATGCCGATCCGCGACCTCGACCTGACGATGCGACCTCGCGACGGCGTTCGCGTCTACGCCAATCGCGGCGTCTCCGGCATCGACGGCTTCGTCTCGACCGCGGTGGGAATTGCGCTGGCGCACAAGGGAAAAACGGTCGCGCTCGCCGGGGACCTGTCGATGCTGCACGACGTCAACGGACTGCTCGTCGGCGACGGCTATCCGATCGACCTGACGTTCGTGGTGGTGAACAACGAGGGCGGCGGAATCTTCTCGCTGCTCCCCCAGGCCGACGGCGCCGACCGCGACACCTTCGACCGCCTGTTCGGCACGCCGCACGGTGTCGACCTCGCGCGCGTGGTGTCGGCGTACGGCGCGAGCCATCGACTCGTCCGCGACGTCGGCGAGTTGCGGGCCGCGCTCGCGGCTGACGGCAATGGCATCGGGATCGTCGAGGTGCGCACGAACCGGACGGCGAACGCCGCGCTGCATCACGAGATCGCAACGGCTGCATCCGACGCACTCGCCCGGCACGTCCAACGGCCATGAGATCGACGCGGGCTCTGGTCGTCGCGGCGTGCTTCGCCGCGGTCGCCGGTTGCGCCGGCACGAACGGCGCCGGCAGCAACGCGGGCGATCAGGCCACGAACGGGACCCTCAATCTCGACGAGAAGGCCAACGGCACGACGGTGCACGTGCATCTCGGCGACACGATCATCGTGACGCTGCACAACACCTACTGGTCGTTCCTGCCGACCGCCAGCCTGGCACTGCAACCGTTCGCACCGGTCGCGACCGCGGCGGGCAACAACTGCGGGCACGTGATCGGCACCGGTTGCGGGACGGTGACCGCGTCGTACAACGTCGGCCACGTCGGCACCGGCAAGCTGCAGGCACACCGCGACTCGTGCGGTGAGGCGCTGCGTTGCGTCGGCAAGGACGCCGACTGGTCGGTGACGGTGGTCGCGTCCTAGAGGGATCGGGTCCCCCTACGGGCGGGCGTGTTCCTGCTTCATGACCTGCTGGCAGAGGTACCGCTCGCTCGCGCCGACCGCGTCGAACACGTTGAGCTTGGCCAGCCACGACGCGTTGGTCTGCGCGACGGTCGGCGGAGCGGCGTTGGGGTCGAACTTCAGGATGTCGATGCCGCGCTGGTAGTCGACGACGTAGACGTAGTCGGTGCCGGGGATCCAGTACGCCGCGGACGCCGACCCGCGCACCGGCTGGAAGAAGCCGACCTGGCTGATCGAGCCGGTCTTCGGGTCGATCGACAGGAACCGGGTGCCGTGCTCGTACCAGCCGCCGGTGGTGAGGTACTTGCCCTTGTACCGCCCGACGTTGTTCTCGCGCACGTCGAACCAGTGACCGGAGCAGCCGAGTGCGTTGACCTCGGCGTTGCCGTCGAGCGGGCTGCCGTTGACCGGCCGCAGCACGTGCAGCTGGCGCATCTTCTGGCCGCGGTCCCAGCCGACCATCGACCAGGTGGTGAAGCTTCCGTTCGCACCGCTGCATTGCGGCTTGAAGTTGGTCTCGGTCTCGGACAGCATGAGCTCGCCCGGGCGCAGCGTCTTGCTGTTGTCGCCGGGCCGGCGCGGCCGGTACGACGCGGCGGCGGGGCGGATGTTGTTGTGCTGGTACTGCACGTCGATGTTCGCCGTACCGGATGTAATCCGCTTGGGGTGCAACGGATTCTTGGCACTGAACATCACGACGGGCGACGAGTCGGCGATCCAGTAGCCGGCCGCGTCCTGATGCACGTGGTGCGAGCTGTCGACGCCGACCTGCGCGCCCCACGACTGCGCCGCGGGCACCGGATGCGGGTTGGTGCGGTCGGTGATGTCCCACGTCTCGCCGGTGCTCGCGAACAGGTAGTTGCAATGCGGGTCGGCGCATTCGACCGTGTGCGATCCGTCGAGGATGTGCGTGCCCTTGAGAACCGGAAGCCGCGGGTTCGAGGTGTCGATGACGTGCAGGTAGAACGTGCTCTCGAACTCGGTGAGGATCGTCGTCGAGCCGTCCTTCGACACGGCCATGTCCTCGTTCTCCCAGTTGTAGATCGGGAGCACGCCGAGCGGCAGCGGCAGCGCCGGGTTGGTGATGTCGTAGATGACGAGGCTGTGCGCGCTGCTGACGTAGAGGCGGCGCTGGGCGCCGACGGTGACGACGCGCGCGCTGACGCCCGCGCCGGTCGGGATCGACGCGACGTAGGTCACGTTCGACGACGTGAACCCGCCCGGACCCGGATCGACCCACACGGCCGCGCCGTGATGAATCGGCGCGGTGGCCGAGCCGGCCGGGGCGAAGACGGCAACGAGTACCGCGGCGGCGGTGAGCAGGACGGACTTGGTCGAGGACAGGCGCATCGACGGCTCCGGAGGCGCTCGACAGCAGGTGCGTCGGGGCTTCGCCGCCCCGGCCCGAACTCCTGCTCCACCCCGCCACGCGCGACTTTGCTCGACTTTCGCCGTTCGGGCTGGCGTCCGCACGCTCGCGAGTACCGCGATCAACTGCAAAGCCCGAGCAAAGTGCGCGCGGGCCCTGCCAACGCGAGGGCCCGCCGGCGGGCTGGCTAGCCGAGCATGGCGGTCAGGACGGCGTCGAGCTTGGCCGTCGTCTCGGCCACCTCGGCGGCCGGCTCCGACTCCTCGACGATGCCGGCCCCGGCCCACAGCCGCGCGCTCGCACCGTCGAGCTGGGCGCAGCGCAGCGCGAGCGCGAACTCGCCGTCGCCGTGCGCGTCGACCCAGCCGACCGGCCCGGCGTAGCGGCCCCGCGACGCCGGCTCCAGCGACCGGATCAACGCCAGCGCGTCCTCCCGCGGGGTGCCGCCGACCGCGGCGGTCGGGTGCAGCGCCGCCACCAACGTGAGCGCGTCCGGGGCCGGGGCCGGCAGCCAGGCGTCGAGCCGGCTGGCGAGGTGGCTGACGTTCGCGAGCCGGAGCAGTTGCGGCGCCTGGTCACCGTCGATCTCGGCGGCGAGCGAGCCGAGCACCGAGCGCACCGACTCGACCGCGAGCCGGTGCTCGTGCGCGTCCTTCGCCGAGGCCAGCAACCCGGCAGCGAGCGCCTCGTCCTCCTCCGGCGTCGCGCCGCGCGCGGCCGTGCCGGCCAGCACGAGGGACTCCGCATGCCGGCCCATCCGGCGGATCAACAGCTCCGGCGAGGCACCGACCAGGCCGTCGCACAAGTAGGTGTAGCAAGCCGGGAACCGGTCGGCCAGCCGGGCCGCGACCGCCCGCGCATCCAAGACCTCGTCGGCGACGACGTCGAGCGCGCGGGCGAGGACGACCTTGTCGAGCCGGCCGGCCCGCATCGCGTCAATGGCCGCGGCGACGGCGTCGGCGTACCCGCCTTCGGGCGGCACGGCGGCGGCGATCCGGGCCCGCACCGGCGCCAGCGCGGCGGTCGGTCGGCGGCGCAACGCGGGCACCTGTACGGCGCCGGGCGGCGTGACGAGGGTGAGCCAGCTGCGGCCGTCGCGGCGGCCGAGCACGACCTTCGGCACGACGACGACGGAGCCCGCCGCAGCCGGGTCGAACACCAGGCTCGCAATCGCGACCGGTCCGCTGCCGGGCACTCCGACGTCGTCGCGAACCGTCATCGACGCGAGCAGGTCGCGGACGTCGGCCGCGATGGTGTCGCCGTCGTGGGACGACCGGGTGACGAGCCGCGCGGCCTCGCCCCAGCCGACCAGCCCGTCGCCGCCGCGCAGGAACCCGAACGCCTGCCCGGCCGGCAGCCACGACAGCAGGTCACCGGGATCGTCGACCTCGACGCTCCAGGCGACCAGGCCGGCGGGCGCGACGAGTTCGGCGGTCATGACGGCGCACCACCGAGCGACTCCCGCAACGCCGCGTCCTTGCTGCGGGCGAGGTCGCCGAGCCGTTCCTGGAACGTCGCCATCGCGGACTGCAGCGCAGGATCGCTCACCCCGAGGATCCGCACGGCGAGCAGGCCGGCGTTGCGCGCGCCGCCGACCGAGACCGTCGCGACGGGTACGCCGGCGGGCATCTGCACGATCGACAGCAACGAGTCGAGGCCGTCGAGATGCCGGAGCGGAACCGGTACGCCGATCACCGGCAGCGGCGTCACCGACGCGAGCATCCCGGGCAGGTGCGCCGCGCCACCGGCGCCGGCGATGACGACGCGCAGGCCGCGCTCCGCGGCGGTCGCGCCGTAGTCGAGCATGTCCCGCGGGGTGCGGTGCGCGGACACGACGCGGACCTCACCGGCGACGCCGAACTCGGCCAGCACTTCGGCGGCGGGCTCCATCGTCGGCCAGTCGGAGTCGCTGCCCATGACGATGCCGACGACCGGCGTGGCGCCCGTCATGAACCGTCCTCCTCGTCGCCGCGCAGCAACGCCGCGGCCCGGCGGGCCCGCGCGCGGGTGGCGACGACGTCGGTGCCCATCGCGGTCACGTGTCCCAGCTTGCGACCGGGCCGCGGCTGCTTGCCGTAGAGGTGCACCGACACGGTCGGCTCGGCCGCGAGAGCGACCGGCAAGGTTCGGCTCAGGTCGGTCGCGTCGCCGCCGAGCACGTTCGCCATCACGACCACCGGCAGGACCGGTGTGGTGTCACCCAGCGGCCAGTCGAGGACGGCGCGCAGGTGCTGCTCGAACTGAGACGTACGGGCACCCTCGATCGACCAGTGGCCGGAGTTGTGCGGCCGCATCGCCAACTCGTTGACGAGCAGGCCGCCGGGCGCCTCGAACAACTCGACCGCCATCACGCCGACGACGTCGAGCTCTTCGGCCAGCCGCAACGCGATGCGCTCGGCATCGGCGGCGAGACCGGGGCTCAAGCGCGGTGCGGGTGCGATGACTTCGACGCAAATTCCTTGATTTTGCACGGTTTCCACCACGGGCCAGGCGCGCATCTCACCGGACGGCCGGCGCGCGACCTGCACCGCGAGCTCGTGCACCAGCGGCACTTTCTGCTCGACGTACACCTCGACCGCGGGCAACGTCTCCGGCGGAGCGCCGGTGAACCACACACCGCGTCCGTCGTACCCGCCGCGCACGGCCTTGAGGACGACCGGCCAGCCGTGCTCCGAGGCGAACGCCGTCACGTCGGCCGGCTCGCGCACCTCGGCGTACGCCGGGACCGGGATGCCGAGTTCGGACAGCCGACGGCGTTGCGCCAGCTTGTCCTGCGCGAATACCAGCGCCCTCGACGAAGGCCGCGTCACCACACCGTCGCCTTCGAGTGCTTGCAACACCGACGTGGGCACGTGCTCGTGGTCGAACGTCACGACGTCGCAGCCCTTGGCGAAGCGGGTCAGCGCGGCGAGGTCGTCCGGCGATCCGAGTTCGACGTCGTGCGCGACGAGAGCCGCGCCGTCGCCCGCGCGTTCGGCGAGCACTCGCACCGACAGGCCGAGGGCGATCGCCGCCTGATGGGTCATCCGCGCGAGCTGACCGCCGCCGACCATGCCGACGACCGGCCCCGTGTCGTTGCCGGTGTCGGTCACAGCCCGAGCTCGCGGGCGATCAGCATCCGCTGCACCTCGCTGGTGCCCTCGCCGATCTCGAGGATCTTCGAGTCCCGCCAGTGCCGCGCGACCGGGTACTCGTTCATGAACCCGTAGCCGCCGAAGACCTGCGTCGCATCGCGCGCGTTGTCGACCGCGATGGTCGACGAGTACAGCTTCGCGATCGCGGCCTCGCTCTTGAACGGCATGCCGGCCGACATCCGCGCCGCCGCGTCGTAGTAGGCGAGCCGGGCGACGTGGGTGCGCATCTGCATGTCGGCGATCCGGAACGCGACCGCCTGGTAACGGCCGATCGGCTGGCCGAACGCCTCGCGCTGCTTCGCGTACGAGACCGACTCGTCGACGCAGGCCTGCGCGAGCCCGACCGCCAGCGCGCTGATCGCGATCCGGCCCTCGTCGAGGGTCGAGAGGAACTGCGCGTAGCCGCGTCCGCGCTCGCCGAGGACGTTGCCGACCGGAACCCGGCAGTCCTCGAAGACCAGCTCGCGGGTGTCGGACGCGTGCCAGCCGACCTTCGAGTACTTCTTCGAGGTCCGGAAGCCGTCGTGCGGGACCGGCACGAGGATGCTGGTCAGCTCCGGCCGGCCGTCAGCGCGCTGGCCGGTCCGGCTGAGCACGGTGACCAAGGACGTGACGTCGGTGCCGGCGTTGGTGATGAACGCCTTGGTGCCGTTGACGATCCACTCGTCGCCGTCGAGGGTCGCGGTCGTGCGCGGGTTGCCGGCGTCGGACCCGCCGCCGGGCTCGGTCAGGCCGAACGCGGCCAGGTTCTCGCCCCGGCACAGCGCCGGCAGCCAGCGCTGCTTCTGCTCCTCGCTGCCGAACCGGTAGAGCGGCATCGAGCCCAGCCCGACCGCGGCCTCGAGGGTGATCGCGACGCTGCTGTCGGCGCGGGCGAGCTCCTCGATCGCGAGGCACAGCGCGAGGAAGTCGCCGCCCATCCCGCCGTACTCCTCCGGGAATGGCAGGCCGAACAACCCCATCTCGCCCATCTGGCGGACGACGTCGTACGGGAACTCCTCGGTCCGGTCGTACTTCTCCGCCTGCGGTGCGACGACCTCGCGAGCGAACTCCTCGACCGTCTTGCGCAGGGCCTCGTGCTCGTCGCTGAGCCTGAAGTCCATGCCGTCAAGTGTTTCACGGGGTACGACGGTGCCTCGTCCGGCGACGTCGACCGTCGCGAGCGGCGACCCAGGTGGCCGCGTCGCGCCGCAGGTCAGATGTCGCCGGACGAGGCACTAAGATTGCCGGTCGTGGCCGCCGCGGATTACCTACGACGGATCTACGCGACGTTCCAGTCACTCATCGACGAGATCGCGAAGTTCGGCGTCATCGGCGCGATCGCGTACGTGTTCACGGTCGCGATCAGCAACGCGCTGCACCTGGGCCTGAGGATCGGCCCGCTGACCAGCCTCGGCGTCGCCATGATCCTCGCCGCGACGCTGTCGTATTTCGCCAACCGGCACTGGACCTGGCGGCACAAGGAGCGGACCGGGCTGGGCCGCGAGCTGCCGCTGTTCCTCGCCTTGTCGATCGTCGGCTTCGCGCTGACCGAGATCCCGGTGGCGTTCAGCGAGTACGTGCTGCACCTGCACTCGGCGCTGGCCTACAACGTCTCCGGCAACCTGATCGGCACCGGTCTCGGCACGATCTGGCGGTTCTGGTCGTTCAAGCGCTGGGTGTTCTTGGAGCCCGAGCCGCTGCGCACCGAAGACGCCGCCCACGAAGCCCTCGTGTAAGCGGCTACACGGGAGTGACGCCGTGGCGGCGGCGGCTGAAGGTCCGGTCCTTGCCCGCGTACGCCGCGAGGCGGCGGATCAGCTCGTCCCGCAACGACTCCGGCTCGACGATCGCGTCGACGACGAGCTCGCTCGCCAACCTGACGATGTCGATGTCGGCGTTGTACTCGTCGCGCAGCTTCTGCACGAACTCGGCCCGCTCGGTCTCGTCCTCGATCGCCTGAATTCTGTTGTAATACACGGCATTCACCGCTGCCTCGGCACCCATCACCGCGATCATCGCAGTCGGCAGCGCGAGCGTCGCGTCGGTGTCGAAGCCGGGCCCGGCCATCGCGTACAGACCCGCGCCGTACGCCTTGCGCACGATCACCGAGATCTTCGGCACCGTCGCCTCGGACACCGCGCTGATCATCTTCGCGCCGTGGCGGATGATGCCCTCGCGTTCGACCGCGGTCCCGACCATGAACCCGGGGACGTCGGCGAGAAAGACGAGCGGCACGTTGAACGCGTCGCAGAGCTGGATGAACCGGGTCGCCTTGTCGGCCGAGTCGACGAACAGCACGCCGCCTTTGAACATCGGGTTGTTCGCGACGACGCCGACGACCTTGCCGTCGAGCCGGCCGAACCCGACGACGACCTCGCGGGCCCACAGCGCGTGAATCTCGAAGAAGGATCCGTCGTCGAGGAGCGCCTTGACGTAGCGGCGCATGTCGAACGCCTGCCGCTCGCTCGCCGGCACGAGCGCCCGCAGATCGCCCGAACCAGGCCCGGCACCGCCCTCGATCGCGGGCGGATCCTGTGTCCAGTTGGACGGCAGGTACGACAGGTAGCTGCGGACGAGCCCGATCGCCTCCGGCTCGTCGGCGGCGAGGAAGTGACCGACGCCGGAGACCGAGCAGTGCATCTTCGCGCCGCCCATCTCCTCCAGCGTCGTCTTCTCGCCGACGACCATCTCGACCATCCGGGCCGAGCCGAGGTACATGGACGCGTTGCCCTCGACCATCACCACGACGTCGCAGAACGCGGGAATGTACGCGCCCCCGGCCGCGGACGGCCCGAACAGCGCGCAGACCTGCGGGACCGAGCCGCTCGCGCGCACCTGGTTCCAGAAGATCCGGCCGGCACCCCGGCGGCCGGGGAACATCTCGACCTGGTCGGTGATCCGCGCGCCGGCCGAGTCGACCAGCCACACCATCGGCACGCCGGTGCGGTACGCCGTCTCGATGATCCGGATGATCTTCTCGACCGTGCGCGCGCCCCACGATCCGGCCTTGACCGTCGAGTCGTTGGCCATCAGGCAGACCGGCCGGCCGTCGACGTTCGCCGTACCGGTGACGACACCGTCGGCCGGCAGGTCCGCGGCGAGCGCGTTGGCGAACACACCGTCCTCGACGAACGAGCCGTCGTCGACGAGCATGCGGATCCGCTCGCGGGCGAACAATTTGCCCTTCTCGGCATTGGCCTCGTGGTACTTCGGCGCGCCGCCGGTGACAATCCGGTCCCGCAACGCAGCGAGATGCGGGTGCCCTGGCTCGTCAGTGGTGTCGGTCACGCTTGCGGAGGGTAGCGAGGGTCGCGCGAATCGCGCGAAACCCCGGCGGGCCGACCCGGCGATCGTTAGCCTTCGGGCGAGGCGAAAGGGGCTTTTCGATGCGTGTAGAGACTGCCGGTGTCGTCCTGTTCCTGCACATCACCGTCGCGATCGTCGCGTTCGCGATGGCCGGCGTGCTGCACACCTCGTTGCAGGTGATCGGCCGGGCCCGGCGGGTGGAGCACATCCGCACCTGGGGTGTGGTCGCGCACAAGATCGAGCCGCTGTTCCCGCTGATGGCGCTGCTGCTGCTCGGTTTCGGCGCGTGGCTGGTGCATCTCGGGCAGCACAGCGCGGACAGGTTCTCGTTCTCGACCTCCTGGATCCTCACCGGGATCATCACGCTCATCGTCGTCGAAGCGATCGGCGGCGCGGTCCTCGCCCCGCGCGGCAAGAAGCTCACCCACCTCATCGCCGAAGCGCCGGACGGCGAGGTCCCGGCCGAGCTGCGCCGGGCCGCGCGCGACCCGATGTTCTGGGACATGGCGCACCTGACGACCTTCAGCTTCCTCGGCATCGTCTTCGTGATGGCGGCCAAGCCCGACGGCGCCTGGGCGGCGCTGTTCCCGATCGTCGGCGCGGTCGTCGGCGTCGTACTGTCGCGCTGGCAACTGCGGGCCATGCCGGCGTACGACGCGCCCGCCGCGAGCGTTCCGGATCAACGTGCGACGAGCGTCGTGACCGAGACCGCTACCCAGCCGCGGTAGTCCGCGTCCGCGGACCGGCCCGCAGCACCTGGGACGGCAACGTCCGCCCGACGATCCGCTCGGCCGTCGCGGCCGCGTCGATCAGCGCATCGAGGTCGACGCCGGTCTCGACGCCCATGTCCTCGACCATGTGCACGAGCTCCTCGCTCGCGACGTTGCCGGTGGCACCGGGCGCGTACGGGCAGCCGCCGAGCCCGCCGACGCTCGCGTCGAAATCGCTGACACCGAGTTGCAACGCGGTGGGCACGTTCGCGAGCCCGGTGCCGCGGGTGTTGTGGAAGTGCAGGTTCAGCGGCACGTCCGCGTACGCCGACCGGAACTCGCCGACCAGCCGGGCGACCCGACCCGGCGTCGCCATCCCGGTCGTGTCGCCCAACCAGATGCCGTCGGCGCCGTCATCCACCGCGCGGGCGGCGACGTGGATCACTCGCTCGACCGCGACGTCGCCCTCGTACGGGCAGCCCCACGCGGTCGAGACGATGACCTGCACGGTGCGGTTCGCGTCGTGCGCCAACGAGATGAGTGCGGCGATGTCGTCGAGCGACTCGTCGGTGCTGCGGTTGACGTTGCGCCGGTTGTGCGTGTCGCTCGCGCTGACGACGACCTCGATCTCGGCGAAGCCCGCGTCGAGGGCGCGTTGCGCGCCTTTGAGATTCGGCACCAGCGCGGAGTAACGCACGTCGTCGTTGCGCGCGATCTGCCGCCACACGTCGTCCGCGTCGGCCATCTGCGGGATCGCCTTGGGATGGACGAAACTGACCGCTTCGATCCGCCGTACGCCGGTCTTCGACAGCGCGTCGATCAGCTCGACCTTCGCCTCGGTCGGCACCGGCGCCTCGTTCTGCAACCCGTCGCGCGGGCCGACCTCGCGAAGGCTGATCGACGCCGGTAGATCGCTCACGATCCAAACATTAGTCGTCGCCGTCGCCGGCGCGACGGAGCCGGAATCCGTGCAGCAACGTATAGCCGCGGACCGGACGCGGCGGCACTCGCCGTAGCTGCCAGCGGTCGTCGCCTTCGAGTGCGGTCGCGAAGTCGCGGTCGACCAGCACCGAACCGGGTCGCGCGAACGACGTCAGCCGGCTGGCGATGTTGACCGGTTCGCCGTAGACGTCACCGAGCCGCGCGACGACATTGCCGCACGCGACGCCGACCCGCAGGTCGGGCAGGTCGGCTTCGGCCCCGACCCGCTCGGCGAGCGACACCGCGATCTCGGCGCCGGCCGCCGCCTCGTCGGCGGTGAACATGACCTCGTCGCCGACCGTCTTCACGACCCGGCCGCCGGTTGCCGCGATGACGTCGTACGCGATCGCCTCGAACCGGTCGACCAGCGCGGCCAAGGTGTTCTCGTCGACGTGGCGGGTGAGCGACGTGAAGCCGACGAGGTCGGCGAACCCGACCACCATCGGCCGCGCGGCCGCGTCGCCGGGGCCGGCGGCGAAGGTACGCGCCGCGGTCGCGGCGAGATGCCGCCGCCACACGTAACCGATCAGGCCTTCCATGACCGGTACGAGCTCGCGGGCGGCGACGGTCGCGTCCTCGGGGCTCATCGGCGCGGTACTGCCGGTCCCCGACCCACTCGACAGGGCCGCGGTCAGCGTCGCGACCTGCCATTCGGCCAGCCGGGACAGCGCCTGCCCCATCGCGCGGGTGACCGCGAGCTGCTGGCCGCGGTCGAGGATGCCCATGTCGACGAGCGACTGCACGGTCCGCAGCGCCTCGACGTCGCGGTCGGTGAAGGCGACGTTGCCGTCGTCGACGTCGGCGAAGCCGAGCGCCCGCCACAGTGTCCGCGCGTGCTCGATGTCGACCTCGGCCCGCTCGGCGACCTCGGTGCGCGTGTAGCGGCGCGACCCGCCGAGGACCTCGCTTTCGAGCTGGTCGAGCGGTGCGCGCGGTTCGGTCACCCCGTGATCTTCGCGCACTCGCCGGCTTGGCGAACCCTGGCTGATCGAATGTCGCGACCACCCTTCTAGTGGGCGCCTGATCGTGTTAGCCTCGCCGACGAGGTCGCAGTTCTCGTTGTGCATGACGCCCGCGGGATTCGCGGGCGTTTTGTCTTCAGGGGAAGACACCGCAGCGGCCAAGTCCCTGGAAGGCAGGGGCGTATCGAGCCAGGAAGGTAGAAACATGGCTCAAGGCACCGTGAAGTGGTTCAACAGCGAGAAGGGCTTCGGCTTCATCGCTCCGTCCGACGGAAGTCCGGACGTGTTCGTCCACTTCTCCGCCATCCAGGTTCAGGGCTACAAGAGCCTCGACGAGGGGCAGAACGTCGAGTTCGACGTCACGCAGGGCCAGAAGGGCCTGCAGGCGGAGAACGTCCGCCCCGTCTAAGCGGCGCAAGGTCTCGCCTTCCCGGCTCGCGCTGGGAAGGCGAGACCGCTGTCCGGACCATCCACCTCAAGGAGCAGGTTGTGAAATCCCGAGGATCCGTCCTTCGCGGCGGCCGTATCGGCGGTGCACCCGGCGCAGAGGTGGATCGCGGCGGCGCCATCGAGCCCCGCCACCCCGTTCCGTACTGGTGTTCGGCCGGCCACGAGAGCCGGCCGGTGTTCGCGACCACGGCGGAGATTCCCGACTCCTGGCCCTGCGACCGCTGCGGTCGCCCGGCCGGTCGCAGCGAGGAAGCCCCGCCCCCGCCCCCGCCGCCGCTCGGCGCCTCGCCGAAGACGCCGTGGGAGTTCCTGATGATGCGGCGCACGATCGAAGACGGCGAGAAGCTGCTCGACGAAGCTCTGGCGAAGCTGCGCGCTTCGCGCGAACGCCGCTAGCCCGTTAAGGCTTCGACGCAGCGGTAGACCTCGCGCTGCACCTGCTCGACCCTCGGTACCTCCGGCAGTTCGACCTGCCCGTGCTCGCCGGCCGACTCGATCGTCAGCGTCCCGCAGCCGAGCATGCGCTCGAGCAGCGAATGGTGGAACGACACGTCGTTGACCCGGGTCAGCGGCACGTCGCGCCCGCTGCGACCGAACACCCCTTGCCGGATGACCACCCGATGCGTGGTCAGGACGTAGCGAGTCGTCAGCCAGCGCAGCCACGGCCAGACCGCGAACCGCAGTAATACGGCCAGCGCGACCGCGGCGATCGCGAGCCGCCCCGCCGTCTGCAATGAACCCGAGGGCAGCACGAAGATGGCGTACGTCGCGACCCCCGCGACGATCGGCACCAGCGCGGCCGGTACGACGAGCCGCTTCCAATGCGGGTGCAGGTCGAGCACGACCTCTTCGCCGTCGCCGAGCAGCCGCCGCGGGAACGCCACGTCAGACCGCCGCGCTCACGTGGACCACGTCGCCCACGGACAGTGCCTCGGTGGACCCGTCGGGCCGCCGGACGACGAGCCGACCGCTGTCGTCCACCGCCTGCGCCAAACCCGGCATTCGCGAACCCCCTGGCAACTCCACGACGACCTCGCGCCCGATCGTGTCGCAGATCTCCCGGTACGCGGGCACAACCGCCGACGGCGCGCCGTTCGCCTCGGTCCACGTCGCCAGACGGCGGCCGAACGCGCGGAAGATCTCCTTCGCCAGCGATTCGCGATCGGCGACGCCGCCTTCGAGCGCGATGCTGGTCGCGGTCGGGACCGGGAGCTCGCCCGCGCGGACCGACACGTTGACGCCGATCCCGACGACGACGGCGTCGTCGACCCGCTCGGCAAGGATCCCGGCGACCTTGCGGCCGGACAGGAGCACGTCGTTGGGCCACTTCAGCACCGCCGGCACCTCCGCGACGGAGCGGAGGGCCTCGGCGACCGCGACCCCGGCGAGCAACCCGACGAGCGGCCACGCCGGTGGCGGCGGTGCGGGCCGCAGCAACGCCGAGCCGAGCACGCAGGCCCGCGCCGGCGCCTCCCAGCGACGATCCAGCCGGCCCCGGCCCGAGGTCTGCTCCTCGGCCAGCAACACGAGCCCGGCGGCTTCGCCGCGCCGTGCGGCCGCGGCGAGATCGGCGTTGGTCGACGCGGTGCTCTCCACTACCTCGAGCGCACGCCACCCGCCACCGTCGACGAGCGCATGCCGCAACCGCGGCGCGGACAACGGCGGCCGGTCGAGGTCGGACCAGCGCGACGGCACGCCCCGTACGCTACGGCGCATGGACCTGCCCGATCTGCGGACGACGGCCGGCAAGCTGGCCCAGCTCGACCACAAGGTCGACGAGGCCGTCCACGCCGGCTCGCAACGCTCGATCGACGCGCAGCACGCCAAGGGCAAGATGACCGCGCGCGAACGCATCGACGCGCTGCTCGACGAGAGATCGTTCGTCGAGCTCGACGCCCTCGCCCGCCACCGCGCGCACGACTTCGGCATCGAGGCGAACCGTCCCTACGGCGACGGCGTCGTCACCGGCCACGGCACGATCGACGGCCGGCCGGTGTGCGTGTTCAGCCAGGACTTCACCGTCTTCGGCGGCAGCCTCGGCGAGGTGTTCGGCGAGAAGATCGTGAAGGTGATGGATCTCGCGCTGCGCAACGGATGCCCGGTCATCGGCATCAACGACAGCGGCGGCGCGCGGATCCAGGAAGGCGTCGTCGCCCTCGGTCTGTACGCGGAGATCTTCTACCGCAACGTCATGGCGTCCGGCGTCGTCCCGCAGATCTCGCTCATCATGGGGCCGTGCGCCGGCGGCGCGGTCTACTCCCCCGCCATCACCGACTTCACCGTCATGGTCGACCAGACGTCGCACATGTTCATCACCGGCCCGGACGTCATCAAGACCGTCACCGGCGAGGACGTGACGTTCGAGGAGCTCGGCGGCGCGCGCACGCACAACAGCAAGTCCGGCGTCGCGCACTTCCTCGGCCAGGACGAGAAGGACGGCATCGAGCTCACCCGCGCGCTGCTGTCGTTCCTGCCGAGCAACAACCTCGACGACGCGCCGTCGTACGCCGAGGAGGACCTCGACGCGCTCGCCGACGACGCGTTCCTCGACACGTTCATCCCCGACTCGTCGAACCAGCCGTACGACATCAAGACCGTCATCGAGCACGTCGTCGACGACGGCGATTTCCTTGAAGTACATGCGCTTTTCGCTCCGAACATCGTCTGCGGGTTCGCCCGCGTCGACGGCCGCAGCGTCGGCATCGTCGCGAACCAGCCGCTGCAGTTCGCCGGCACGCTCGACATCGACGCGTCCGAGAAGGCCGCGCGGTTCGTGCGCACCTGCGACGCGTTCAACGTGCCGGTGCTCACCTTCGTCGACGTACCGGGCTTCCTGCCCGGCACGACGCAGGAGTGGGGCGGCATCATCCGCCGCGGCGCGAAGCTCATCTACGCCTACGCCGAGGCGACGGTGCCGAAGGTCACCGTCATCACCCGCAAGGCCTACGGCGGCGCGTACGACGTCATGGGCAGCAAGCACCTGCGCGCCGACGTCAACCTCGCCTGGCCGACCGCGGAGATCGCGGTGATGGGTGCGCAGGGCGCGGTCAACATCCTGTACCGGCGCGAGCTCGCCGATGCACCCGACGCCGAGATACGCCGGGCCGAGCTGGTCGCCGACTACGAGCAGCACTTCGCCAATCCGTACATCGCGGCCGAGCGCGGCTACGTCGACGCGGTCATCCGGCCGTCGCGGACCCGGCACGAAGTCATCCGGGCGCTGCGGTTGCTGCGCAACAAGCGCGAGAACCTGCCGCCGAAAAAGCACGGCAACATCCCGCTATGACGCCGGCGCTGCGGGTCGTCGGCGGCGGCGAGCCGACGCCCGAACAGCTCGCCGCCCTCGTGCTCGCGGTGACCGCGGCGGCCGCGCAGGCCGCGGCCATCGCACCGGTCGACCCGGCCGGGCGGCGGCGCGGCGGGTGGGCCGATCGGTCGGCCGGGCTGCGCAGTCCGCTGCGCGCCGGGGTCGGTGCCTGGCGTCGCCCGAACGGCCGGTGACCACATCCGGCAAATCGGTCGATCTTTGCGGAACGGCTGACAGACCGACCGCCAAGCACCTTCCATGAGGTAGCCGGCCCCGAACCGCCGGAAACCGCGTCCTCGCCTCGTCTCTTGGAGCCTGCCATCAAGCATGTCGCCGCGCTCGCGGTCCTCACGGGGGTACTTGCTACCGGCAGCGTCACCGGTGCGTCGGCCGGCACATCCGCCGGCACCGGGCCGGTCGTCCACCAGTTCAGCACTGCCGCCGCGGATGAGGTCTCGGTGTCGCCGCTCGCCGCCACGTCCCAGGACTGCGGCGCGCCCTCGAGCACGGCGGTGCCCAACGGCCAGCCGATCGTCGTGTCGCTGCCGCCGGTCGCGCCGTTCACGGTGGGCAAGATCAACCCCTACGTCTGGCGGCACCCACTGGACACGAACGGCGGCTGGCGGCTGACGTTCGAGGCGTTCATGTACCTGCCGCCGCTCGCGGTCCGCGCCGCCCGGGACGGGCAGAGCTTGTCGCTGAACACGATCGTCAATCAGGTGGTCGCGTTCCACACACAGAACCCCGACCCCGACTCGAACGCGTACGGCTGGGACGAAGGCACCGCGGAACGCCGGCTGCAGACCGAGAACTGCCTCTACTCGCTCACGCACAGCTCGCGGCTCGTGCCGGGCATGACCGCGGACGCGAAGGTGCAGTTCGGCTGGCGTTACTACGGCCCGCCGAACCGCCCGGTGCACAACCACGGCCTGATGGCGAACCTGCGCGTGCTGCGCGCCGGCGAATTGCTCGGCCACTCGACGTGGGTGAGCCTCGCGCTCGGCCGGATGGCGCACGAGGCGCCGCTCGCGTTCTCGGCGGCCGGCACGTCGTGGGAGCAGTCCTCGGGTTACCAGAAGTTCAACGTCGACTTGTGGCAGCAGGCCGCCGACCAACTGGCCTTGCATCCCGCGTACGCGGCGACGACCGCGGCGATCCGCGCCATCACCGCGAAGGCGATCCGGGTCGAGGGTTGGTTCACCGAGCCGGACGGCAAGTTCGTCCAGATCGGTGATGCGGATCGGACGCCCGGTGCCACGTCGGAGACCAGGGCCGGCACCTTCCGCGACGACGCGGCGGGATATGCCATGGGCCGCTGGTCGCGCACCGATCCGCTGACGACGTACTACACGATCCGCTACGGGCCGTCCCGGCGCGCGCATGGCCACGACGACCGCGGCGGCCTCACCTGGACCACCGACGGCAGCCGCGTGCTCGTCGGCCCGGGTCGCTACGACTACGGCACCGTGTCGATCGACAACTGGCGAACGAGCCCGATCGCGCAGAACGTGGCCATCCCGCTCACCGGCAGCTACAACGACAACGCGTCCGCGCGGATGGCGGCCGAGACCATCGAGGCACCGGCTCGCGCGTACGGCGTCGTGGATCTGCTGTACGGCCGCACGCACACGCGCAACTTCGACTTCGTGAACGCGACCCACAAACTGGTCGTCCGCGACTACTTCTCCGGTGGTGCGGCGTTCCGGCAGTACTGGCACCTCGACCCGTCGTGGCGCTGGGTCAGCACCTCGCCGGGCGGCACGGCCCTGCTGTTCAAGAACGCGGCCGGCCGGCACCTGACCATCCGGACGACCGGCCGGCTCTACAGCCTGCGGCGCGGCTCGACCTCGCCGTACGCGGGCTGGAACTTCCCGTCGTACGGCGTCAAGGCCGCGGCCTACCAGATCGCGATCCGCTCCTACGGGACCTCGGTCACGACCACGTTCACCGTGACCTGAGGACTACCGGTAGGTGTAGGACCAGCTGACGTTGGCGTTCGGCTCGCCGATGAGGTTGCAGACCTCGATGCTGACCTTGCCCTTCTTCAGGCCCGAGGTGTAGGTCTCCTCGTGCGAGGTCTCGCCGTTGGACGCGTCGATCTCGCTGCCGGCCGAGTTGAGGATCGCGAGGTCCCAGTCGGTCTTGCCCTTGCCGGTCGGGTCCGGGCTGTCGAGGACGACGTGCAGGGTTCCGCTGCCGGGCAGCGACAGCGGGTGAATGTCGACCGACTTGCCGCCGGCGTCGACCCCCTGGCAGGTGTGCGGCGTCGACCCGGGCACCTGGAGTTCGGCGTCGATGGTCGGATCGGGGACGAGCTGGACCGCGTACGACCCCTTGATGCTCTTGAGCTTCGGCGGGGCCTTCTTGGTGGTCTTCGCGACCGCGCCGGTGGCGGACACGGCCGCAAGGGCGAGCGTGGCAACGGTGAGGGCGGCGATCTGCCGACGGCGTGACATAGCTACTCCGCATGATGGGACGGGACGGGACGGGACAGTACGGTTACCGACCAGTTCGACGCCGTATCCGCGAAGTCCTGCCCTTCGATCAGGGCGCCGGCCGCAGGATGTCCGCGGTGACGTCGCCGAGGCTGCGCGCGCCGGCCAGCGCCATCGACAGGTCGAACTCCGCCAGCAGCGAGCGCAGCACGTGCGCGACACCGGCCTCGCCGCCGAGGCCCAGGCCGTAGACGTACGGGCGGCCGACGAGCACCGCCTTCGCGCCGAGCGCCAGCGCTTTGATGACGTCGGAGCCGGTGCGCACGCCGGAGTCGAGCAGCACCGTGACCCGGTCGCCGACCGCGGCCACGACCTCCGGCAGCGCGTCGAGCGAGGCGATCTCGCCGTCGATCTGGCGGCCGCCGTGGTTGCTCACGACGATGCCGTCGACACCGGCGTCGGCCGCCATCCGCGCGTCGTCGGGGTGCAGCACGCCCTTGAGCACGAGCGGGCCGTCCCACTGCTCGCGCAGCCATTCGAGCTCGGTCCAGGTCTTCGCCGGGTCGCCGAACATGCCCATCCAGCGCAGCACGGACGAGGTCGGATCCTCGTCCGGCGACTTCTCCAAGCCGGCCAGGAACGCCGGGTCCGACTCGTAGTTCGCCAGGCCCATCCGGTGCAGGAACGGCAGGTAGCCACGCGACAGGTCGCGCGGCCGCCAGGCCAGGATGAACGTGTCGAGGGTGACGACGAGCGCGCCGTACCCGGCCTGCTTCGCCCGGCCGACGAGCGACGCCGCGACCTCCCGATCGCGCGGCCAGTAGAGCTGGAACCACTTCGGCCCGCCGCCGGTCTTCGCGACGTCCTCCAACGTGTACGACGAGACCGTCGAGAGCACCATCGGCAAGCCGAGCGCGCCGGCCGCGCGGGCGACGGCCAGCTCGGCCTCGGCGTGCACGATGCCCTGCACGCCGACCGGCGCGAGTGCGACCGGCGCGGGGAACGCCGTACCGAGGAGCGTCGAGGACAGGTCGCGGGTCGACACGTCGCGCAAGAACCGCGGCACGATCCGCCAGCGGTCGAACGCGGCCCGGTTGGCCCGCGCGGTCGACTCGGTGCCGGCGCTGCCGGCGACATAACCGAACGGCTCGGGATCCATCCGCTCGCGCGCGAGGTCTTCCAATCCACCCGGCTCGCACGGCAGCTCCGGGAACGTACCGGCCAGGCCGTGCAGGTAGATCTCGTTCTGGTAGTTGGCGAAAGGTTGCTCACTCACGGGCGCGAGCATTGCATCCCCGTAGAGTTTCTCCGTGCGCAAGGTGCTGATCGCCAATCGCGGCGAGATCGCGGTCCGCGTCGCGCGGGCCTGCCGGGACGCCGGCCTCGGCAGCGTCGCGGTGTACGCCGAGCCGGATCTCGACGCCCTGCACGTGCGCATGTCGGACGAGGCGTACGCACTCGGCGGCGCCACGCCGGCCGAGTCCTACCTCGACATCGCGAAGCTGCTCGACGTCGCGAAGCGAAGCGGCGCCGACGCGGTCCACCCGGGGTACGGCTTCCTCGCCGAGAACTCCGCGTTCGCGACCGCGGTCCTCGACGCAGGACTCGTCTGGATCGGCCCGCCCCCGGCCGCGATCGACGCGCTCGGCGACAAGGTCAAGGCCCGGCACATCGCGCAGGACGTCGGGGCACCGCTCGTGCCCGGCACCGCGGACCCCGTCGACGGCGTCGACGACGTGATCGCGTTCGCCGACGAATACGGCCTGCCGATCGCGATCAAGGCCGCGTTCGGCGGCGGCGGGCGCGGCTTGAAGGTCGCCCGCAGCCGCGACGAGATCCCCGAGCTGTACGACAGCGCCGTGCGCGAAGCGGTGGCCGCGTTCGGCCGCGGCGAGTGCTTCGTCGAGCGTTACCTCGACCAGC
>JAICXQ010000020.1 GCA_025980325.1 Frankiales bacterium
CTGCTCGATCGGGGGGTGGGGGCGGCCCCGCATTGCGTGCCCCCCACACCTCGGCCCTTGCCTTCCCGCCAGATGTTGCTCGGACGGACGGCACCTGCCTGGCGATCATTCGTCGCTATCAGTATGTTCGGCCCTTGTGCCGGTAAGCCTGACCTCGCATTGGTTCATCGCACCCGGGCACGAGGTGGAGGCGCGGCAGGCGCTGGTGGCGCTCGCGGCCGACGTACAGGCCAACGAGCCCGGCACCCTCACGTACCTCGTGCACACTCCGTTCGGCGCCGACGCACGACTGCAGTCGCTGCCGCCGGCCGAGCCGCTGCTCGTGCTGTTCTTCGAGACCTATGCCGGGCCCGATGCGTTCCTCGCCCATCTGAACGGGCGGATCTTCACCGAGTTCGTCGCCACGTACGGGCATTGCTTCGTCGGGACGAACGGCAAGCCGTACACGACCGTGCAGTTCCTCGACCTGCTCGCCGGTTTCATCCGCCGCGACGCGGACCGCGACGCGGACGGCGACGGCGAGAACGCGTCCGGCAACCGGCACCCGGCCGTGATGTTCGAGATCATCGCGAAGGACGCCGCCGCCGCGAAGGCGTTCTACCAGCAGGTGTTCGGCTGGCGGTACACGATCGGAGCCGGCGGGTTCGCCTACGTCCATTTCCCGGCCGGAGCACCGCCGCTGCTCGGCGGCATCGGTCAAGCGGATCCGGGCACCCCGGGCTTCGAGCCCGGACGCAACTTCTACCTGCTGGTGGATTCGTTGCCGCCGGTGCTCTCGGCAGTGACCGCCGCCGGCGGGTCGATCCTCATGCCCATCACCTCGATCGACGGCTACCGGATCGCGATGTTCCGCGACCCCGAGGGCAACCCGGTCGGTCTGATCGAACCGTTCGCCGGCGACGCACAAGACTGACGCACGAGACTAGGGAGCACTCGACGTGAGTTACCTCAACGGCTTGCGGCTTCACTTCGCCGGCAAGTTCCAGGCCAACGTGTCGACGGTGAACAACGACCCTGGTCACTTCGACACCAGTGCGTTCCAGGCGAGTTACCAGACGATGCAAGGCCCGAAGATGAACCCGCCCAACGGCTGGTTCAACCCGGAGGGCGACGCGACCTTCCGCATGCTCGGTTGTGCGATCACCACGGCATGGACGCCCGATGGTGCCGTGACCGACGACCCCGTACTCGGCTGCAGCGTTGCCGATTCCGATCGCACCGTGCCGGCGAAGATGGTCGACCTCGACCCGGAACAACAACTCGTCTCCGAGATCTGGGGTCTCGAGATCCGCATCGCCGATTCCGAGGGCAACACGCTGATGCGTGCCGACTTCCTCCCCACGGGGTTCATCGACATCTGGGATCGCGGCGGCGACTCGGCGGGCGGCGGCGACAACAACGCCGGCGCGACGTACCAGTCGGTGCTGCACAACGTGCAATGGGACGACGTCTCGCACTCGCCCTTCCTCACCGAACTCCGGCAAACCGCACAGGCGACCGGTCGGTTGTCGATCAAGTTCAACGTCGACGCGATCAACATGCACTTCGGATCCCCGGACTTCATGTGCGGCCGCGTCGTCGGCACGATCGGGCCGTACCTTCCCGGTGAACCCCTCCACCTCGTCCTCGGCCGCCAGTTCGTCGCGACGGCAGATCCGAACGTGGCGGCGAGCTTCTTCGCCCCTGCGGGCAGCATCAACCACTTCCCCGCCGCCGTCGATCCAGTGGCCGGTCTCATCTACCTCGACCTCGGTAACGCGTTGTTGTGCGTCGAGCCGGGGAGTGGCCCGGCCGATGTCGGCGACCTCACCCTGGCCGTCTACAACCCGTTCGCGACACCGCCCAGCCCGGCCGGATCGCTGGTGCCGCTCGGCGTGATCCCGGCGTCGGGATTCCGCGGATACGTGAGCAACACGGGCTGGTACGCCGAGACAGCCGGCATCGTGGTGCTGCCGCTGTCACCTGCTCAACTGCAACTGGTGCAATCCAGCCCACTGGTGCTGACCGGGAATGCCGGCGTCGTGATCAGCGAAGCGTTGAACGGCTGTTTCGTCCGTGCGGACACCTTCGTCTACCGGATGAGCCCAGGCGATCACACCGACATCGATGTGTACGCCACCCAGTTCGGCGCGCCGCTGGCCGGAGTAGCGCTGTCGTTCACGCTCGACTCCAGCCAGCTGCAGACGAATACCTTTACACCGCCGTACATCATGGCTTCGCCACCGGTCGCGACCCCCGCCGACGCGCTGCGGTTCGGACCGACGGCGACCACGGACGCGAACGGCAAGGCGACGCTCTCGGTCGACGCCGGCGACCCGGGCGCGGCCCGCGTGTTCCCGGGTGGCGAGTCGAGCATCGACGGCCAGGTGTACGGCATCCGGCCCGCCTTCGCCGACGCCATCCTGAACGCCGAGCCGATCAACCAGTGGAACTTCGTCAGCTTCCTGCTGTGGAGCGGCTACGACGCGCCGGCGAAGCCGACCTGGACCGACGTGCAACCCATCCTGCAGCAGTACGCCAATCTCTACCCGTCGATGCTGCGCTTCCTGAACCTCGCCGACTACGACTCGATCAAGGCGAACGCCGAGCTGATGACACTCGCCTTCAGCCTCGACGTGTCGGATCCGAACTCGATGCCGGTGACCCGCGACCTCTCGCCGGCCAAACGCAAGATGATCCTCGCCTGGCTACAGGACCCGTTGCCCGGCGCCGTACCGGTGCCAAGCCGCACCGACGGTGCCGAGCCGCCGGTACCGCCGCCGGGTGCAGGACCGCCCGCCGCGGCGAAGGGCGGCAAGGCCGCGGCCGCGGCCCGGCGCCTGATCCTGCAGTCGAAGTGAAAGCGGTGGCCACATGATCCACGTTCGACGAGAGCTGATCGCCGGGCTCGAAGGACCCGCGCCCGATCCGGCCGCCGTGCGCGCGTCGCTCCAGTCGGCGATCAAGCTCGAGCACGCGACCATCCCGCTCTACCTCTACGCGCTCTACTCGTTGGACGAGGCGAAGAACGGCGAGATCTGCGCGATCATCGAGTCGGTCGTGGTCGAAGAGATGCTGCACATGACCCTCGCCGCCAACACGCTGAACGCGCTCGGCGGCTCGCCCGTGATCGACGGGCCAGGGTTCCTGCCGACCTATCCCGGCCCGCTGCCCGGCGGTGTGCAGGCCGAGCTCACCGCCACGCTGGCGCCGTTCTCGATCGACAAGCAGCTACCGACGTTCCTGACGATCGAAGAACCCGAACACCCGGTCGATTACCCGAAGCTGGAGGCCGGCGCCGACCTCACCATCGGTCAGTTCTACGCGGCGATCGCAGCGGCAATCGCCAAACTCGGCGACGGCGCGTTCGTCGACCCGCCGCGCAACCAGGTAGGGCCCGACCTGATGCGCGAATCGGTCGTCGTGATCGATGTCGCGACCGCGACCCAAGCGATCCAGACCATCGTCGACCAGGGCGAAGGGACCAGCACGTCGCCGCTCGAAGTCGTGGGCAACGGATACGCGCACTACTACCGCTACATGCAGATCAAGGAGGGTCACGTCCTCGAACCGACCGGTCACGGGCCGGCGCCGCAGGACGAATACGCGTACGACGGGCCGGCGATCCCGTTCGACAGCACCGGCGTCTACCCGGCGCCGACGAACCCCGGCCCGTACCCGCCGGGGTCAGCCCAGGCGGTTGCGAATGACAATTTCAACTACGCCTACACCAGTCTGCTCGGCGTGTTGCACGCGCTGTTCAACGGCGCCGCCACATCCGCGCAGATGGACACCGCGATCGGGCTGATGATGTCGCTGAAGGGTCAAGCCAAGGCAATGATGTCCGGGGTGCCGAACCCCGCGGTCACGATCGGCCCCACGTTCGAGTACCAGGCGACCAATCCGGCGAACGGGAGCTGATTGAATCCTGCCGGGGCCGCAATCGAAGCGCTCGAAGCTGGGTACTGAGTCGAGGTCATGACAATTCCGCATGCCCGCGTCGAGCGCCGCCCTGCCGCCGTCCACGGCGAAACCGCGACCCTCGCGCTCGCCGTCCGCCATCCTTCGCCCGCACCGGCTCAGGCGCGAGTGGCCTGGCTCGACGTGCTGCGGATCGTGGCGATCCTCGCCGTCATCACGATTCACACGGTGTCGCCGCTGACGGCCGGCGCAACGGTCGCGACCTTCTCCGCCACCTGGTGGGTGGCGGCGTCGATGAACGTCGCGTCGCTGTGGTGCGTGCCGGTCTTCGTCATGATCAGCGGCGGGCTGCTGCTGCGTCCCGCGAAGCCGACGCCGGCAACGGCGTTCTACCGGCGGCGCCTCAACCGCATCGCCGTGCCCCTGGTCTTCTGGACCGTGGTCTACCTCGCGCTGCGACCGACCCTGTTCGGCGAGCACCTCACGAAGGCCGAGGCCGCGCGCGATCTCGCCACCGGCCACCCGTACCTGCAGCTCTACTACCTCTACGTCATCGCCGGCCTCTACGCCGTCACGCCGCTGCTGCGCCACGTGATCGCGCGCACATCCGCGGATCGCCTCCGGCTGTTCGCGATCGGCGTGCTCGCGTTCAACGTCGCCGACTACACACTGGACGGCGTTCTCGGCACCGGCGGCGTGAACGCGCTCACCGAATGGCTGCCGTTCGTCGGCTACTTCCTCGCCGGCGCGTGGCTGATGACGGCGCCGATCAAGGAGCGAACCGCCGCGCGCGCGGCGATGTTCGCCGTCGCGGCCGCGGTCGCGACACTCGTACTCAGCGCGGTGTTCATCGACGTCTTCGGCTGGACCCGCGTCGGCCGCTACTTCCTCGGCTATCAGAGCCCGACCGTCGTCGTCATGTCGGTGGCGCTGTTCCTCGCGGTCCGCGCTCGCGCCACCCGACGGGCGTGGAAGTCCCGGCCGGTGGTCGCGCGGATGGGCGAGGCGACGTTCGGCGTCTTCCTGCTGCACCCGCTCGTACTGGTGCCGTTGCTGCAGCACGCAGGCCGCCCGTCACAACTCACGACCGTGTCGCTCGGCGTGCCCGCGATCGTCCTCGTCGTCGCCGCCGTGTCGGCCGCCGCCGCCGTCGTACTCACCCGCGTTCCGTACGTACGGCGCGTCGTCAGCTAGGTCCTGGTTCGTACCCAGAGCTGCGCCGGGATGCGACCGGAGTCGCTCCACAGTTTCCTGAAATGGCTCGCGACGTACGCGCCGACCTGTTGATTCCACTCCGGCGTCTGCCGCGGATCGGTGCGGGTCAGCAGGTACGCCGCCGCTTCGATCTGGCGCAAGGTCTGCGCCTGCCAACGCCGGTCGAGCAGGAAGCCGCGCGGGTAGAAGTCGTTGCCGTGCCGATGACCGACGCTCCACACCAGGTTCTGCCCGCGTCCGTCGATCCACCCCGGGCAGCGGCGGTCGCCGACCCGGAACCGGTCGGCGGCGATCAGCAAGCTGACCGCGTCCGAGTAGACGCAAGCACCGGGTGGGATCTTTCGCGCTGCCGCCTGCAATGCCGGGCTGCGTTGCCATCGACCGTCGTCGCGCACGGCTCCGATCGACGTGACGGCAACCAACGCGAGCACTGCCGTCGCCACGGCACCACGCACCAGTCGTTCGAAGCCCGCCGCCGCGGCCGACGCGATGCCGACGGAAATCGCGAACGGCGCGGCGAAGAAGCCGGCGTAATGGTCGAAGTACGACGGCGAGCCGGCGAACGACGCCGCACTGAGTACGGCGACCGCCACCCACGCCCAGAGCTGTGCCGCCGGCCGCGGCCGAGCCTCCACGGCGACGGCGATGAACACCAGCAGACAGATGGCCACGAGGCCGACGCCGACGGCAGTCGGGATGACGCCGACGCCGAACAAGCTGCGCACCCGGGCCAGCGCGGACACTCCGCCGTCCGCCGGTCGCGTGAGTTGCGTCGCGACGACGTCCCGCCAGACGACCGTCGGTCCGGCCAACGCCAGCACCGGCCCGAAGACGACGGCGCAGCCACCGGCGAAGCCGAGCGCGGCGGCCGGCAGCCGCTGCCGCGCCGTCGCGAGCAGCCAACCGGCCGCGACGACGACATAGACCCCGGCGAAAAGCTTGACTCCCAGGGCACCGGCCAGACACGCGCCGCCGGCGACCGCGCCTGCCCTCGTCAGCGGTTCGCGCAACAGCCACACCATCGCGAGCAGCGCGAACAACGTCGTCATCGGTTCGAGCAGAGCGGTGTGCCCCGCGGTCACCGCGCCGGGCGCGACGGCGTACACCACCGCGCCGATGTACGGCGCCAGCCGGCGCGCCTGTCCCTCACCGTTGCCGACCGCGGCGCGCGTCAACCGGTAGACGAGCCAGACGTTGACGCACTCGGCGAGCAGTACCTCCACCCGCGCCGCCGCCATCCCGGCCGGGTCTCCGACAAGCACGCCGATCGCGGCCGCCGGCAAGAGAAGAATCGTCGTCAGCGGTGGATGAACGATGGTGAAGTCGCGGTACGGGACGAGTCCGTGCAGCAAGGCTCGCGACGCGGCGTAATAGACGCCGTCGTCGTACTCCATGACACCGGTGAACACGTGCGGCTTGAACCAAGGGACGACACGTAGCACGACGGCGACGAAGACGACCGGCACGAGCCACCACGACGACGGAAGACGCACTCGCTGCGCCGACGTCACGAAGCGAAGCGTACGTGGTCGGTGCGGACGGAGCCGGCCGTCGGCCGCGAGCAGGCGCGTCACTCGTCCCGGTGCCCAAACCACCACACGCTGTCCACGGGAACCCCAGGGCAGAATCTGAGTTACCTCTTCGACCCGATCGTTCCCAGCATTCGGCAGGTCACCGGGACCCCGGATCAGGACCAGGCGTTCTTCATCTCGCCGAATTACGCGCAGGATCACCTCGCCTTCGCCTCCGGGTTTACCGCCACCGGCGGCGCGGTGACCTCCCACTCGGAACTCTTCTCGTGCACACCAACTTTCACTTGCGCGACGAAGTTGGCCTCGTTCGACCCGCCGTACAACTGGGTGGATCAACTTCGGTTCGCGCCGGATTTCGCCAGCAGCGGCACGATTCTGGCGAGCGTCGGGTCCAGCGTGACGAACGCCGTCTACAGGATTTTCGTCTCTCACGACCGTGGTGCTCATTTCAGTCCGGTGACCACTCTGAACTCGGCCCTCGCTCAGGTCGCGCGCTACGGCGGTCTCGATACCGTCGCGATCAGCGACGGCGCACCCGGAACCAGAGACCTGTTCGCGTACTTCAACGGCGGCGATCCGGCCCGCCGTCACGCACCACCGTTCGACCAGCTCTACCGCAGCACCGACGACGGCACCACCTGGAGCCGAGTCGCATACAACCGATGCGAGTGCGCGGCCCGAGGGTCCGGGAGCCTGCCGTTCGGGGTGCTGTACGGCAGCCGGTCGGGCAACGCGACCCCTGCCCTGCTCGCCGGCCGCGGGAACGAGTTGCTCTTGCTCAGCCCGATCTGGCGATCCGCCGGCCCGGCAGTGACCGCAGTCTGGTGCTCAAAGGATCGCGGTCGTACGTGGTTACTTTCGTGCTGAACCGTACGACGGTTCGCACATTCGCCTGCATCACCATTTGGTAAGCCCTACGCTCGATCCGCGAGTCGCACCTCAGGGGGCCGACATGACCGATCGCGCGTACCTCTCCCACTTCCTGCCCAAGACATCGATCGCCAGCCGAACCGGGGCGAATGCACACGGTTGGGAACTCGCCGCGATCGGCTACGCGATCGCGATCTGGCTCTACGTTCTCGGCTACCTGATCGTCGCGCTCGCCAACCTGTCCGGCGGGTTCCGGCAGGATCTCGAAGTCATCTTCAGCCGCAACCTGCTGCTCGCCGCACCCGCGACGGTCACGGCCATCACGCTGGCCGCACGCCGGCGCGACCGCGCACTCGACGAGGACGGGCGCTGGATGATCGACGCCGCGCTGGCGCTGGCCGTGCCGCTCGGCGCGCTGTTCGTGCTCTCCGGCGTCGTCGGGTTCCTCGCGGCCCTCGGCGACTTCGGCGAAAGCGCGAGTGGCACGTTGTACGACTTGATGATCCATCTCGCCGGCGTCGTCCTCGGCGCGGTCGCAAGCCTGTGGGCGCTCGCCGAGCTCAACGCGATGCAACAGCCCGCGGAAACCTAGTCGGCGAAGCGGTAGCCCATGCCGGGTTCGGTGAGCAGGTAACGCGGCCGGGTCGGGTCCGGTTCGAGCTTGCGGCGTAACTGCGCGACGTACACCCGCAGGTAGTTCGACTCCGTCTCGTACGCCGGTCCCCACACGTCCTGCAGCAACTGGCGCTGCGTCACGAGGCGGCCGCGGTTGCGCACGAGGATCTCCAGCACCTGCCACTCGGTCGGCGTGAGTCGCACGTCCTCTGGTCCGGCCCGCGTGACCCGCTTCGCGGCAAGATCGACGGTGAAGTCGTCGGTCACGACCGACGGCACGTCCGGCCCGGACGAACCGCGCCGAACGGCCGCGCGCAGGCGGGCCAGCAGCTCGTCCATGCCGAACGGCTTCGTCACGTAGTCGTCCGCGCCGGCGTCGAGCGCCTTCACCTTCGCCGCCTCGTTCTCGCGCGCGGACAGTACGAGGATCGGCGTGCTCGTCCAGCCGCGTACCCCGGTGATGACGTCGGTTCCGTCCATGTCGGGCAGGCCGAGGTCGAGGATGATCGCGTCCGGCCGCTCCCGCGCGACGACGGCGAGACCGCTCGCGCCGTTCATCGCCACCACCACCTCGTACGAGCGCGCGGTCAAGTTGATGCGCAACGCGCGGCAGATCGCGTCTTCGTCGTCGATGACGACGACCTTCGTCACGTTCGCACCTGACGCCCGTGCGCGACGAGGGACGGGACGATCGGCAGTGTCATCGTCATCGTCAACCCGCCACCGGGCGTCTGCGACGGGCGGAGCGCGCCGCTGATCGCGTCGACGAAACCGCGCGCGACCGCGAGCCCGAGGCCGACACCGGTGCTCATGTCCTGGTCGCCCAATCGTTGGAACGGCTCGAAGATCCGGTCGTGATCCGCACTCGGCACTCCCGGCCCGTGGTCGATCACCGACACCTCGACGACGTCGTCGTACGCCTCGGCCGAGAGCGTCGGCGGCCGGTCGGCCGGCGAGAAGCGCACGGCGTTGGCAAGCAGGTTCGCGAGCGCACGTTCGAGCAGGCCCGCATCGGTGAGCACCAACGGCAACGTCTCCGGTACGTCGAGCCGCACTCGTTCGCCGCCGGCGATCCCGCGCAGCGCGAGCGGCGCGATCTCGTCGATCGCCGCCGGTCGCAGGAACGGTTGCAACGCGCCGGTCTGCACCCGGCTCATGTCGAGCAGGTTCGCGATGAGGCTGTCGAGCCGGTCGCTCGACTCTTCGATCGTCGCGAGCAGGGTCGCCTCGTCTTCGGGCGACCAGTGCACGTCGGACTGCCGAAGACTGCTGATGCTGGCCTTGATCGAGGCGAGCGGCGTCCGCAGATCGTGGCTAACGGCGGCGAGCAACGCGGTCCGCATCCGGTTGCCCGCGGCGAGCGCCTCGGTCTGCGCGGCCTGGGTGCGCAGCCGGTCGCGGTCGAGCGCTGCCGTCGCTTGCCCGGCCGCCGCTTCGATCAACCGCGAGCTGCCCGGCGGCACGGCGCCATGGACGATCATCGCGACATCGTCGCGGGCCAGGATCCGTTGCCCGCCGGCACTCGACGTGTCACCGCAGTGGGCGACCCGGATCCAGCGATCGCCGACTCGCTCGAGCAGTTCGGCGCCGACGCTCAACGTCGCGTACAGATGCTGGAGCACGACGCTCGGCGTGTCCTCCCGCCCGAGCACCGAACCGGCGAGCCGCGCGAGCGCCTCCGCCTCGCTGCGGCTGCGGCGTGCCTCGACCAACCGGCGGGCCGCGAGATGGACCACGCTCGACACCACGATCGCGACGAGGATGAACAGCATCAATGCGAGCAGATTGTCCGGCTCGGCGATCGTGAAGGTGTGGTACGGCGCGGTGAAGTACCAGTTGATCAGCAGGCTCGCCGCGATCGCCGCGAACACGGCCGGCCAGAACCCACCCACCAGCGCGACCGCGACGACAGCGAGCAGGTAGATGAGCAGGTTGTCGGTCAGCGACAGCTGCGCGCGCAGGCCCGTGACGACCAACGTCAACGCCGGCAACAACAGCAGCGCCAGCAAGCCACCGGCGAGCTGCCGCCGGCGGTCGAGCGCCGGGGAGAACGACGCCAAGCCGATCACAGCCTTCAGTGTGCTCGCACCCGCGCCGATCAGCGCCGCCGTGCCCATCGAGATCGCGGCGACCGCCGCTTGCCGACCGGTGGGATGCAGGCTTCCGTACGGCGCGCGCGCGAACGAGCTCGCGGTCATCCAGCCGATGACGGCGAGCGGCGGGGCCGCCTTCGGATCGGTCAGGCTCGTCGTGGCGAGGACGACGGCGCCGCACACGACCGCGACGGCGACACCGGAGAGCCGACCGTCCAAGCCGGCCGCGACCGCGCCGACGACGAGCAACAGCGCCGCCCCGACGGGTAGCGCGACGTACGCCGGATACTCCGGCCATCGGCGGTGTCGAGTGGCCATGCGTCCCGAGTCTTCCCGCGTCCCGCACATGCCCGGCCCGGTCTTGACGGGATCTTGACGCGTCCCGCGGGAATCTTGACGCGCGTCATGCGCCGCGCGGCGGACGGCGAACCTAGCGTCGAAAGACGTGCCGTCGCGCAGTAGTGCAACCGTCGTCGAGGCGACCAAACGCCTGCTCGTCGGCCGGCCGTTGCGCAGCCAGCAGTTGCACGAGACGTTGCTGCCGAAGTGGCTCGCGCTCCCGGTGTTCTGCTCCGACCCGATCTCCTCCGTGGCCTACGCGACCGAGGAGATCGTGCTCGCGCTCGCGGCCGGCGGCGCTGCGTACCTGACCTTCTCGAAGTGGATCGCCGCAGCGGTCGCCGCACTGCTCGTCATCGTCGTCGCGTCCTACCGGCAGACCTGTTACGCCTATCCCAACGGCGGCGGCGCGTTCGCGGTGAGCCTCGACAACTTCGGCGAGAACGCCGCGCTCGTCGCCGCCGCCGCGCTGCTGGTCGACTACGTGATGACGGTGGCCGTCTCCGTCGTGTCCGGCGTCGTCGCGATCACCAGCGCCGCACCGAGCCTGCAATCGCACGCCGTCCTGCTCTCGGTCGGCTGCGTCGTACTGCTCATGCTCGCGAATCTGCGCGGGGTCAAGGAATCCGGCCGCGCGTTCGCGGTCCCGACCTATGCGTTCGTCGTCTTGACGTTCGTGATGTTCGCCTTCGCGTTCGGCAAGGGCGTGACCGGTCATCTGCCGGACGCGACGACGGCGGCGCAACAGCTCAGGCGGACGACGCACGTCGGCGGGGTGTTCACGCTCCTGTTGCTTCTACGAGCATTCGCGAACGGATGTACGGCGCTGACCGGTGTCGAGGCGATCAGCAACGGCGTGCCGTCGTTCCGCAAGCCGAAGTCCCGCAACGCCGCGCAGACGCTCACCGTCATGGGCCTGCTCGCGATCTCGATGTTCGTCGGCATCACCGCGCTCGCGCTGCACGTGCACGCGCGCGCGCAACCGAGCGGCAACCCGTCGGTCATCTCGCAAGTCGCCGCGACCGCGTTCGGCGGCAAGGCCGTGCTGTTCTACCTCTACCAAGCTGCGACCGCCGGCATCCTGATCCTCGCCGCGAACACCGCGTTCAACGGCTTTCCGGTCCTGTCGTCGATCCTCGCGCAGTCGCGTTACCTTCCCCGCCAGTTGCACAACCGCGGCGACAAGCTGGTGTTCAGCAACGGGATCGTCCTGCTCGGGGGCTTCGCCATCGCGCTCGTCGTCGGCTTCGACGCGAACATCGACAAGCTGATCCAGCTCTACATCATCGGCGTGTTCACGTCGTTCACGTTGAGCCAAGCCGGCATGGTCCGGCACTGGAACCGGATCCTCGCGAACAGGCCGGCAACGGGCACCCACCGGATCAAGGTCTCCCGCGCCATCAACCTCGCCGGCGCGATCGCCACCGCCGTGGTTCTCGTCGTCGTGCTCTACACCAAGGTGATCCACGGCGCGTGGATCGCGATCCTCGCGATGGCCGGCCTCTACCTGGTGATGAAGGGCATCAGCCGGCACTACCGGTCGGTCAGCGTCGAGCTCGACGTCGCCGCTGCCGAGCGCCCGCTGCTGCCGTCGCGCAACCACGCGATCGTGCTGGTGTCGCGGCTGCACCTGCCGACGATGCGCGCGCTCGCTTATGCGACCGCGACCCGGCCGAGCACGATCGAGGCCCTCACCGTCCGGATCGACGACGAGGACGTCGACCGGCTCCAGGACGAGTGGGCTCGGCACGGGATCGAGATCCCGCTGAAGATCCTCGACTCGCCGTACCGGGAGATGACGCGGCCGGTGCTCGACTACCTCCGCAGCCTGCACCGGGCCAGCCCGCGCGACGTCGTCACGGTGTTCATACCGGAGTACGTCGTCGGCCGGTGGTGGGAACAGCTGCTGCACAACCAGAGCGCGCTGCGGCTCAAAGCGCGACTGCTGTTCGAGCCGGGGGTCATGGTCACCAGCGTTCCGTGGCAGCTCCAATCCGCCGCCGAGGTTGACATCCGGCCGCTCTCCTTCTAAAACTAATGTAAGTTAGTTTTAGTCACGCGGGAGGTGGCGGACAGCCATGGCGACGGCGTTCGTCCTGTCCGGCGGCGGCAGCCTCGGCGCCGTCCAGGTCGGCATGCTGCTCGCGCTGGCCGACCGGCACATCACCCCTGATCTGCTCGTCGGCAGCTCGGTCGGCGCGCTCAACGCCGCGTACGTCGCCGGCCACCCGGGGCATCGCGGCGTCGAGGACCTCGCGAGGATCTGGATCAAGTTGCGCCGGTCCGACGTCTTTCCGACCGACGTACGGCGGATCGCCCGCGCACTCACCGGGCACGTCAACGGCATCGCCGACTCGAGACCGCTGCGACGCCTCGTCCGCGAGCAGCTGCCGTTCGACCGGATCGAGGACGCGCCGTGGCCGCTCGCCGTCGTCGCGACCGAGGTCACCACGGGCCGCGAAGTCGTCCTCACCGAAGGCCCGACCGTCGAGGCGATCATGGCCAGCGCCGCGCTGCCCGGCGTCTTCCCACCGGTCGAGGTGGAAGGCCACCTGCTCATGGACGGCGGCGTGGTCAACAACTCGCCGATCTCGGTCGCCCGTTCCCTCGGCGCAAACCGTATATACGTTTTGCCGACGGGTTATGCCTGCGCCCTCGAAGCGCCGCCGCGCACGCCGCTCGGCATGGCGATGCACGCGGTCACCGTCGCGATCCAGCGCCGGATGATCCAGGACGTGCAGGACATGCAGGCCCAACCCGACTGCGTCGACCTGCGGGTCGCGCCGCCGCTGTGTCCGGTATCGGTGTCGCCGGTCGACTTCCGCGCCGCGGCCCGGCTGATCGAACGCGCCCGGGAAGCCACCCGCGCGTGGCTCGACCGGCCGATGGCCGCGGACCAATCCGCTCATCTCGCGTTGCACCGACACGGTAAGGAGACGACCACCGATGTGCCCGTCCGCGAATGCGCCTGACCTCGCGTTGCTGCCCAACACCGGGCTGCCCGGCGCGCCCGCGCCGGTCCCGAGCGGCATCGACGTCGAGGCCGCCGAACGGGCCGCCGCCGATCTGATCGGCGCGCTCGGCATGGACGTGCGCGATCCGTCGCTCGCCGCCACCCCGCGCCGGATCGCGCGCGCCTACGCCGAACTGCTCACGCCGCGCGAGTTCAACCTGACGACCTTCCCGAACGAGGAGGGGTACGACGAACTCGTGCTCGCCCGCGCGATCCCGTTCACCTCGGTCTGCGAGCACCATCTGCTGCCGTTCAGCGGCATCGCGGCCGTCGGATACCTGCCCGATCACCGCATCATCGGGCTGAGCAAGCTCGCCCGCGTCGTCGAGCTGTTCGCTCGTCGCCCGCAGGTGCAGGAGCGGATGACCAAGCAGATCGCCGGCTGGCTGGACACGCACCTGCGCCCGCGCGGCGTCGGCGTCGTGCTGCACGCCGAGCACAGCTGCATGACCGTGCGCGGCGTGCAGGCCCGCGGGGCGACGACGGTGACCAGCGCGCTGCTCGGCACGCTGCGCACCGATTCGCGCAGCCGAGCGGAGTTCCTCGCGCTGACCCAGCAACCCGCCTGAGCGCGGGCGAGCGCCGCGCGCCCGCCCGCTAAGGCGGCGACGCGGCGATGGGCTCAGCGATCGACGGCCCGCTGCAATTCGGCCTTGTTCATCGTCGAGCGCCCTTCGATGCCCTTGCGTTTCGCCTCGGCGTAAAGCTGAGCTTTGGTCCGGCCGCCGGGGCCACGGTGCGAGCGCAGGCCGCCGCGCCGGCCGGACGAGATGTCCTGCACCGAGGTCCGGCTGCGTTGCTTGGCCTCGCCGGCCCGGGCCCGTTCCTTGTTCACTGTGCGCGCGGCGATCTCCTCGGCGGTGTCCTCGTCCTCGCCCCGCTCGCGCAGGCCCTCCTTGATGTGCTCGTACTGGCGTTCGCGCTTGTCCGACCATGCGGCCCGCGGCATGTACGTCCTCCTCGGTCGACGTTGTCCAGGTCCCTTCCAGGTGGCTACCCGGGCCGGCGGAAGGCAATTCGAGAGCGGTTCCTGCCTGTTTGGTCGTATTTCCCTAGTGCATAAACGTCACAATTCGTCTATGTTGCGACTACGCCCAGTGACCGTCCTGAAACCAGCGGTCGGAGGTGAGAGCAGTGTCGCGTCCGGCTCCTTCCCTGCGCCCGGACGCACCGATTGCGGTGCTTCCCCAGCGGCAGCTGCGTGCGGCGCTCAAAGCCGACGAATTCGTGCTGCACTACCAACCGGTGGTCTCGCCGCGGACCGGCGCGGTGCGCGGCGTCGAGGCGCTGCTGCGCTGGCAGCACCAGCCCGACCTGCTGCTCATGCCGGACGACTTCTTGCCGGCGGTGTCGCACACGCCGGTGATGCACGACCTCACCGCCTGGGTCATCGGCGAGGCGTGTGCACAGATCGCCCGCTGGGACTTGCCGACGATGTCGGTGAACATCGCGGCCGGCGACGTGGTGCGACCCACGTTGGTCGGCGAGATCGACGCGGCGCTGGAGGCACACGGGCTCGAACCGGATCGACTCGTCGTCGAGCTCACCGAGCACGCCGCCGTCCAGGGCATGAGCGCCGCCGCGAAAGTGCTGCGCGACCTGCGTGACCTCGGGGTCGGCGTCGCCCTCGACGACTTCGGCACGGGCTACTCGTCGCTGCTCTACCTGCGCGACCTGCCGGTCACCGAGGTGAAGGTGGACCGCGCGTTCGTCAGCGGCGTCGACCGTCACGACGACGACGCCGCGATCGTGCACAGCGTCGTGCAGCTGGCACATTCCGTCGGCCTCACCGTCGTCGCGGAAGGCGTCGAACGGCTGGAGCAGGCGCGCTTCCTCGCCGACATCGGCTGCGATTTCGCTCAGGGTTACCTGTACGCGCCGCCCGGTCCGGCGCCGCGGGTGCCGCGGCGGGTCGACCCGGCGCTGATCGTGGACCCGACGCTCTCCGCCGCCGCGCGCCGGCGCCAGCGCAATCGGGGCAGCCGGCTGACCACGACGTCGCCCGACATCACCGCACGGATCCGCGAATTGGCCGGCCGTGGCGCGTCGCTGCACACGATCGCGGCGGCGCTGAACAAGGACGGCCTGCTCACCGACGCCGGGACCCGGTGGTCCGCGCCGACGGTCGCCCGGGTGCTGTCCCGAACCGAGCCGGAGTCAGACCGGTAAGGCGTGCGAGACGCCGACGCCGCCGCGGGTGTCCGCGCCGTACGTCGCGATCTCGCGGTCGATGTCGAGCGGCCGGATCGTCGTCCGCCCGGACCGCACCTCATCGGTGATCCGGTCGGCCGGCACCAGCCACGACACCTCGAACTCGATGCCGTCGGGGTCGGCGCCATAGAGCGCCTTGGTGGTGGAGTGATCGGAGGCGCCGGCGAGCGCGCCGGCGTCGGTCAGCTTGGCCGCGATGCGCTTGAGGTCGGCGAGAGTCTCGACCTCCCAGGCGAGGTGATACAGACCGACGGTCTGCCGGCCGGCTTGGGAGGGACCGGCGGCCGCGCCGACCTCGAACAAGCCGAGGTCGTGGTCGTTGCTGGAGCCTTCGGCCTGCAGGAACGCCGCGCCCTTGAGCCCGGCCATGTCCGAGAGCGGCCGGAAGCCGAGGACGTCGCGGTAGAACGCGACGCTTCTTTCCACGTCGCGGACGTAGAGGACTGCGTGGTTGAGTCGGTGCACGGCCATCATCGGGCTCCTTTGTTCAACTGTCAGGCCGACAGGGGAAGGACGTCGAGCGCTGGCGTCAGCATGATCTCGCCCGGCGCCAGTCTGGTCCGCGGCGCGGTCTCGCGCGCGGCAAACGGTTCCGGAAGTACGGCGTCGGGATCGCGGCGGCCGACGGCGATCACGACCAGTGGCTTGGTGCCGTCGGGGAGCGCGTACGCCCCACCGGCCCGGTCCGGGTCGAAGCCACCCATCTGGTGCACGGCGAGACCTTCGGCCTCGGCCTGTACGGACAGGTGCGCCGCTGCCTGCCCGGCGTCGTAGTCGGCCCATGGCCGGAGCGCGCCGTCGTCGCCGACGTACTGCGCGGCGACGAGCACGAGCGCGGAAGCGGTGCCGGCCCAGCGCGCGTTGCCGGGCGCGAGCGCGGCCAGCAAACCGGCGAACTCGGGGGTGCCGCGCCGGGCCACGCCCACTCGCCACGGTTGGCTGTTGTTGGCGCTCGGCGCCCACCGCGCGGCCTCGATCAGGCGGTCGAGCTCGCCGTCGGTGAGAACGTGGTCGCGGTCGAATGCGCGGGTGCTCCGGCGGCCGGCGAGCAACGGGTGCAGTGTGGTCATGTCCTCTCAATCTAGTTGAGTGTTCAAGTATTCCGTCGTACACTGGCCGGCATGGCGGCGCGGTGGCTGAGCAAGGAGGAGCAGCGCGCCTGGCGCGCCTACATCGAAGCGGTCCGGCTGCTCCAGGACGCGCTCGACGCGCAGCTGCAGGCCGACGCGGACATGCCGCACGCCTATTACGAGATCCTCGTCCGGCTGTCCGAGAGACCGGATCGGCGGCTGCGGATGGCCGAGCTGGCGACCGGCACCCAGTCCTCGCGCAGCCGCGTCTCGCACGCGGTCGCGAGGCTGGAAGAACGCGGATGGGTCCGGCGCGAGCCGTGCCCGAGTGACCGGCGCGGCCAGCTCGCGGTGCTGACCGACGAGGGGTACGACGCGCTCGCGGCCGCGGCTGCGGGCCACGTCGCGGCGGTCCGCGAGACCGTGATCGATCCGCTCTCGCGCGAGCAACTGCTTGCGTTGGCCGACGCGTCGAGGGCAATCTCCGCGGCCGTCGAGGCCATGCGTGATCATGGCGTTCGCAGCCGCGCCACGCCATGATCACGGCGACAGGAGGTGTGTCGGACCGATGACGACGACCCGCGAGCACTCAGCCCCGGCCACTTCGGTCGACCTGGCCCGCTGGCCGGCGATGGCTCCACCGCGGCCGGCGCCGATCCGCGCCGCGGCGGCCCGGGCGTTGCTGGCCCGGGTGGCGCGCCGTACCGGCATCACGGTGACGTTCCCGGACGGTTCGCGCCTCGGTCCGGCGAACGGGCCGGTGCTCGCCGTCCGCAACCCGCGGTCGTTCTTCGCCCGGCTCGGCCGCGGCGGCAACATCGGCTTCGGCGAAGCGTTCATGGCCGGCGACTGGGACGCGCCGGATCCCGTCGCCGTGCTCGAATCGCTCGCGCGCAACGTCACGTCGCTGGTGCCCCGGCAATTGCAACGGCTGCGGCGCTGGTACGACCCGCGGCTGCCGACGGTCGAGGACAACACCCGGCCGGGTGCCCGGCGCAACATCGCCCGTCACTACGACTTGTCCAACGACCTGTTCGCCGCGTTCCTCGACGAGACGATGACGTACTCGTCGGCGTTGTTCGCCGGCGGCGTCGACGAACCGCTCTCGGTCGCGCAGCGTCGCAAGATCGACCGGCTGCTGGATCTCACCGGTGTGCGCAACGGCACCCGCGTGCTCGAAATCGGGACCGGGTGGGGCGAGCTCGCGATCCGGGCGGCGCGCCGGGGCGCGCGGGTCACGACGCTGACCTTGTCGAGCGAACAGGCTGCGCTCGCCGGCCGTCGCGCTGCCGGCGCGGGCGTCGCCGCGAGCATCGACATCCGCTTGCAGGACTACCGCGACATCACCGGCGAGTACGACGCGATCGTGAGTGTCGAGATGATCGAGGCGGTCGGCGAGAAGTGGTGGCCGACGTACTTCCGCACCTTGGACGAACGGCTCGCGCCCGGCGGCGCGGTCGGGCTGCAGGCGATCCTCATGCCGCACGACCGGATGCTCGCGAGCAAATCGTCGTGGACGTGGATCAACAAGTACATCTTCCCGGGTGGGATCATCATGTCCGAGCAGGCGATCGAGGACATGCTCGCGCGGCACACCACGCTGCACGTCGCGGACCGGCTGCATTTCGGATCGTCGTACGCCGAAACGCTGCGCCGGTGGCGCTCGCAGTTCATCGAGGCGAGCCAACGGATCGGCGCGCTCGGTTTCGACGAGACGTTCCGCCGGATGTGGACGCTGTACCTCGCGTACTCCGAGGCGGGCTTCCGGGCCGGCTACCTCGACGTCGGCCAGTACCTCATCCGTCGTCCGTAGCGGCTCTGCCGCGGTCGAGGATCCACGCGACCACACCGGCGATCAACGCACCGGCCGCACCGAGCACGACCGGTGCGCGGCCGCCGGCGCCGTCGGCGAGCAACCCGAGGATCGGCCCGCCCACCGGCGTCGTGCCGATCAGCAGCACCGCTTGCAACGCGAGCACCCGGCCGACCATGTGCCGCTCCGCGCGCAACTGCACGAGCGCAGTCGTGACGGTGAGGTAGACGACGCTGGTCGCGCCCACGAGCGCGGCGGCCGGGAACGCGACGCCGACGTTGGGGACGAACGCCATCGCGAGCATCGTCACGCCCAAGCCGAGGCACGCGCCGATGACCGTACGTACGGTCATCGCCGTGCGGCGCGCGACGACGAGGGTGCCGACGACCGCGCCCGCGCTGAAAGTGGCGTAGATCAAGGCAAAGTCGCTGTCCGAGCCGTGCAGGCCCTTCTCCACGAAAAGCGGCAGCACGACGGTGAAGTTGTAGCTGAGGATGCCCACGACAAGCAGGGTCAGGAAGGTGATCCAGAGCTCGGGAACGCCGGCGATGTAGCGCAGGCCCGCCCGCACCTGTCCGCGCCCGCGCGGTGTCTTCGGTGCCGGCCGCAGCTCGTCGCCGCGCATCCGCCACAGCGAGAACAACACCGCGAGATAACTCGCCGAGTCCAGTGCGAACGACCAGCCGTAACCGACCGTCGCGATGAGCGCCGCGGCGAGCGTCGGGCCGACCATGCGGGACAGGTTCACGTTCGCGCTGTAGAGCGTGACCGCGTTCGGGATCAGCCGGCTCGGCACCATCTCGTTCACGAACGACCGGCGGCTCGGGTTGTCGAACGCGAGCATCGCCCCGCCGGCCACCGCGACGACGAAGAACAACGGCAACGGCACGTGCGGTAAGAACGCGAGCACCGCAAGCGTGGCCGACTGTGCCATCTCGAGGCTCTGCGTGAGGTAGAGCAATTTCCGCTTGTCGGATCGATCCGCGACGAGACCCGCGAACGCCGACAACACGAGCATCGGACCGAACTGGCAGGCGCCGAGCAGTCCGACCGCGACACCGCTGCCGGTGCGATGCAAGACCAGCAACGTCAACGCGACGATCGTCAACCAGTTGCCGCTGTTGGAGATGAACTGGCCGACGAAGAACAACCGGAAGTTGCGTTCCCAGAGTGCGGAGAACGTACGGCGCGACCACGATCCCGGCGGCGGCGAGTCCTGCGGCTCCGGCTCCATCAGACGGCGATGCCGTCGGCGCCGCGGTCGAGCGCACGTTGCAAGCGCGCCGACATCGGCGCGATCCCCACGATGCCGAGCACGAACTGCGTCGTGACCCGGTGCCACGCGCGCCAGCGGAACAGCATCGCGTGGGTGTCGCCGTACACGCTGACGAAGCCGAGTTGCGACGCGATCGAGGCCGCGCGGCGGGCGAATCGCCGCGACGCGCGCGGGCTGGTCACCGTGTCCATGTTTCCGTGCGCGATGAGGACCACCCGATCCCGGAGGGGTTCGACCGGCTCGCCGTCCGGCAACCACGGCGCCAGGCCGACGACCGCGCGCACCGATGCGTCGTCGGCCGCGCGCATCGCCGTCCGGCCGCCCATCGAATGACCGACGAGGACGACCGGGACATCGCCGTGCCGGCGCCGTACTTCCTCGAGCGCCCAACGCGTGTCCGCGACCGGCGACATCTGCTCGCCGTTCCAGCCGCGGTAGCGGTAGCGAACCATCCAGACGGCAAGACCCTTGCCGGCGCCGAGCCGGCTCAGCGCGCGGGCGATCGGTGTCATCCGGACGGCGGCGAGCTGGCGGGAGTCGGCGAGATCGAAACTGTCCGCCTTGCCTCCGGGCAGCACGACGACGACGGCTTTGGTTTCGCCCCGAGCAGGGTGCACGACGAGGTCCGGGACGGCTTGGTTCACCGGCGCCGACGCTCCGCCCGGGCCGCGATCGCGGCGGCCTCCGCTTCGGCCGCCTCGTGCGGTGTCGGCGCCGATCCGCCGACGTGATGCGGCAGCCACCAGGCAGCGCCGTGCGATCCGTCGGGCAGATCCGGATACTCGCTGAGCACCTTGTCGACGAGTTCGCGCAACCGGACCGCGAGCCGGTCGGTCAACGTCGCCGCGGTCTCCCCCGGGTTGATCGCGAGCGGCTCGTCGACCCAGATGCTCACCGCGACCCGTCGCTTCCAGACCGGCCGGCGGCCGACGGTCCAGACCCGGTGCCCGCCCCACGTGACGACCGGGATCAGGGGAACGCCGGCCTCCAGCGCCATCCGCGCCGCGCCGGACTTCAGCCGGCGCGGCACGTACGAACGCGAGATCGTCGACTCGGGGAACACGCCGACCAACTCGCCAGCGCGCAATGCGTCGACCGCGTGCCGGTAGGCGCCGGCGCCGGCCGCGCGGTCGACCGGGATGTGCCGCATGCCGCGCATCAACGGGCCGCCGATCGGGTGGCTGAACACGGCTTGCTTCGCCATGAACCGGACCAGCCGCCGGCCCCGGCGGTGCGCCATGTAACCGACGAACATGAAGTCGAAGTAGCTCACGTGATTCGACGCGAGGACGGCGCCGCCGTCGCGCGGCACGTTCTCGACGCCACGCAGGTCGAACCGGAAGCCGAGCACCCGGAACAACGTGATCGCGATACGGATGACCGGCCGGTAGACCCACTCACGTCGACGCACGGGCACCATTCTTTCGTCCCGCCGTCGCGGGTGAGACATTACGGCTCCGCGTGACAACCGTTTCGGGTGGTTCGCGGCTTTGAGAGAGATGTGGGGCCAATCATGCGAGCGCGCTCGGAGGCGGACTTCGACCTGTTCGTCGCCGCGCGCTCGGTCCCGCTCTACCGGACGGCGCTGCTGATGTGTGCCGGAGACAGCGCGACCGCCGCGGACGCCGTACAGACCACGATGGTCGAGATCTGGCGGCGCTGGCCGCGGGTGCGCGCAATGGAACGCGCGGACGCGTACGCGAAGAAGGTGCTCGTGACGAGCGTCCTGCGCGACCGGCGCCGCAACCCGTCGCACCTCGTCGTCGTCCCCGAACTGCCCGATCGCGCTGCCGACGTCGCCGACCTGCCGGCCAGGCACGACCTGTGGTCGGTCGTGCGGGAGCTGCCGCGGATGCAGCGCGCGGTCGTCGTCCTTCGCTATTACGAAGACCTCAGTGAGGCGCAGACCGCGGACGCCCTCGGCATCGGGATCGGAACCGTGAAGAGCCATTGCAGCCGGGCCTTGGAGACATTGCGCCGGGCGCTGCCGCAGGAATACCTGAGCGGAGGCGGACAATGACCGACCTCGACCAACGACTACGGCGGGCCCTCCTGACGGCCGTGCAGGACCAGCCGGCTCCCGTCCTGCCGTCCGGCGCCGACTATCGCGCGGCGGTCCGGCGGCGCTGGCCGGCGATGCCGGCGGCGGCTGCCGCGGCCGCGGTGGTGCTCGTCATCGGCGCAGTCATCGTCGTGTTGGGCCGCGGTCCGAGCGGCGTACCGGCACCGGCCGGTGGCGTGGCCGCGTGGCCACCGCGCGGCTCGCTCGCCGGCAACGTCGCACTGACGAACGCGGCGATGCGGACGTGGGAAGCCGCGCTGCTCCCGCACCGCGAACTGCCGCACAGCGATGTGACCGTGCTGTACGCCGAGCACACGATCGCCGGAAACGTCGTCGTCCTCACCGGTGTCGACGCGCTGGGGCACCGGCGGATCGCGGAGTTCGACACCGACGCGACGAGCACGACCGCGTTCCGGCACCGGCTGCATCTCGTCGCCGACCTGCTCGCACCGACCGGTGACGCCGCCGGCCTCATCGCCATCGACGCGCCGCGAGACACGCCGCGCAAGTCCAACGACGACCTGCTCGTCGTGCTCGCGCCGCCGGCGACGAAGCTGCTCGAGTGGCGCGACCAGATGCACCACTGGCAGCCGCTACCGGCAGTCAACGGCGCGGCCGCGCTGGTGCACGTCGAGAACACGCTGTCCACGTCCGTACGAGCCGGCCGCGACGGCGACGGCGTGCAGACGATGGGCCGGTTCTACCCGTTCGGCGCGATCGGATCGGAGATCGTGCACGATCTCGATCCGGGCGAGACGCTCGGGCCGCCGGCCCGCGCCGGAACCGAGAGCTGCGACGGGAACACCTGCTCGGTAACCGCAGGCGGATCGATGACGGTGGAAGCGAATCCGAAGGGCAACTGGCACAGCCTTCTCGACTCCCGGCCGGTTACTGCGCGCGACTGGGTCGAGTTCGGCGGCGAGGCGCAGCTCTACGCCGACACGTTCATCCCGAACGACGGCAACACCTTCACCACGACGTGGTCCGGAGTGCTGCCCGACGAGACGGGCATCTACCTCGAGTTCTTCAAGCCCGGCAACGATCCGATTCATCTGCTTGTCTACGTCGACCGGCCCGAGTGGTACGGCGGATCGGTCGTTGACCTCGTCCCGTCGGATGGACAACTCTCGGCGCTCGCCGTCGAGGTCCCGACGCCGCGCGGTCGCACGCTCGACATCGTGGTCACCGACGGTGTGACGCCGCAGTGGCGAACCGGCACGGGTGCCTGGCACTCGATGGCGGTCCGCGACAACGTCGCGACGGCGGTCGTGCCGAGCGGGGTGCCGCTGAGCTGGCGCGCGGTCGACGGCACCGGCGCCGTCGTCGCATCCGGCGCGCCGCACGCCGTCTCGCCGCGCTGACGAGGTCAGCCGGTGTTCTGCAGTCCGGCTGCCACACCGTTGACGGTCAGCAGCAGCAGCGAGCGCAACCGGCGGGCTTCGTCGTCGGTCGGGTCGCCGGTGCGCAGTGCAGACAACGCGCGCAACTGCAGGTGCGAGAGCGCATCGACGTACGGGTTGCGCAGGTCGACGGCGGCGCCGAGGATACGCCGCCCGCCGAGCAGCCGATCCTGACCGAGTACGTCGAGGACGAGCCGGCAGGACAGGTCGAGCTCGGCGAGGATGCGCTCGGCGATGTCCGGGCGGTCGCCGAGGGCGAGGTAGCGCTCGGCGACCGCGCGGTCGGTCTTCGCGAGGCTCATCTCGGCGTTGTCGACGAGCGCGGCGAACAGCGGCCACTGCGTGTACGCCGCACGTAACGCGTCGACGTCGCCGATCGCGTCGAGGCCACTGCCGAGACCGAACCAGCCGGTCAGGTTGCACCGCGTCTGCGACCACGCGAACACCCACGGAATCGCGCGCAGGTCGTCGAGGCGCAACGCGTCGCCGCCGCCGCCCGGCCGGCGTGCCGGTCGCGATCCGAGCGCGAGATCCGACAACTCTTCCAGCGGACTGACCCGGGCGAAGAAGTCGGCGAATCCGTCGGTCTCGACCAGTGACCGGTACGCCTCGCGCGAGGACTTCTCCATCGTCTCCGCCATCGGGGCGAACCGTTGCGCTGCCTGCGAATTCCGGGTCGCGACGTCGTCGGTGGCTTGCAGCAGTACGGCGGAGGTGACCTGTTCCAGATGCCGTACGGCGATCCGGGGGTTGCCATAGCGGGCGAAGACGACCTCGCCCTGCTCGGTCACCTTGAACCGGTGCTGCACCGACCCCGGCGGCTGGGCGAGGATCGCGCGATTGACCGGCCCGCCGCCACGACCCAACGAACCGCCACGGCCGTGGAACAGCGTGAGCCGGACGCCGTTCGCCGCCGCCCACTGCGCGAGCGCTTGCTGCGCGTCGTACAGCAGCAAGGTCGCCGACAGCGGGCCGACGTCCTTCGCGGAGTCGGAGTAGCCGAGCATGACCTCGACTCGCCGGTTCGTCCCGTCCAATGCGAGCCACTCGTCGAGGACGTCGACGCTGCCGCGCAGATCCGCACCGGTCTCGAACAGCGGCACGACGTCGAGCGCCGGCAGTTGCTCGCCGCCGATCGCCGCACGGATCAGCGCCGGTACCGCGACGATGTCGGCGGCCGACGAGCAGAAGCTCACGACGTAACGCGGGCAGGCCTTGACGCCCCACCGCTGCTGGATGACCGCGACGACACGGATCGTGTCGAGGACTTCGGTGGCCTCGTTCGACAGCTCGCGCGGCAACGCCGGCCAGCCGTCGCGGGCGTAGCGATGCAGCACCGCCGCGTCGGGCCGGACGCCGCCGTTGAGCTCGGTCAGCACCCGTGCGTGCACGCCGCTGTGCTGGCGGATCTCGAGCTCGGCGAGGTGGAACCCGAACGTCTCGACCTGCCAGACGAGGTGCTGCAACTCGCCGTCGGCGACGCGATCCGCACCGGCCCAACGCAGCGAGTCCGCAACCATGCGCAGGTCGTCGAGAAGGCATCCGGGCTCGGCGTATGCCAGATCCGCGTTGCGCTCTCTGGTGGCCGCGAGTCGCTGCGCGACGAGCATGAGCTTCTGCCGGTGCGGCTGCCGATCCGCGGACCTGGCCAGTCGGTCGAACAGTTGCGGATGCGCCAGCCGATCGACGTCGAGCGCCGCCGCCAACTGCTCGCTCGGCGGCGCGGCAGCGGCGTCGAGACTGAGCGTGCGACCGATCCGCGTCGCTGCGGCCTGCAACGCGCGCAGCACGTGATCCGCTTGAATCTCAACGGTTTCCCGGGTGACGGCAGCGGTGACATGTGGGTTGCCGTCGCGGTCGCCGCCGACCCAACTTCCGATCCGCAGGAACGCCGGTACGACGGATCCGAGTGCGTTCGACGCGATCCGGTACAGCGACGGCGCGAGCCGGAACAACGTCTCGTCGAAGACCGCCATCGTCGTGCGGACTTCGTCGAGCGGGTCGAGTTGCCGTTGCCGCAACAACGCGGTCCGCCAGAGGATCGTGATCTCTTCGAGCAGCCGGCGGCGTACCTCGACTCGCTCGCTCGCGCCGAGGCGGGGATCGTCGAAGCGTTGCATCTGATCGGCGATCCGGCCGACCGCGTTGACGACCGCGCGCCGGCGCGCCTCGGTCGGATGCGCGGTGAAGACCGGATGCACTTCCAACTCGGCCATCGCGTCGCGAACCGCGTCCGCCGACAACGCGTCGACGGTCGCCGCGAGTGAATCCCGCGGCGGTGGTGCGTTCTCGCCGTCGCGCTCGCGCAGCACCCGGACCCGATGCCGTTCCTCGGCGAGGTTGACGAGGTGGAAGAGCACCGTGAACGCGCGCGCGACCTGTTCGGCCCGTTCGATCGACAGCTCGTCGGCGATACGGCGCGGCGCGTCGATGTCGCCGTCTCGGCGGGCATCGCGCGCCGCGACGCGCAGCCGCTCGACGTCGTCGAACAACTCGACCCCACCGGATTCGGCGACGACCTCGCCCAGCAATGCGCCGAGCAACCGCACTTCGTCGCGAAGCGGGGCGAACCCGTCGTCAGCGCCCGATGACGGCATAGCGGTCACGGTAGCTAGCCCATCGGGGCCGTATGCGCGCGGGCGAAAGTGCGGCAGAGTTCTGGCCTGACGGCGTTACTTCGCACGCCGCGAAGTGATGCGAAGCAGACGGAGGGAGCGGTCATGACGGTTGCGATCCAGATGGACTTCGACGGCGCGACTCTCGACCAGTACGACGAGGTCTGCGCCAAGATGGGGCTCGCTCCGAAAGGCCCGGGGCCGGCGGGCTTGATCGCGCACTACGCGACCGCGACGGACTCAGGGATGCGCGTCGTGGACGTGTGGCAGTCGAAGGATCAGTTCGAGAAGTTCGCCGAAGAGCAGATCGGCCCGTTCTCGGCCGCGGCCGGCATCACCGCGCCGCCGCGGATGCAGTTCTTCGACGTGCACAACTACCTGCTGCCGAACTTCTGACCGAGGCCCGAGCCCGTCAGGCGGCGGCGACCCGACCGTCGCGCATCCGCACGCGGCGGCCGGCGCGCTCGGCCACGCTGTCCGCGTGGGTGACGACGACGACCGCGACGCCGCCGCTCGCCAACTCGGCGAGCAGGTCGATGATCTCCCCGCTCGTGGTCGAGTCGAGGTTGCCGGTCGGTTCGTCGGCGAGGATCGCACGCGGCGCGTTGGCCAACGCGCGCGCGATCGCGACCCGCTGCTGCTCGCCGCCGGACAGGTTCGTCGGCAGGTGATCCATCCGGTCGCCGAGACCGACCCGGCGCAGCAGCTCCTCGGCCCGCGCCACCCGATCCGCGCGCGACAACTGCCCGGTCTCCAGCGCGGCCAGCACGTTCTCCGACGCGGTCAGCGTCGGGATCAGGTTGAAATGCTGGAACACGAAGCCCACATCGCGCGCGCGGAACCTCGTCAGATCCTTGTCGCCCAATGCCGACAGCTCCGAGCCGCCGAAGGACAGCCGGCCCGACGTCGGGCGCTCGAGCCCGCCGAGCAGTTGCAGCAACGTCGTCTTGCCCGATCCGCTCGGCCCTTCGATCGCGACGAACTCCCCCGCCCGGATGACGAGGTCGATGCCGTCGACCGCACGTACCTCGGTCGGGCCGCGCCGGAACGACCGCCGTACGTCGGTCAGCTCGTACAGGACGTCGTCGGTCATCGGGGTCATCCGAGGTCCCGCAACGCAACCGCCGGCGCCAGCCGCGCGGCGCGCAACCCACCGGCCGCGCCGGCGAGCAGGCCGCCGAGCAGCGCGAGACCGACACCGATCAGCAACGTCGTCGTATGCAACGGCACCGTCAGCGGCACGTGCAACGTCGTCCCGGCGCCGCCGTTCTGGATGTCGAGCAACCGCGACAGCGACGACGATCCCTGGCCCGCCACGACCGGCTTCGTCGCGGTCAGCGACGGCGTGTAGTGCGTGACGAGGACGGCCACCAGCGCGCCGAGTCCGACACCCAGCGCGGCACCCATGAGACCGATGCCGGTCGTCTCGGACAGCAGCTGCCGGACCACCCGGCCGCGACTCCACCCGATCGCCCGCAGCGTCCCGATCTCACGCACCCGCTTCGCCACCGACGACAACGTCAGCAGCACCGCGATGACGAACGCGGCCAGCAGCACGAGCACGACCAGCACGCCGCCGAAGCGATCGGTCAGCGTCTTGGCATCGGACAGGCTGCCCTTCACCTGGTCGGCGAGCGCCTTCGTCGTGACGACCTGAGCACCCGGCAGCGCTGTACGCACCGCGGCCGCGACCGCGTCGACATCCTTCGCGTTGTCGACCCGGACCAGCACCATGTTCACCCGCGCGCTCTGTGTCGCGAGCTGCTGCAGCGTCGCGAGCGGGAAGTACAGGTCGGCGGTGTTGCCGGACAACGTGGGGTTGACCAGCCCGACCACGTGATACGTCGTCCCGTTGATCGGCAACGTCGAACCGACCTTGATCTGATGCGAGTTCGCGTACGCGATGTTCGCGAGCACGTCGGTCGTCGCGGTCGCGGACAGGAACCGCCCCGCCGTCAGCTGCGCGATCGTAACCGGGCCCTGGTCCGGATGCGCCGGGTCGATGCCGGCCGCGGTGTACGTCGTCGACGTGATGTCGGTCTGCGGCGGGTTGAGCACCTGCTGAATGCTCTGCAGCGGCACCGTGAACTGGGCCCGGAACTCGCGGAACCGCGCCGGCAGGCAGGACGTGAAGTCGCCGCCGCGGAAGCCTCCGCCGCCACCGAACCCGCCGCCACCGTCGCCGCCGCCCGGGCTGGGGCTCGCGGACGCGCCGCCCCGACCGCCGCCACCCGTACCGCTGCCACCCGTACCGCCGCCACCGCTGCCGGCGCCGCTCGCCGCGATGCACGCACGCACCTGCGCGCGTTCGGCGTCCGTCAGCGGCGCCGGCCGGCTGATTTGGGTGAGGGTCTGACCGCCGGTCTTCAACGTCGCGACGATCTTCGGGACAGTGCCGGACTGATGCGTCGCCAGCAACGACAGCGCACCGACGGCGGAGGACACGTGCGGCAGCGTCGCGACCTGCGCGACCGCCTGCTGCGGGAAGGTCAACAAAGTGGCCGGCAGGAAGAAGTCGCGGGTGAACTTCTGCCCCGGCTTGCCCAGCTTCGCGAGGTCGGTGACGAGTGCCGAGTTGTCCTGGAGCAACGCCTGCACGTCTTGCTGGTTGAGGGCGCCGGCTTGACCGCCACCGCCACCGAAGAAGCCACCGCCACCACGGCCACCGAACCCACCGCCACCGCCGCCGAAGCCGCCGCCGCGACGGCCGTTGGCGTCCGCGGACGCCGAGGGTGACGGCGACGGCGAGACGCCGGGAGTCGACGCGGTCGCGCCGGCTACCCGGGTGACGAGGACGTCCGCGCCGACGCTCGACAGCGGCGAGAGCACCTTGTCCTGCGCGGTCGCGAGGCCTTGCGACACACCGATGAGCCCGATGAGCAGGCCGACGCCGGCGGCAAGGCCGAGTGCGGTCAGGACCGCGCGGCCGCGCCGCCGGCGCAACTCGTTGGCGGTGTAGCGGAGCGCGAATCCCACCCGTTCCCCCTTACGTCGCGCGGACGCTACGGCGCAACGTCACGGCACTGGCGCAGCAGCCACGGTGGCATCGGCACCTGAAGGTTCGCTGATCGCTTCCTGCGGCTTTACCCGGATGAACACCAGCGCGGCAACGATGCCGACGGCGGAGAACACCGCGCCGGCGCGAAACGCCATGTCCGCACCGTGGGTGAAACCCGCGTGCCCGAACGGACTCGTGTGATGGCTGACCGCGAAGTTGCGGCTCGCGGTGCCGAAGATGGTGACCAACGCCGACAAGCCGATGGTGCCGCCGACCTGCTGCACGACGTTCAACATCGCCGAGGCGATACCGGCGTCCTCCCGCCGTACCCCCGCAACAGCGGCGAGCGTGATCGGGACGAACACGAACCCCATGCCGACCGCGACCAGCAACAGGCACGGCAACACATGGGTGAGGTACGACGACTGCGGTGTCAGCGTCGACATCCAGAGCAACCCGGCGCCGGCGAACGCACTGCCGTTCGCGATGAGCAACCGCGCCGGCACCCGGGCCACCAACCGCGAGACGATCTGCGCGACCGTGACGATGGTCGCGCTCACCGGCAGGAACGCGAACCCCGCCGACAGCGCGGAGAAACCGAGCACGTTCTGGATGTACTGCGTCAAGAAGTAGAACATCGCGAACACGCCCGCGCCGGTCACCAGCATCACGACGTAGGTGCCGACCCGGTTGCGATCGGCGAACAGCCGCAACGGCATCAGCGGCTGCGACGATCGGGTCTCGATGACGACGAACGACGCGAGCAGTACGACGGCGACCAGCAGCGAGCCGAGCGTGGTCGAGTTGCTCCATCCATGAGCGGGGTCCGCCGCGTTGATGAACGCGTAGACAAGAGCAGCCATCCCGCCGGTCGACGTCACCGCATCCGCGAGCGCGAGCCGGCCGCCGGTGCGCGGCGACTCGGCCAGCACCAGCGGCGTGACCAGCGCGAGCGCGATGCCGATCGGCGCGTTCACGAACAACACCCATCGCCACGACAACGTCTGCACGAGGATGCCGCCCATGATGAGACCGATCGCGGCGCCGGCGCCGGACACCGCGGCGTAGACGCCGAACGCACGATTGCGTTCGGGTCCCTCGTCGAACGTCGTCGTCACCAGCGCGAGCGCGGTCGGCGACGCGATCGCGCCGCCGACACCTTGCAGCGCACGCATGGCGAGCAGCCAGCCCTTGTCCCAGGCGAAACCGCCGGCGAGGCTCGCGAGCGCGAAGATCAGGACGCCGACGACGAACATCCGCCGCCGGCCGAACACGTCGCCGGCCCGCCCGCCGAGCAGCAGCAGGCCGCCGAAGACCAACGTGTACGCGTTGAGCACCCACGACAGGCCGGTCGGGGTGAAGCCGAGCGCGGTGCGCATGTGCGGCAACGCGATGTTCACGATCGTGACGTCGAGCACGACCATCAACTGCGCGGTCGCGATCACGGCGAGCGCGAGATTCGGATGGACGTGATCGTGCCGGGTCGAGCTGCTCACGGCGCAGACGCTACGCGACCACCCTCCGACTTTGCTCGACCTTTGCCACTCGACGGCGCGAGGACACGCTCGGCGAGCACCCGCGAACCAGCGAAAGTCGAGCAAAGTGCGGCGGCGGCGCTGCGCGGGAACCGTTCGGTCACCCGAGACGTCTCTAGGTGCATGCATGGACGAATCCGCGCGTTCCCGGCAACCCTGGCCGCTGCCGCCCTGCTCGCCACCGCGTGCGGCGCCGCGACGACAAGCCGACCCGTGGCCTCGCGGGTCGACCTGCGCGCCGTGCCGGTCAGCGCACAGCAGCGGCAGGCGCTCGCGGCCGACGACGAGGCGTTCGCGGGCGCGCTGTGGGCCGCGCTCGATGCGCGCGACGGCAACCTCGTCTTCAGCCCGGCGAGCATCGCGACCGCCCTCCAGATGGCGTACGTCGGCGCTCGCGGCGAGACGGCCAGGGAGATGGCGCGCGTATTGCACCTCGGTGCCGAGACGACACCGCTCGACGTCGCCGCGGCCGCGTCGAAGTTGTTCACCCAACTCGCGCCGCTCGCGCACGACAAGCATTCGTTGCTCACCCTCGCCGACGAAGTCTGGCTGCAGCGCGACCTCCAGGTGGTCGCCGATTTCCGCGCCGCGATGTCCACCGGATTCGGCGCGGCCTTCCACCTCGCCGACTTCGTCCGGCACGGCGAAGCCGCGCGAAAGGCGATCAACGCCGCGATCGCGGCACAGACGCACGACCGGATCCACGACCTGCTCCCGCCCGGAATGGACCTCGGCGACGAGCGCCTCATCCTGACCAACGCGATCTACCTGAAGGCCGCGTGGCTGACGCCGTTCGCGAAGGGGCTCACCGCGCCGGCCGCGTTCACCCGCGCGGACGGCAGCGTCGTGCATCCGGAGACGATGAGCACGACCGACGACTTCGACTACGCGGCGACCGGCGACTACCAAGAGGTGCGGCTGCCCTACCTCGGCGGCCGGCTGGCGATGACGTTGCTGTTGCCGGCCGCGGGCCGGCCGCTCACCTGGCCGGCCACCACACCGCAGTTCCGGATGCACACGGTCGACCTCACGCTGCCGAAGTTCCGATTCTCCTGGGACGACGACCTCGCCGGGCTGCTCGGCCAGCTCGGCATGCCCACCGCGTTCACCGACCGTGCCGACTTCGGCGGCATGTCGAGCGAACCGCTGCAGATCGGTTCGGTCCGGCACGAGGCGTTCATCGCGGTCGACGAGAACGGCACCGAAGCCGCCGCCGCGACCGACGTCACGATGATGGCGACCGGCGGTCACGCACCGGTGGACCTCGTGCAGCTTCATCTCGACCGGCCGTTCCTGTTCCGGATCGACGACACGGTGACCGGGCTGCCGCTCTTCCTCGGAAAGGTTGCAGACCCTACGTTGGGTGCGTGACCCCAGCTGGTGACACGGCCGGATACAGCGGAACGCCACTTCCGCGCAAGCTCGGGGTGAAGCCCGAAAGCCGCGTACTCATCGTCGCCGCGCCACCGGACTTCGGTCTCGATCCACTGCCGGCCGGTGCGACCCTGCACACCCGCGCCGGCGCGTCGGCGTACGACGTCGTCCTCGCGTTCTGTCCCGACGTACGGCGGCTGCGCGAGCGGTTCGCGAAGTCGGCCGGGCGGCTGACGACGGCGGGCGCACTGTGGATCGCGTGGCCGAAACGTGCCAGCGGAGTCGCGACCGATCTCGACGAGAACGTCGTCCGCGACCACGGCCTCGCCGAAGGTCTCGTCGACGTCAAGGTCGCGGCGATCGACGAGACGTGGTCCGGGCTGAAGTTCGTCCGCCGGGTGCGCGACCGGTGACGCTGCCGTCGTCGTCCGACGTCGTCGTCGTCGGCGGCGGTCACAACGGGCTCGTCGCCGCGACCCTGATCGCGCGGCACGGCTTGTCGGTGACGGTGCTCGAACGCGACGGCGTCCTCGGCGGCGCGGCCCGCACCGAGCGGCCGTTCGCCCGGGTGCCGGATCTGGCGCAGTCGACCGGGTCGTACCTGCTCGGGCTGATGCCGCCCGAGCTCGAGGCGCTGCTCGGCCTCGACCTGCCGCTGGTCCGCCGCGACCCGCACTACTTCCTGCCGACGACGTCCGACCGCTACCTGGTGATGGGCAGCGATCGCGACGAGACCCGCCGGCAGTTCGCCGCGTTCTTCACCGCCGCGGACGCCGACGCCGACGACCGGCTCGCCGCCGAGCTCGCGCAACTGCGCGACGACCTCGCGCCCGCTTGGCTCGCCGAGCCGCTGCCGGTGACCGAGACGGCCGAGCGGTACATCCGGCCGGCGCTGCGGCAGGCGTTCGTCGACCTCGTCACCGGATCGGTCGCCGGCTACCTCGACCGGTTCGGCTTCGCCAGCGAGTTGCTCGTGGCGATGTACGCCGTCACCGACGGGTTGTCCGGCCTGCACGCCGGCCCGGACACACCGGGCAGCGGGCACAACTTCCTGGTGCACAACATGTGCCGCCTTCCCGGTGCCGACGGAACCTGGATGATCGTGCGCGGCGGCATGGGCACGGTGAGTGCGGCGATCGCGCGGCAGGCGGCGGCCGCCGGCGCGACGTTGCATCCGGCCAGCCCGGTCGCGCGGATCGACGTCACCGACGGCCAGGTCTGCGGCGTCGTCCTGGACGACGGCCGGACGGTCGCGACGAAGGTCGTCGTCGCCGGGTGCGATCCCTTCACCTTGGCGGACCTCGCGCCGCTGCCGCCGGCGATCACCGAGCGGCTGGACACGCTGCGCCGCCCCGGCACGACGCTGAAGGTCAACCTCGCATTGCGCGGCCTGCCGGCCTTCGGTTGCCTGCCGGCCGGCGCTCCGTCTCCGTTCGGGTCCACCATCCACCTGCTCCCCCAAGAGCGGCCCATGGACGCGGTCCGCGCGATGTGGGCCGACGTACAGGCCGGGCGGCTGCCCGACTTCCCGACGATCGAGTGGTACCTGCACACGACCGCCGACCCGTCGCTGCAGGATCCGGGCGGGCACCACTCCAGCGCGCTGTTCGTGCAGTCGGTTCCGTACGACGTCGCCGGCTCGTCGTGGGACGCCGAGCTGCCTGCGTACGTCGACCATCTGCTCGGCATCTGCGACCGATTCGCGCCCGGCACCTCGGCCCTCGTCGCCGACACCTTCGCGCTGTCGCCGCCGGGAATCGAGGCCCACTTCGGCATCCGGCACGGGCACATCCATCACGTCGACAACACCTTCGCGTTCGACGCCCGGATGCCCTACCGCACCGGCGTCGACGGGCTGTACGCCGCGAGCGCCGGATGCCATCCCGCCGGCTCGGTCATCGGCGCCGCCGGGCACAACGCGGCACGCTGTGCGCTCGACGACCTCGGCGTAGCCTGGTCGGCGTGAGCGCGCCGTCAGATCCGGGCACCACCGACCAATTCGCAGGATTCGGCCCCAACGAGTGGCTGGTCTACGAGATGTACCAGCAGTGGCTCAAGGACCCCGACTCGGTCGACAAGGCCTGGTGGGACTTCTTCGCCGACTACAAACCCGACGCCCCCGCCACCCCCAACGGCGCGAACGAGCCCGCACCCCCGACCGCCGCCGCCCCGGTAGAGGCGAAGGTCGCACCGACCGCGCCGCCGGCGACTGCTCGACCCACGACAGCGGCGTCGGGGGCGAGTCGCGCTAGCGGCCGTGTGGGCCACCGCGCGAGCGCGCACAGCGAGCGCGAGGGTGGCGCCGGGGCGCCGCGCCGCGCGACCCCCGCC
>JAICXQ010000060.1 GCA_025980325.1 Frankiales bacterium
GATCCGGATCGGGGTGCCGGCGGCGTTGGCGGCCTGTGCGATCTCCTTCACCTTGTCGTCGAACTGCTTGATGTTGCCCGGGTTCACCCGCACCGCGGCACAGCCGGCGTCGATCGCGGCGAACACGTACTTCGGCTGGAAGTGGATGTCGGCGATGACGGGGATCTGCGAGTGCTTCGCGATCTCGGCGAGCGCGTCGGCGTCGTCCTGGCTCGGGCAGGCGACCCGCACGATCTGGCAGCCGGACGCGGTGAGCTCGGCGATCTGCTGCAACGTCGCGTTCACGTCCGCGGTGAGCGTCGTCGTCATCGACTGCACCGACACCGGTGCGCCGCCGCCGACCTTGATCCCGCCGACGTCGATCTGCCGGGTCTGGCGGCGCGGCGCGAGCGGTGCCGGCGGAACCTCCGGCATTCCCAGCGACACCGGGGTCGTTACTGGGCTCGTCACGTCAGTTCCATCCCGGCTGTCCGGCTCAGCCGTTGAGCTTGATGGGCCGGAAGATGTCGGCGTACAGCAGGATCACGGACATCGCCACGATCGCTACGAACACAGCGTAGGTGACCGGCATCACCTTGTTCAGATCCACGCGGCCCGGATCGCGCCGGCCGATGACGCGGTAGAGCCGCGACCGGCCTTCCTCGAAGGCGAGGATCGCGACGTGCCCGCCGTCGAGCGGCAGCAGCGGCAGCATGTTGAACACGCCGATGAAGAAGTTGAGCCCGGCCATCAGCAGCAGGAACTCGCCGAGGCGCACCTTCACCGGCAGATCGGCACCGGCCACCTGGCCGCTCACGCGCGCGGCCGACACGACCGTGCCGACGTCCTGCGGCCCGCGTTGCCGGCCGGAGAGCACATCGTCGAGCGTGGCGGGGATGCGGCCGAGGCCCTGCACGGTCTCGGAGAGGTACTCGCCCATGGTGGCGCCTGTCTTCGGCACCGCGGCGAACACGCCGACACCCGGAGGGTCAGGGCGGTCGGTCAGCAGCACCCCGATCCGCGGGATCGTCGTCACTTTGCCTTTGCTGTCCTTTTGCGTGACCGGGATCGGGTCGATCGTCACGCTGATCCGCGCGTGCTGGCGGAGCACGTCGAGAGTCACCGGGCTGCCGACCTTCAGGCTGTCGCGCAGGTCGCTGTCCTTCGTGAGCGGCTTGCCGTTCACAGCGACAATCCGGTCGCCCTTCTGCAGCCGGCCCTGCGACGGGCTCGCGGGGTCGCTCGACTGGCACGCCGTCCGGTTCGCGTCGGCAATCACACACTTCGGTACCGAGTCGACGAGGACTTGGCTGCGAGTCGAAGTCAGGTCGCCGCACACGACAAGGACGACATACGTCAGCACGAGCGCGATCACGATGTGCACCGCTGAGCCGGCCGACAGCACGACCGCTCGTTGTCTCGCCGGCTGCCGGTAGAACACGCGGCCCTCGTCACCCGGCGCCACTTCTTCGAGCGGCGTCATTCCGACGATCTTCACGAACCCGCCGGCAGGGATCGCCTTGACGCCGTACTCCGTCTCGCCGCGGCGGAACGACCACAGCGTCGGGCCGAAGCCGAGGAAGAACCGGGTCGCCTTCATCCCGTAGTGCTTCGCGGTGAGGAAGTGACCGGCCTCGTGCAACATGATCGAGGCGATCAGCACCACGACCGCGGCGACCGTACCGAGGGTGCTCACGAGGACGCCGCCACGATCTCGGTGGTACGGCGGCGCGCCCATGTCTCGGCGTCGAGGACGGCGTCGAGATCGGGCGTGTCGACGAGGTCGTGCTCGTCCACGACCCGCGCGACCGTGTCGACGATCGCGGGGAACGGCACGCGGCCGGCGAGGAACGCGGCGACCATTTCTTCGTTGGCAGCGTTGAGAACCGCGGGTGCCGTGCCGCCGCGGCGACCGGCCTCGCGGCACAGGTCGACGGCGGGGAATGCGTCGGTGTCGAGGGGCAGGAATTCCCACGCCGACGCGTTCGTCCAGTCGACCGACTTGGCCGCGCCGGCGACTCGATCCGGCCACGCCATCGCCAGCGCGATCGGCAGGTGCATGTCCGGCGGGCTCGCCTGCGCGATCGTCGCCCCATCGACGTACTCCACCATCGAATGCACGACGGACTGCGGATGCACGACCACGTCGATCCGCTCGTAGCCGATGCCGAACAGGAAGTGCGCCTCGATGACTTCGAGGCCCTTGTTCACCAGTGTCGCCGAGTTGAGCGTGACGACCGGGCCCATGTCCCAGGTCGGATGGGCGAGCGCTTCCGCCGGCGTGACGGCGTCCAGTGCCTTGCGGTCGCGCCCGCGGAACGGGCCGCCGCTCGCGGTGAGGATCAGCTTCGCGACCTCGGCGTGCGTGCCCGCACGCAGGCACTGCGCGAGCGCGGAGTGCTCGGAGTCGACCGGCACGATCTGCCCGGGCTTGGCCCGCGCGGTGACCAGCGGGCCGCCGGCGACCAGCGACTCCTTGTTGGCCAGCGCCAGCGTGTGCCCGGCGTCGAGCGCGGCCAGTGTCGGGGCGAGGCCGATCGAGCCGGTCATGCCGTTGACGACGAGATCGGCGTCCGGCCAGGTGGCGACTTCCGCGGCCGCGTCCGGACCGGCAAGCAACTTCGGCAGCGCGACGTCGCCGCGGTCGTAGCCGCGCCGCTGCGCTTCGGCGTACAGGGCCAGTTGCACGTCTTCGAGCGCCGACGCCTTGGCGACCGCGACGACCTCGACGCGGAATTCGATCGCCTGCGCGGCGAGCAGTTGCGCACGGTCCCCGCCGGCCGCGAGCCCGACGACACGGAAGCGATCCGGGGCCCGCCGGACGATGTCGAGCGCCTGCGTGCCGATCGAGCCGGTCGAGCCGAGCAGCACGACGGGGCGGGTCACGCCGACCATTGTCGCTCAGGTCGCACGACTGCGGCGACCGTCGAGCCGGATCGTCCACGCGTCGATGCTGTCGACGACGAGATGCGTCGTGCTCCACGGATCGGCGGCCAGGGTCGCGCGCACGGCGTCGTCGGAGGCAGCCTCGATCGCGAGCACGACCCGGATCTCGTCGGCGAGCGGCCCGCCGAGGACGACGAACCCGGAGTCGACGAGTGCGTCCATGAAGGCCGCGTGCTCGTGCCAACCGGACTGCTCCTCCAACGTCTTGGACGGATCCCACTGCGGCCCGGTCCGGCGGAGTACGACGAAGAAACTCACGTTGCACATTGTCCCGTCTGATACACCTGCCGGGCATCGGGTAACAATGTGCCCGAATGATCCCATTGCCGAGCGTGGCCTGAAGGGACGTGGAGTCTATGCAGCCGACCGCGGACACTTACCCGGTCAACCTGACGATCGACTATCCGGAGAGCAGTTCCCGGCTGCTCGCGGCGTTCTCGATCCCGTTCTTCCTGATCCGGTTCCTGCTGCTGCTTCCCGCGTTCATCTGCATCTACATCGTCGGGATCGCGGTGTACTTCGTCGTGTGGATCGCGTTCTGGGCGGTCACGTTCACCGGTCGCTACCCGCGCGGCATGTTCGACTTCGTCACCGGCTACCTGCGCTGGCTGATCCGGATCACCGCGTACATGTACGGCCTCACCGACAAGTACCCGCCGTTCCGGATGAGCGCCTAGTCGCGCGGGGGGCCGCGTCCAGGGCAAGCGTGTGGTTCGTCGCGACGTCGGTCGCGGCGTAGATGCGGCCGCCGTGACGCGTACGTCGTCCACCGGCGCTTGTCGAGGTCAGACGAGGATCGCGACTTCCGGGCTGTCGTGGTTGGGGTCGCGCGTCGTCGGCTGCAGGCAGCTCGAGTCGTCGAACGTGACTGCGATCTTTCCGTTCGGCAGCAACGCGATCGACTCGTAGTCGAACCGCGGCATCGTCAGCGACGACACGTCGTTCCCGGTCTCGATGTCACCCTTGCCGACGGCGTACGTGCGCATCAGCGCGGGTGCCGGCTTCGACTCGTCGACCCGGAAGACGAGGTCGTGTCCGTGGTGCGAGCCGTCGTCCCAGCGCGAGGTCACGACCGCCTGCTTGAGCTTGCCGTTCGCGATGACGTTGAACAGGTCGGGCGTCTCGAGGGTCGTGCCGGTGCCCGGCGGCGGGGTGAGCGTCGTCGAGGACCAGTGCACGCCGCCGTCACGCGACGTCGCGAGCACGAGGCCGCCGCCGAGCGGGTAGACCTCGGTGAGGTAGCCGCGCGAGTCCTGCCGGACGACGCCCTGCAGGTGACCGGTCAACGTGACGCACTGCCACTTCGAAGTCGCCGGGTCGAGCCGGGCGACCGTGCACGGGTTGTCGCCGGTGATGTCGTCGGTGTTGGCCGTGCGCAGCACGCCGCCGGCGTTCAGCGGGATCGTGCCGGTGCCGGGGTGCGGCTGCCACCAGTCGGCCGCGGGGTTGTGCACGACCGGGATGCGGAAGGGCACCGCCGACGAGCCCTTCTCGTCGTTCACGACGTAGCTCGGCGTGCTGTAGTCCTGCCCGTCGGGGCTGAGCGTGTCGACGTCCTTGGTGATGCCGCCGCCGGTCACGTCGAGGATCTGGTTGGTCTTCGTCCCGTTGAGGGTGAACGGACCCTTCGCGTAGGTGAGCCACGGCCGGTCGTAGAACGGCGACTTCATGACGACCTCGGACACCGCCCACGTCTTGGTCTGCGCGGTGTAGCGGTAGGCCTGCAGGTGGTCGCCGCTGTAGGCGTCCCAGGTCACGCCGTAGATGTCGCCGTTCGGGCCGACGACCGTCGCGCCCTCGCCGCCGGCGACCGTCGCGCCGTTGTCGTTCTGGTCCGGGATCTGGAACTTGACCTGGTACCAATGCTGGCCGTTGTCGTCGGTGTACCAGGGGTACGTCCCGCCGGCCTCGACGATGCGGCCGGTCGGCGTCGCCGCGACGTAGGTCTCGCAGCAGTTGCCGCCGGCCGGCGAGATACGCCATTTCGCGCTGCCCACCTTGCGCCCGCGCGCGTCGTACACGGGGTACGACGACACGCGAACCTTCTCCGCGATCGGCGTCGGAGTGGCGCCGGTCGAGGGGACCGGCCCGGAGCCGCCGATCGTGGCGAACGCGGTGGCGGAGCCGAGTGCGGCGGTGACGCAGGCGAGCGCGGTGAGAGTACGGCGATGACGCATGCTTGCCGGTTTCGACGCCTACCGACGCGATCCTGCCTGTCAGCGGTGCGCCATGCTGCTATCCGTGGCCAACTGGACGAACTGGGCCGGTAACCAGCACGCGTCGCCCGCCCGGGTCGAGACGCCGCGGGACACCGACGAGGTCGTCCGCGCGGTCAAGCAGGCGGCCGCCGAACGGTTGCGGGTCAAGGCGGTCGGGGCCGGGCACTCGTTCACCGGCATCGCCGCCACCGACGGCGTGCTGCTCCGCCTCGACGCGCTGTCCGGGCTGCGCGAGGTCGACCGCGCGGCCGGCCTGGTGACGGTCGGCGGCGGCACTCCCCTGCACCGGCTGCACGCATTGCTGGCCGCCGAGGGCCTGGCGATGTCGAACCTCGGCGACATCGACCGGCAGAGCATCACCGGCGCGATCTCGACCGGCACGCACGGCACCGGCGAGCGGCTCGGCGGCATCGCCACCCAGGTGCGCGGGCTCGAGATCGTCACCGGCGACGGCTCGGTGCTGACGTGCTCGGCGACCGAACATCCGGACGTGTTCGCCGCGGCCCGCGTGTCGCTCGGCGCGCTCGGCATCGTCACCGCGGTCACATTGCAATGCGAGCCGGCGTTCGAGCTCACCGCTGCCGAACGGCCGCTGCCCGTCGCCGACGCCATCCGCGACCTGGACGAGCTCGCCGCGGCCAACGAGCACGTCGAGTTCTACTGGTTCCCGCACACCGAGACCGCGTTGCTCAAGGAGAACAACCGGCCGCAGCCGGGCGACCCGACCAGCCGGCTCGGCACGGTCCGGACCTGGTTCGACGACGAGTTCGTCGCGAACACCGCGTTCGGATTGCTGTGCCGGCTCGGCCGCGCGCGCCCGTCGATGGTGCCGCGGCTGAACCGGATCGTCACGAAAGCCATCACGCCGCGGACGTTCACCGCCCCGTCGTACGACGTGTTCGTCTCGCCGCGGCGGGTGCGGTTCGTCGAGATGGAGTACGCCGTGCCGCGGGCCGCGGCGGGCGAGGCGTTCGCGGCGATCCGCGACGTCGTCGAACGCGAGCGGTTGCAGGTCAGTTTCCCGGTCGAAGTGCGGGTCGCGGCCGGTGACGACATCCCACTGTCGACCGCGTCCGGACGCGACTCGGCGTACTTCGCGATTCACATGTTCCGCGGCGTCGAATTCGAGCGCTACTTCCGCGCGGTCGAACAACGCATGCGCGCACTCGACGGGCGGCCGCACTGGGGCAAGATGCACTACCGCACCGCGGCGGATCTGCGGCCGGCGTACCCGCGGTTCGACGAGTTCCTCGCGGTCCGCGACACGGTCGATCCGGATCGCGTGTTCACCAACGCCTATCTCGACACGGTGCTCGGCCGATGATCGGGGCTCAGTGACGATCGACCGGTTGCAGACACCGGCGCTCGTGGTCGAGCAGTCGGTACTGCAGGAGAACCTGCGGCTCATGTCCGCGGCGCTGCCCGGTGCGCGGCTCCGCCCGCACGTCAAGGCGCACAAGAGCACCGCGCTGGCGAAGCTGCAGGCCGCGGCCGGCCACCATCACTTCACCTGCGCGACGATCCGCGAAGTCGAAGGCATGGCGGCGGCCGGGCTCGGTGAGGATCTGTTGCTCGCCAACGAAGTTCTCGACACGACCCGGCTCGGTCTCGTCGTCACGTCCGGTGCGCGGGTGACCGTCGCGGTCGACTCGGCGGCGACCGTCGAGGCCGCGTCGGCCGGCGGTATCCGCGAGGTCGTCATCGACGTCAACGTCGGCCTGCCGCGATGTGGTTGCGCACCCGAAGACGCGGGCCGGATCGCCGACCTCGCCCGCGCCGCCGGCCTCGACGTCCGCGGCGTCATGGGTTACGAAGGCCACGTCGTCGCGGTGTCCGACGTCGACGCGCGCCGCGCCGGGGCGGAGGAGTGCATGGCGCGGCTGCTCGCCGCGCACGAGTTGGCCGGCGGCGACATCGTCTCCGCCGGTGGCACCGGGACGTACGCGGTCAACACCTGGGCCAACGAGATCCAGGCCGGCTCCTACGTACTGATGGACACGGCGTACTCGGCGTTAAGCGACCTGCCGTTCGGACCGGCGCTCACGGTGCTCGGCACCGTCATCTCGACCACCGCGCCGGCCGGCGACATCCCCGGCTGGGCCGTCGTCGACGTCGGGTTGAAGTCGCTCGGGATGGATCACGGCAATCCGACGATCCCCGGCGGCACCGTGTGGTTCTGCTCGGACGAGCACACCACCTGGCAGCCCGACGAGTTCGGCGCCGTCCGGGTCGGCGATCGGGTGCGCGTGCTCCCCGCGCACGTCGATCCCACCGTCGCGTTGCACGAGCGGATGTACGTCGTCGACGGCGAGGACGTCGTCGACACGCTTCCGGTCGACCTGCGCGGCTGGTAGAGCCGCGCGGCCGGGTGCCCTCAGCGCGGCGGCGTCGGCAACAGGCCGCCCGACGACGACGACGGGCTCGCGCTCGGCGACGCCGACGAGCTGGTGCTCGACGACGGCGACGGGCTCGCGCTCGATGACGCCGACGCGCTCGGGCTCGCGCTGGCGGACGGGCTCGCACTGGCGGACGCGCTCGCACTCGGCGACGGCTGCGCAACGGTCGTTACGGAGCCGGCGACCAGCGCGCTCAGGCTGCCCTGCGCGCTCAACGTCGTAGCGCCCGCGACGTCGAGGCAGGTCAGCGTCAACGTGCCCGGCGTCGGCGCCGCCGCGTACAGAGTGGCGGTGCCGGTGCCGGCGTTGTTCAACGGCGTGAGCTCGGCCGGCGCGTCGATGACCACGGCCGGCACGAGCGCCTTGCCGTCGAGGTCGATAGTGCAGCTCGCCTGGGCGTCTCCCGGCGTGCCGCTGTTCGTGACGACGGCCGATGCCTGCACCAGCGCCGGCGCCTTGGGCAACGGGAGCGTGACCACGGTCGTCGCGGTCTGGTTCAGCGTGTCGACGCTGCCGTTGGCGACGTAGGCGGTGCCGGTGCCGGGCGGGCCGGCCGGACCGCGCGGGCCGGTCGCGCCGTGCAGTTGCTTGACCACTGCCGGCGAGATCTGCGACAGGCTGGTGATGACGTAGTGCGTCGCGCCGACAGCGGTCCCGGCGACCGCGAGGGCGGCTACGGCGACGGCTGCGACGGTCACTGACTTTCGAGCTACGGACATGGCAGAACAAATCCCCTCGGTCGCGGCTGGGTGGTGCGCGGCGTGGGACGCAACACGTCCTGATTTCGACGTGGCCGCGACTGATCCTTCCGGGCCTCGCCATCCGTGATACTGGCTGTGACAACGCCGGGAGCGCGACGATGAGCAGCGAGGCCCAAGGAACCCCGATCGGCCGCAGAGTCGTGCTCGGGCTGCTCGGTCTCGGCGGCGCGTCGGTGGCGGCCGGCCCCTGGATCTCGCGCTGGCTCGGCGACGTCGCGGGCGCGCTGTCCCCGCACGACCCGACCGGCCTCAGCGCGCTGATCCCCGGAACCGGCTGGCGCTACTACACGGTCACGTCGGGCTTTCCGTACGAGGCGCCGGCGAAGTACCACCTCACCGTCACGGGCAACGTCGATCACGAACTGACGCTGACCACGGCCGACCTGCAAGCGATGCCACGGACGAAGCTGACCCGCGACTTCCAGTGCGTCACCGGCTGGCGGGTGCCGAACGTGCATTGGGAGGGTGTGCGGCTGGCCGCGTTGCTCGACCGGGCGGGTGCGCAGGCGGGACAGCAGGCGGTGACGTTCACGTCGTACGACGGCACGTACACGGAGTCGCTCACAATGGCGCAGGCCCGGCGCGACGACGTCCTCGTCGTCGACACGCTGGACGGCCGGCCGATCGGGCGCGCGCACGGCGGCCCGGTGCGGCTGCTGGTCGCGCCGATGTACGGCTACAAGAGCTGCAAGTGGCTGAGCTCGATCGAGGTCACCGATCGGCTCGTGCCCGGCTACTGGGAAGGGTTCGGGTACGACCAGAACGCGTGGGTCGGCCGGTCGAACGGTCGCACCGATGCGCCGACCTGAGCCGCTGCCGCGGTTCAGCCGGGGCGAACGGTTGGTGCACCGCAGCACCTCGGTGCTCGTCGGCGTCCTCGCGTTCACCGGCGCCGCGCTCTACATTCCCTCGCTCGCACTCCTGGTCGGGCGCCGTCCCGCGGTCGAAGCGACGCACATCGTCGCCGGGCTGTTGCTGCCGGTCCCTACGTTGCTCGGGCTCGTGTTCTCGGCGTCGTTGCGGGCCGATTTGCAGGCGCTCAACCGGATGACCGGGACCGACTGGCGGTGGCTGCGCCGGCGCGACCGGCGTACCGCGCGGCTGCCGGTCGGCAAGTTCAACGGCGGTCAGAAGCTCGCCACCGCGACCGTCGCCGGAGCCGGCCTCGTGCTGTTCGGCACCGGCATCTTGCTGCTCGCGCCGGCACGGGTCGCGTTGCCGGTGAGCGTGCGGCAGGGCGCGACGATCACGCACGACCTGTTCACGTTCGGGCTGCTCGTGCTGCTGGCCGGCCACATCTGGCTCGCCTACCGCCATCCCGAGGCCCGCGCGGCGTTGCGCACCGGTCTCGTCGACCGCGCGTACGCCGAACGCGAGCACCCGGCGTGGGCGCGCCAGAACCGCTGACTCAGGTGCGGTAGATCCAGACCGACATGCCGATGGTGAGCTTCGAATACATCCGGTCCATCGCCGGCACCGTGATCCGCACGCAGCCGTGGCTCGCGGGGTACGACGGCACCTGGTCCTCGCCGTGGATCGCGTAGCCGGAGTAGTTGAAGTACGCCGGGCGGTACAACGTGCCGAGCTTCGAGGTCACCCACCGGTCGATCTTGTAGAGGATGTGGAAGTGACCGGTCGGCGTGATCGCCGTCGCGAGGTGTCCGCTCGAGTCGATGAACGTGTAACCGCCGCCGGTGGACACGTCGAGGATCCGCACGATGGTGCCGTTGACGGCGTAGTAGAGCACCTGCTTGGTGAGGTCGATCTCGATCGCACCGACCCCGGCGTACGGATGCAGCAGGTGCGGCAGCGTCGGCCGGCCGAGGTGTGACCACACGGTCGCGCTGACGACGCCGTCGCGGGTGATCCGCTGCACCTTCTCGAACGCGATGACCGCGTGCAACGTGTCGTAGTTGAACCCGCCGGTCACGGCCGGAACGTCGTAGTGCAACGTGCGCAAGCGCTGCTGCAGGAACGACACGTCCGGGCCGGTCATGCCGTAACGCAACGTGCGATCGACGGCGCGGACGTACTTGGCCCCGGTGCCGGTCGAGAGGTGCTGCGCGTCCGCGGGCCGTACCGCCCGATAGGTGTAGAGGCCCTTCGTCGACCAGCCCTTGATCGCGAACACGAACTTGCCGCCGGTGCCGACGGTCGCGGACGTGACGTAGCGCCATACGCCGGCGACGAGCCGCTGCAACTGCACCGAACCACCGATGGCGGGACGCAGCACCCCGGGGAACTTCTGCGGGGTGAGGATCGGCGCGACGATCGGCAACGTGACCGTGATCGTGGGGCGCAGCGCGACGGTGACCGCGGTGGTCCGCACCGCCGCGGCTTTCGCCGATGCGGCGAACGACATCGAGTACTCGGTCGTGCGATTGGGGTTGACGAGGAACGCGACCGCGCCGTTGCTGTTGGTCGTCTGCGGGTTCGGCGCGGGTGACCAACGGGTGGTGCCGATCGTGCGGACGAGCAATGTCGCCGTCTGCCCGGCGATGCCCTGACCCGCGGCGGTCAGCGTCGCGCGCACGTGCGTCGCGTTCGGGTAGACGACGTACGACGCGTCGCGGCTGATCGAGGTGACTTCGACGCCCAGGTTGGGCGCGGTCGTGCCGGTCGCCGGCGTCAGCGCGACCGGGCCACTCTGCGCGCCGGCCGGAACGGTCACGGTGATGTCGGTGTCGGTCACCGACGTGGGCACCGCGTCGGCACCACCGGTGAACGTGACGTCGGTCGTGCCGGTGAGCCCGGTGCCGATGATGTTGAGCACGGTGCCGGCCACGACGTTCGCCGGGCTGTACCCGGTGACGGACGGCGCGTCGGCCCAGGCGGGCACGGCAGCGGCGACACCGGTCGCGGTGATCCCGAGGGCAGCGGAGACGGCAATGGCGGCGGCGCGGGCGAGCATTCGGTAGGTCCTTCCCCCGCCCCCGTGGCGGTACGTCGATTAAGCGTAGAGGGCGAAGGTCCGGTTAGGGCTCATTCGCCGAGATTGGCCCCGTTGTTGCGCGCGTGGCCAGTTGGCCGCACGCGGCGTCGATCTCGCGGCCGCGAGTGTCGCGCACGGTCGTCGAGACGCCGTACGAGCGCAGGATTCGCACGAACGCCCGCTCGTCACGTGGATCAGACGCGGTCCACGGCGATCCGGTTGTCGGGTTGAGCGGGATGAGGTTGACGTGGGTGAGCCGGCCGCGCAACAACGCTCCCAACGCATGCGCGCGGTCCGCTTGGTCGTTGACGTCGCGGATCAGCGCGTACTCGATCGACACCCGCCGGCCGGTGACGTCGGCGTACCGCCAGGCGGCGTCGAGCACCTCCGCGACCTTCCAGCGGGTGTTGACCGGGACGAGCGTGTCGCGCAACTCGTCGTCGGGTGCGTGCAGCGACACCGCGAGCGTCACCTGCAAGCCCTCGCCGGACAATCGTTCGATCGCCGGCACCAACCCGACCGTCGACACCGTCACGTGCCGTTGGGCGAGACCGAGTCCCGCCGGCGACGGATCGACGATGCGCCGGACCGCGCCGAGCACGGCGTCGTAGTTGGCGAGCGGCTCGCCCATGCCCATGAAGACGACGTTGCCCAATCGTGGCGGGCCGTCGCCGAGCACACCGGTCGCGACGTCGCGAGCCGCGGCGACGACCTGCTCGACGATCTCGGCGGTCGACAGGTTGCGGGTCAGCCCGGCCTGCCCGGTCGCGCAGAACGGGCACGCCATCCCGCACCCGGCTTGCGACGACACGCACACGGTCGTCCGGTCGGGGTAACGCATCAGCACCGACTCGACCAGCGTGCCGTCGTAGAGCCGCCACACCGTCTTGCGGGTCGCGCCGTTGTCGCAGTCGAGACTGCGTTCGGCCTCGACGAGCGGCGGCAGCAGCCCGTCGGCGAGTGCGTCGCGGACGTCGGCCGGCAAGTCCGTCATCTGCTCGGCCCGCCGGCGCAACGATCCGAAGTAGTGGCGGGACAGCTGGTCGGCGCGGTACGGCGGCAACCCGAGCGCGGCGACCGCGGCGCGGCGCTCAGCCACGTCGAGATCGGCGAGATGTCGCGGCGGCTTGCCACGTCGCGGCGGATCGAAGACGAGCGTCGTCATGTGCTGCTCAGTGCACCGGCACGAACGCCGCGAGCAACAACCATGCGACCGGCGCACTCGGCAACATCGAGTCGAGCCGATCCATGAGACCGCCATGGCCGGGCAGCAGCGTGCCCATGTCCTTGATGCCGAGGTCGCGCTTGATCATCGACTCGCCGAGATCGCCGACCGTCGCGGTCGCGACCAGCGCGAGACCGAAGACCGCGCCCTGCCACCAATGACCGCGCGGAAACAAGGTCGCGAACAACACCGCACCGCAGATGACGCACGCGATCGCCGATCCGACGAGTCCCTCCCACGACTTCTTCGGGCTGACGGTCGGCGACATCAGATGGCGGCCGAACAGCACCCCGGCCGCGTACCCGCCGACGTCGCTCGCGACGACCGTCGCGATGAACGCGGTCACCCGGCGCGCGCCGTCGCCGGGCGCCAGCATCAACGCGGCAAAGCCGGCGAGGAACGCGACGTAGACGAGCACGAGCAGTCCGGCGCCGATGTCGGCGAGCATTCCGTCTGCTCCCTCGGCGACCCGCCAGACGACGATCGCGACCGCGGTCAGCATCATCGCGACCGTCATCGCCTCGCGGCCGTTGGTGTAGGCGAGCGCGAGGATGCAGGCGAGCCCGACCTCGAGCGGGATGAGCGGCGCGCGCAACGACCGCGCGTCCAACGACCGGACGAGTTCCCACATACCGATGCCGACGACGATCGCGACGAACGCGAGGAACGCCGGCTTGACGAGGTAGAGCGTGAGCAGGACGACCGCGCCGAGAGCCACTCCGACACCGATCGCCACCGGAAGGTCGCGCCCGGCCCGGCCGGCCGCGGGCACAGCAGTCTCCATTTCTAGGGGGTCATACTTCGAGCAGCTCGGCTTCCTTGTGCCGCAACGCATCGTCGACCTGATCGACGTAGGAATGCGTGACCTTCTCGAGCTCCTTCTCGGCCCGTACGACGTCGTCTTCGCCCACCTCGCCGTCCTTGACCAGACGGTCGAGGTGCTCCTTCGCGTGCCGGCGGATGTTGCGGATCGAGACCCGGCCCTCCTCGGCCTTGTGCCGGGCGACCTTGATGAGTTCCTTGCGCCGGTCCTCGGTCAGTTGCGGGAACACGACCCGGATGATGTTGCCGTCGTTGGTCGGGTTGACGCCGAGATCGCTGTCGCGGATCGCTTTCTCGATCGCGTTGAGCGAGGACTTGTCGTACGGCGTGATGACCGCCATCCGCGGCTCCGGCAAATGGAACGACGCAAGCTGGTTGACCGGCGTCGGCGAGCCGTAATAGTCCACGACGACCTTGGCGAACATCTGCGGGGTCGCGCGACCGGTGCGCACGCCGGCGAGGTCTTCGCGGACGACGTGCACCGCCTTGTCCATCTTCTCCTCGGCTTCGAGCATCGTCTCGTCGATCACTGCGTCTCTCCCGTTTCAACGGATCCCACGAGCGTACCGATCCTCTCACCCCGTACGGCGCGGGCGATGTTGTCGTCGCCGAGAAGGTTGAACACGACGATCGGCAACCGGTTGTCCATGCACAGGCTGATGGCGGTCGCGTCCGCGACCTTCAACCCGCGATTGAGCACCTCCGCGTAGCCGAGGCGGTCGAACATCGTCGCGTTCGGGTTGGTCTTCGGGTCGTCGTCGTACACACCGTCGACGGTCTTCGCCATCAGCAGTACTTCCGCGCCGACCTCCAACGCGCGTTGCGCGGCACAGGTGTCGGTCGAGAAGAACGGCGCCCCGAGGCCAGCGCCGAAGATGACGATCCGGCCCTTCTCCATGTGCCGGATCGCGCGCCGCGGAATGTAGGGCTCGGCGACCTGGCCCATCGTGATCGCGGTCTGCACGCGCGTCTCGACGCCGGCCTTTTCCAGGAAGTCCTGCAACGCCAAGCAGTTGATGACGGTGCCGAGCATGCCCATGTAGTCGGCGCGGGTGCGGTCGACACCGCGCTGGGCGAGCAGCGCGCCGCGGAACATGTTGCCGCCGCCGACGACGACCGCGACCTGCGAACCGCTCGCGACGACGTCGGCGATCTGCGCCGCGATGCTCGCGACGACGACCGGGTCGATGCCGAGCTTGTCGCCACCGGCGAACGCCTCGCCGGAGAGCTTGAGCAGGACCCGGTTGTACGCCACGGTCAGGCGCCCACCTCGAAGCGGACGAAGCGCTTGAGCGCGATGCCTGCCTCGTCGACGACGGCCTTGACGGTCTTCTTGTTGTCGCGGACGTAGGCCTGCTCCAGCAGTACGGCGTCCTTGAAGAAACCGTTGACCCGGCCTTCGACGATCTTCGGCAACGCCTGCTCCGGCTTGCCTTCTTCGCGTGCGGTGGCCTCGGCGATTTCCCGTTCCTTCGCAACGATTTCAGCCGGCACTTCGTCACGGCTGAGGTACTGCGCGCGCAACGACGCGATCTGCATCGCGACGCCGCGCGCGGTCTCGACGTCGTCGCCGTCGAACTCGACGAGTACGCCGATCTGCGCCGGCAGATCGCTCGCCCGCTTGTGCATGTACGACGCGACCTGGCCGTCGAACACGATCACGTTGCCAAGCTCGATCTTCTCGCCGATGACCGCGTTCGCGGCCTCGAGGTTCTCCGCGACGGTCTTGCCGTCGGCGAGGGTCTGGCCGAGCAGCTCGTCCTTGCTCGCCGGCCGCGTCTTCACCGCGTGGGCGAGGATGTCCGCGCCGAGCTGCTGGAACTCCCCGCCCTTGGCGACGAAGTCGGTCTCGCAGTTGAGCTGCACCATCACGCCCTCGGCGGCGGCGACAAGACCGTTGTCGGCCGAGCGGTCGGCCCGCTTGGCGGCTTTGCCGGCGCCCTTGACCCGCAGGATCTCGGTGGCCTTCTCGTGGTCGCCGTCGGCTTCCTCGAGGGCTCGCTTCGCGTCCATCATCCCGGCGCCGGTGGCGTCGCGGAGCTTCTTCACATCGGCAGCGCTGATGGCCATGTCAGATCTTCTTCCCGTCGTAGCTTCGCCTGGCGGTGAGGTCCCGCCGTCAAATGAGATTCCGAGCGAACTCAGCTCTCGTCGGTCGTGTCGGTGGTCTCGGGCGCGGCTTCGGCAGCAGGCGCGGCGTCGGCACCAGGCGCTGCGTCGGCGGGCGCCGCGTCGGCCGCGGGCGCAGCGCCGGCAGCAGGCGCGGCGGCGCCGTCGCCCTGGAGCAACTCGCGCTCCCACTCGGCGAGCGGTTCGTCGGCGCCGAGCGCACCGGGTTCCGGCTTCTCCTCGCCGGCCGCTGCGCCGGCCCGCGCCACCAGGCC
>JAICXQ010000100.1 GCA_025980325.1 Frankiales bacterium
CGGCGCGACGACCTCGTTGTGCAGGGTGAAGCCGACGCCGCTCGCCCGGGCCCGGACCAGCTCCTCCGACAGCACCGCGTTGTAGCGGAAGTCGTGCACGCCGCCGCCGCCGTACTCCTCCGGCACCTCGATGCCGAGCAGCCCCTGCTTGCCGGCCTCGAGCCAGATGCCGCGATCGACGATGCCGTCGGCTTCCCACTGCTTGTGGAACGGCACGACGTGCTTGTCGAGAAACGCGCGGCAGGTCGCGCGGAACGCCTCGTGGTCGGCGTCGTAGAGGTCTCGTTCCATGTCCGAACGCTACTCGGTTCGTCCCGCGCGAATCCCGACACGCCGCGAAGGGGCTTCCGCGATCGCCCGCGCGGGCATCACTATGAGGTGGTGACCCGGACCAGTGCTCGCCACGCCGCCATCCAGGTCGGCGAGTTCGCGATCGGCGCCGTTTCGGCGTACGTCGCGGTCGGTGCGGTCTGGCTGGCGACCGGCGCGCCCTGGGCGCCGATCCTGGTCGCGCTGGCGCTGGCCGTGTCGGCCGCGCTGGTGGAATTGCGGTACGGCGCGAAGGTGACCGGCTTCGTCGTCGGCGTGCTGCCGACGGCCGTCATACTCGCGGGGTTGCTCGCGGCGGTCTCGCTCGTCCTCGCCCGTTATCGATAACGGTTTGCTGCAGCGCCTCGCGGGTAGGCGTCTGCTCGATGATCACGGGGCGCGCCGGCACAGGGTTGAACCAGACCCTTCTCGTCGTCGTGACCACGAACCCCAGCGACACCGCCGACGTCGTCGCCTGGCTCGGGCCGCAGAATTACGCCGACGACGTCGCGATCGTGTCCGGGTTCTATGCCGGAGTGGCCGCGCTCACCGCCCGCCGGCGGGTGGTCGTCCTCGACGTCGGTGCGCCCGACGGCCGGGACAGCTGGCGGCTCGCCGAGTTGCGTAATCGCGGCAACAAGGTGACGTGGGTCGTCGTCGCGGACGCGACCGAATTGCCTTACCTGTCCGGTGCGCTGCACACCGACCTCGCCGTCACGTCGGTGACTCGGCTGCCACCGGTGCGCGAGATGCTGGTGACGAAGGGGTTACCGGTCGACGATCAGACCATCTGCCGGCGCACCACGCGGTAGCCGACCTTCGTCAGCAGCCAGCCCAGGACGATCAGCAACAGCACCAGCACGATCGGCCCGATGACGCCGATGATCGCTTCGACGCCGTGCACGAACCGCGACACCGACCGGTGCACCGCCTTGCTCAACCCCGACTGGTGGTGCACGACCGCGGCCGGCTTCACCCTCGGCTTCTGGTCGATGCTGACCGTCAGCGTCGCGTAAGTCGTCTGGTCGGTCAGCACCTTGAGCTGGCCTTGTAGTTGCTCGATCTGGGTCTGTGTGTCGTCGATCTGTTGCTGCACCGAAAGGATGTCGCCGATCGTCGACGCACTCGTCAGGATCCGCAGGTACGTCGCCTTCGTCTGCTTGAGCGCCGTGATCCGGGCCTGGACGTCGACGTACTGCGCGGTGACGTCGGCCGTCTTCGTCTGCTCGGACTGGACCTTGCCGAGTGCGCGCGCCTGACCGAGCACGCCGCTGAACGAACTGTTCGGCACCCGCAAGGTGACCGACGCGCTCGGGTCACCGTCGCCTTCGCTCGTCTGGCTGTTGGCGACGAAGCCGCCGACGCCGTTCGCGTACGCCGTCAGCTTCGAGACCGCGTCGGCCACCTTGATCTTGTCGACCTGCAGGTCGAGCTCGCCGGTCTGCACGATCTTCGTCAGCGAGTCGATCGGCACCCTCGACGTCGTCGAGGTCTGCGGCGACGTGATCGCGGTTTTCGGTGCCGCACTCCCTGCTTGTAGCCCGGCACGCGCCGGCAGCGGAGCCGCGACCGCGCCCGACGTCGTGGTGTCGGCGGTCCCAGGAGCCCGGCCGCCCACTACTGGGCTCAGTCCGTTGGTCACGGCGCTCTTCTCGCTGTTCATGTTGAAGTGCGTGCTGGTCCCGCCGCCACCACCGACCGCGAACGCAACGACGACGAGCACGATCAGGGCCGCGGCACTGCTCAGCAGCCAGGTGCGCCGGGCGGTCGGCCAGCGGCGATGCGTCACCGTGACCCCGTCGGGTTCGGCGGCGTCGGCCGGGCGGAGCTGGTCGAGGATGTCGTCGATCGCGTGCGGCGGGACGTCGTACCCGGCGGCGATGTCGCCGAAGCCGCGTTCGAGCAGGTCGTCGCTGATCATCGGGCCACCTCCAGGCCGGCCCACTCCGCGAGAGCGGGGTCCTCGGACAACCGGCGGCGGGCCTCCGCCAGCCGGGACTTCACCGTGCCGGGGCGGCGCTGGATCGCGACCGCGATGTCCTTCTCCGGCAGCCCGCTGTAGTAGCGCAGGACGACCGGGACGCGCAGGTGCTCGGGCAGGCGCGCGAGCGCGCCGCCGAGGCAGCTGGCGAGGGCAGCGTCCTCGGCATCGCGTTGCGGGTCCGACGGCGCGGGAATCCGTTGCAGCTCTTCGTCACCGGTGTGCGCGCGCCACGTCTTCTCGCTTCGTACCCGGCTCAGGCAGGCGTTGACGACGACGCGATAGAGCCACGCGCGCCGCCCGTCGCCGCCGGGTATGGCATCACGGAACCGCCACACCCGCAGGAACGCTTCCTGTACGGCGTCCTCCGCGTCGGCCGGCGAACGCAGCACGAGGCAGGCGGTGCGGTAGGCGCGCGGGTAGGCCTCGTCGAGCCAGGCTTCCAGATCGTCCACGGCAATGAGACTCCGCCGGACGCCGATCGGTTCGCGGCGCAGCCCGCGAATGTCGAGTGTTACGTCGAGGTGGGCAGCAGCCGGGCGCGCTTCGCCGGCTTGAGGATCCGGGTGACCACGCCGATCACACCACTCGCCGCGATCGTTCCGTCGTGGTCGCTCGAATGGACCCGCGAGTCTGCGCTTGCGGCGCGGTTGTCGCCCATTACGAACAGCCGCCCGTCGGGCACGGTCACGTCGAACGGGAGGCTGCTCGGCTTCGCACCGGGGAACAGATAAGGCTCGTGAAGTGGCCGGCCGTTGAGGACGAGGAATCCGCTCGAGTCGCAACACATGATGTGGTCTCCGCCGACGGCGATGACCCGTTGGATCAACGTCACGCTCGGTCGGTCGGACCAGGAGGCCGGGGCGTGGAAAGCGATGATCGAGCCGCGCTTGACCGCGACCGAGTCGTTCGCACCGACGACGTCGCCGGGGCGCAGCGTGTTCTCCATGTTCATCGCGCTGATGTCGTAGCTGTGCAGGTGCCGGGCCTCGGCCGACGAGATCGCAGGCAACCCCGACCCGCCGCAGGCAGTGGCGAAGACCGCGACGAGCAACAGGATGCGGCGGGGCGGCATCTAGCGCGGTGCCATTCGGATCGAGCCGTCGAGGCGGATCGTCTCGCCGTTGAGGTAACCGTTCTCGATGATGTGGCGGGCGAGCGCGGCGTACTCGGTCGGCGATCCGAGCCGCGCGGGGTGCGGCACCTGCTTGCCGAGCGACTCGCGCGCGGGCTCGGGCAGCCCGGCGAGCATCGGTGTGTCCATGATCCCGGGTGCGATGGTGCACACGCGGATGTACTTGTCCGCGAGGTCGCGGGCGATCGGCAACGTCATGCCGACGACACCGCCCTTGCTCGCGCTGTACGCCGCCTGCCCGATCTGGCCGTCGAACGCGGCGACCGACGCGGTGTTGACGATAACGCCGCGCTCGCCGTCGACCGGCTCCGACTCGACCATGCGCGCGGCCGTGAGCCGGATCACGTTGAAGGTGCCGATCAGGTTGACCGTGACGACGCGGGTGAACTGGTCGAGCGGCAATACCCCCTGCTTGCCGATGACCCGTCCCGGGTTGCCGATGCCGGCGCAGTTGACCACGATGCGCAGCGGTGCCGCGGCCGAGGCCGCGTCGACGGCCTGCTGTACGGCGTTCTCGTCGGTGACGTCGACCGGTGCGAACGTGCCGCTCAACTCTTCCGCGCGCGCTGCGCCGGCCGAGTTCGGCAGGTCGGCGATGACCACATGAGCGCCTGCCTTCGCCAGCTCGGTAGCGGTCGCGAGCCCGAGCCCGCTCGCGCCGCCGGTGACGATCGCGCTGCTGCCTTCGATCCGCATTTTCGTTGTCTCCTAAGGGGTTTCCGGTTCATCGACGACGACCAGCACGGTACCGGCGTCGACCTGCTGGCCGGCCGCGACACTCACCGTCGCGACCGTTCCGGCGGCCGGCGCGGCCACGGTGTGTTCCATCTTCATCGCTTCGAGCACGACGAGCGGCTGGCCGACGGCGACCGCGTCACCGACCTCGACCAGGACCCGTACGACGGCACCCGGCATCGGCGCGGTCAGCGAGCCGGCGGCGACGTGCTCGTCCGGCTCGGGCAGTCGCGGCCGGACGGCGTACTCCGACGAGCCGAGGTCGGAGTCGACGTCGACGAACTCGCCATTGATCCGGACCGCGAAGACCCGCCGTACGCCGTCGATCGTCGCGTCGACCCGGTCCGCGGCGCACGAGTGCAATCGCACGTCGATCGCCGTGCCGTCGACCGACACAGTGACCCCGTCGCGGCCGAACGCGTACTCAACCGCGGTGTCAGTGCCGCGGCGGGACAAGGTCGCCCGTTGCGGTTGGGACGGATTGTTGCGCCAACCGCTGGGCAACCGCCGCCACACCGGCGCGGCGTCGCGGCGCAACGACTGCAACGCGAGCGCTGCCGCGGCCGCATGCTGATTCGCCGCGTCGTCGTCGAGCAACGGCTGGCCGAGCTTCGCCGGATCGTGGCGATCGAGGTACGCCGTATCGGTGCCGCCGGCCAGGAACTCGTCGTCTTCCAGGATGCGTACGAGCAGATCCCGGTTGGTGGTGACGCCGTGCACGCGCGCGCGACGCAGCGCGCTCGCCAACACCGCCGCGGCTGCGTTGCGCGCAGGTGCGTGCGCGACGACCTTCGCGAGCATCGAGTCGTAGTACGGCGACACCGCATCGCCGGTCTCGAACCCGCTGTCGAGCCGCACCGATGCATCGACGTCGAACGCGCGCAACGTCCCGGTGCTGGGCAGAAAGCCGGCTTCGGCATCCTCGGCGTAGAGCCGGACCTCGATCGCGTGCCCGTCGAGTCGCGGGGCCAACGCCTCGGCCGGCAACGGCTCGCCTTGCGCCACGGTGAGCTGTAGCCGGACGAGGTCGAGCCCGGTCACCAACTCGGTCACCGGATGCTCGACCTGCAACCGGGTGTTCATCTCCAGGAACGAGAATTCGCCGGCCTCGTCGAGGACGAACTCGACCGTCCCGGCGCCGACGTAGCCGACCGCGCGGGCGGCTGCGACCGCGGCCTCCCCCATCCGCGCCCGCAACTGTTCGGACACCGCCGGCGACGGCGACTCCTCCACGATCTTCTGATGCCGACGCTGGATCGAGCACTCGCGCTCGAACAACGACACGACGTTGCCATGCGTGTCGGCGAAGACCTGGATCTCGACGTGCCTCGGCGCCTCGACGTAGCGCTCCAGGAACACGGTCGCGTCACCGAACGCCGCACCTGCCTCGCGCGACGCGGTCGCGACCGCGTCGTCGAGCTCGGCAGCGGATCCGACGACACGCATGCCGCGGCCGCCGCCGCCCGCACTTGCCTTGACCAGCAACGGAAATCCGACCGTGGCGGCCTCGGCAACCGACTCGGCCCAGGGCAGCGTCGGCACGCCGGCATCGGCCATCATCCGCTTCGCTTCGAGCTTCGATCCCATCGCGGCGATCGCCGACGGCGGCGGCCCGACCCAGGTCAGGCCGGCGCCGATCACGGCGGCGGCGAAGTCGGCGCTCTCGGACAGGAAGCCGTAACCCGGATGCACCGCATCGGCGCCGGACGTAGCCGCGGCTTCGATCACCGCGTCGATGCGCAGGTAGCTCTCCGCCGGCGTCCGGCCACCGAGCGGGACGGCGAGGTCGGCCGCGCGGACGAACAACGCGTTCGCGTCGGGTTCGGAGAAGACCGCGACGGTGGACAGGCCCATCTCGCGCGCGGTCCGGAACACCCGCACCGCGATCTCGCCGCGGTTCGCGACCAGCAGCCGGCGCATGACGGGCGTCACATCCGGAAGACGCCGAAACCGCGGCGCCCCTTGACCGGATTGTTGTGCGCGACCGACAGCGCCATGCCGAGAACGGTCCGGGTGTCCCGCGGATCGATGATGCCGTCGTCGTACACCCGCGCGGTCAGGAACAGCGCACGCGACTCGGCCTCGATCTGGTTCTCGACGAGCTCGCGCATCTGCCGGTCCTGCTCGTCGTCGTACGGCTTGCCGCGCGCCTGCGCCGACTGCCGCGCGACGATCGAGAGCACGCCGGCGAGTTGCGCCGGACCCATGACCGCGGACTTCGCGTTCGGCCAGGTGAACAGGAACCGGGGGTCGTAGGCGCGGCCGCACATGCCGTAGTTGCCGGCCCCGTACGACGCGCCCATCACGACGGTGAAGTGCGGTACGTCGCTGTTGGACACGGCGTTGATCATCTGCGCGCCGGCTTTGATGATGCCGCGCTGCTCGTAGTCCTTGCCGACCATGTATCCGGTCGTGTTTTGCAGGAACAGCAACGGAATATCGCTCTGGTTGGCGAGCTGGATGAACTGCGCGGCCTTCTCCGACTCCTCCGCGAACAGCACCCCGCGCGCGTTCGCGAGCACGCCGATCGGATAGCCGTGCAACTGGCCCCAACCCGTCACCAGCGATGCGCCGTACAGCGGCTTGAACTCGTCGAACTCGCTGCCGTCGAGGATCCGCGCGAGCACGTCGCGCGGGTCGAACGGCTCACGCAGATCGGTGGGGATGAGTCCGAGCAGATCGTCCGCCGGATACAACGGCTCGGCGTACGACGGCGCCGGCGACGGGCCGAGCTTCGACCGGTTGAGCCGGCGCACGATCTGCCGGCCGAGCCGAATCGCGTCGACCTCGTCGACCGCGAGATAGTCGGCGAGGCCGGAGACGCGGGCGTGCATCTCCGCGCCGCCCAGCTCCTC
>JAICXQ010000084.1 GCA_025980325.1 Frankiales bacterium
GGTTCGCGGGCCCGCGGCCCGGCTCCGCGACGCTGCGGCGCCCGCCCGCCCGCACGGCGAAGGCCGGCGCGGCAGTGTCCGGCGCTGCCGGTCCGCCTGATCAGGGCGGTCGTCTGGCTGCTCGGCGGCGTGTGGATGCTGCTCGCGCACGCCATCGGCGGGGTCGCCCGCCCCCTGGGCAACGGCGCCCGCGACCTCGAGCCCGCCCAGCGTCGCGACGGCGTCGGCCTCGGCGCGCTGGCGACGGCGCTGGTCGTCGCGGTCGGCGCGTGGGCATCGGCCGGCGGGCCGGTCGGCCACGGCGTCACGATCGCGATCCGGACCCTCGTCGGTTCGGCCGTCATGGTCCTGCCGCCGCTGCTCGCGGTCGCGGGCTGGCGGCTGTTGCGCACGCCGGCAACCGACGCACCGAAGGGCCGCTCGACCGTCGGCTGGCTCGCCGCGACCGTCGGCGGGCTCGGCCTGCTCGACCTGCTGCACGGCGATCCGACGACCGGCTCCGGCCGTCGCGGCGCCGGTGGCATCGTCGGAGTGCTCGCCGGGTCGCCGCTGAAGAGCGCGGTCACCGTCTACCTCGCCGTGCCGTTGCTGTTGTTCGTCATGGCCTTCGGCGTACTCGTCGTCAGCGGTACGCCGCTGCACGCGGTGCCGCAACGGCTGCGCGCGCTCGGTCGCCGCGCGACGCAACAACACGACGACGAGTCCGACGATGCCGGGCTCGACATCGTCGACCAGCCGGCGAAAAAACAGCGCCGCCGCAAGGACAAGGTCATCGACCTGAGCGCCGCGGAGTCCGCGCCGTTCTCGGCCTCGCCGATCCTCGCCGAACCGGCGCCGGCCGATCCGTCGATGCTCGACACCGGGCCGATCCCGATCGTCGTACCGCCGGCGCCGATCATCGAAGCGCCGAAGAAGACGGTCCAGATGTCGCTCGGCGACGGCACGTATCAAGTCCCCGCGTTGTCGATGCTGCGCGAGGGCCCGGCGGCCAAAGCGCGCAGCAAGGCGAACGACATCGTCATCGACTCGCTCACGCAGGTGTTCGGCGAGTTCGAGGTCGACGCGTCGGTCACCGGCTTCAGCCGCGGCCCGACGGTGACGCGCTACGAGGTCGAGCTCGGCCCGGCGGTCAAGGTCGAGCGGATCAAGCAATTGCAACGCAACATCGCCTACGCCGTGAAGAGCCCGGACGTCCGCATCATCGACGTCATTCCGGGGCGGTCCGCGATCGGCATCGAGATTCCCAACACCGACCGCGAGATGGTCGCGCTCGGCGACGTGTTGCGCAGTTCGATCGCGACCAACGACCATCATCCGCTGCTCGTCGCCTTGGGCAAGGACGTCGAGGGCCGGTTCATCGCGGCGAACCTCGCGAAGATGCCGCACATGCTCATCGCCGGCGCGACCGGCGCCGGGAAGTCGACCTGCATCAACGCGCTGATCACGTCGGTCCTGGGTCGGGCGACGCCGGATCAGGTACGGCTGGTGCTCATCGATCCGAAGCGGGTCGAGCTGACCCACTACCAGGGCATCCCGCACCTCATCACGCCGATCATCACGAACCCGAAGAAGGCGTCCGAGGCGCTGCAGTGGGTCGTGCGCGAGATGGACATGCGCTACGACGACATGGAGGCCGCCGGCGTCCGGCACATCGACGACTTCAACACCAAGGTGCGCGCGGGCAAGATGACGCCGCAGCCTGGCGACGACCGGACCTTCGCGCCGTACCCGTACCTGCTCGTCATCGTCGACGAGCTCGCGGACCTGATGATGGTCGCGCCGCGCGACGTCGAAGACGCGGTCGTACGGATCACGCAGCTCGCGCGGGCGGCCGGCATCCACCTCGTCCTTGCGACGCAGCGGCCGAGCGTCGACGTCGTGACCGGGCTGATCAAGGCGAACGTGCCGAGCCGGCTCGCGTTCGCGACCGCGAGCCTTGCCGACAGCCGGGTCATCCTCGACCAGCCGGGCGCGGAGAAGCTGGTCGGCGGCGGCGACGCGCTGTTCCTGCCGATGGGGGAGAGCAAGCCGATCCGGTTGCAGGGCGCGTACGTCTCCGACAGCGAGATCGAGGCCGTCGTCCGGCACTGCAAGGCCCAGATGGATCCGGTCTACCGCGACGACGTCACCGCCGGCGTCGCGGCGAGGCGCGAGATCGACGAGGAGGTCGGCGACGACCTCGACCTGCTCTGCCAGGCGACCGAACTGGTCGTGAGCACGCAGTTCGGCTCGACGTCGATGCTGCAGCGCAAGCTGCGGGTCGGTTTCGCGAAGGCCGGCCGGCTCATGGATCTGATGGAAACCCGGGGGATCGTCGGCCCGAGCGAAGGGTCCAAGGCGCGCGATGTACTGGTTCGCCCGGACGAACTGGACGCGATCCTCGGCACGCTTCGCGGCGAGTAGATCCTCGCCGCTGTCACCCGGGCGGCCCTTTGTCGAGAAATCTCCATGCCGCGTAGACTCGGCCGCAGTCCGGTGAAACCGGTCTGCCCATACGTACCCAGGAGGCTCGGTCGCGGTGTCGGTCGGTGCTGACCTCGCCCGGGCGCGCGAGCAGCGCGGCCTGTCGGTCGAGGACGTCAGCAACGCGACCCGGATCCGCGGCGGTCTGATCCGCGCGATCGAGGCCGACGACTTCGAGCCGTGCGGCGGTGCGGTCTACGCCCGCGGTCACATCCGCAGCATCGCCCGGGTCGTCGGCATCGATCCCGAGCCGTTGGTCGCCGAGTACGACCGCAGCCACGTCGAGGAACCGGTCCCGGTGCCGGTGCCGAACCAGCCGACCGACCCCGACCTCGTCGCGCGGGCCGAGCGGCGCCGGCCCAACTGGACCGCGGCGATGGTGGTTGCGCTGCTGGTGATCTGCGGCCTCGCCGGCTACGGCATCTACTCCAACAGCACGGCGAACAAACCGGCGTCGAACGCCAACGACCTCCCGACGGTGCCGGCCCCGTCGGCCAGCCCGTCCGCGTCGGCGCCGTCGACGTCGAGCTCGCCCCCGCCGTCGGCGGTCGCGATGGTCCCGCCGCGCGACGCCGTCGTACTGATCCGGGTCACCGGCACCAAGACGTGGCTGCAGGTCGAGACGCTGAGCCACCAGGTGCTGTTCTCCGCGATCCTCAATCACGGCGACGCACGGACGTTCCGCGACGCGCACGGGCTGATGCTGGTCATCGGCAACGCACCCGCCGTCCAACTCGTCGCCGACAACCAGGACTTCGGCGTGCCGCGCTCGTCGGGCAACGTCGCGCACGTCACGGTGAAGCCGGCCGGCGACGTCCAGTTCGCCTGACGTGACCCGTCCGGCGGCAACACGGTCGGTCGCGGTCGTCTCACTCGGCTGCGCGCGCAACGACGTCGACTCCGAAGAACTCGCCGCGCGCCTCGAGACCGGCGGCTGGTCGCTCGTCGACGACGCCGCCGACGCCGATGCGGTCGTCGTCAACACCTGCGGGTTCATCGAAGCGGCGAAGCGCGACTCGATCGACACGTTGCTCGCCGCGCACGAAAGCGGCCGCAAGGTCGTCGCCGTCGGCTGCCTCGCCGAACGGTACGGCGACACCCTCGCACGCGATCTGCCCGAAGCCGACGCGGTGCTCGGGTTCGATGCCTACGCCGACATCTCCCGGCATCTCGACGACGTCCTCGCGGGCGTGCGGGTCGACTCGCACGTGCCGCGCGATCGCCGGACGTTGCTGCCGCTGGCGCCGGTGCAACGCCGTGATGCCGCGATCGACGTCGGCATCCCCGGGCATGCGGGCGGCCCGCAGCAGGTGTTACGCCGCCGGCTCGGCGGCGGACCGGTCGCGCCGCTGAAGCTCGCGTCCGGTTGCGACCGGCGCTGCGCGTTCTGCGCGATCCCGTCGTTCCGCGGCTCGTTCGTCTCGCGCGATCCGCAGGACGTGCTCGCCGAAGCTTCGTGGCTGGCCGCGCGCGGCGTCCGCGAAGTCGTGCTCGTCAGCGAGAACTCGACGTCGTACGGCAAGGACCTCGGCGACCTGCGCGCACTGGAGAAACTGTTGCCGCAGTTGGCTTCCGTGCCCGGCATCGCGCGGGTGCGCGTGTCGTACCTGCAACCGGCGGAGACGCGTCCGTCGCTGATCGAGACGATCGCGACGACGCCCGGGGTTGCGCCGTACTTCGACTTGTCGTTCCAGCATGCGAGCGGTCCGGTGTTGCGGCGGATGCGGCGCTTCGGCGACACCGCGCAGTTCCTCGGGTTGCTCGACTTGGTGCGTTCGTTCGATCCGGGCGCGGGTGCGCGCAGCAACGTCATCGTCGGGTTCCCGGGCGAGACCCGCGCCGACGTCGCCGAGCTCGAACGCTTCCTCACCGCCGCGCGACTGGATGCGGTCGGCGTCTTCGGTTACTCCGACGAGGACGGCACCGAGGCGGCGCGGCTGCCGGCGAAGGTACGGCGCGACACCGTTGCCCGCCGGGTGTCGCGGCTGACGGATCTGGTCGACGAACTCGTCGCGCAACGGGCCGAGGAACGGATCGGAAGTCTCGTCGAAGTGCTCGTCGAATCGGTCGACGACGGCGTGGCCGAAGGGCGCTCCGAACACCAGGCCCCGGAAGTCGACGGCACGACGTCGTTGCTTCGTTCCTCTGCTGCGGTCGGCGACATCGTGCCGGCTCGGGTCGTCGCGACGAACGGCGTCGACCTCGTCGCCGAGCCGGTCGCCCGATGACACCGGGTACGCGGCTCGTCGCGGATCCCGCCGCGCAACCGGCGCAGACCGCGCATGTCGTGAACATCGCGAACGGGCTCACGTTGGTGCGGCTGCTGCTCGTGCCGGCGTTCGTCGCGTTGTTGTTGGCGAACGGCGGGCACTCGTCCGGTTGGCGGGTGTGGGCGTTCGTCGCGTTCGCGGTGGCGACCATCACCGACTTGATCGACGGAGACATCGCCCGCAGCCGCAACCTCGTCACCGACGTCGGCAAGGTCGCCGATCCGATCGCGGACAAGGCGTTGACAGGTGCCGCGTTGATCGGCCTGTCGTCGTTGAACGACCTGGCGTGGTGGGTGACCGTCGTCGTTCTCGTCCGCGAACTCGGCATCACCGGGTTGCGGTTCTTCGTGATCCGCCACGGCGTGATCCCGGCGAGCCGCGGCGGCAAGGTGAAGACGTTGCTGCAGAACGTCGCGATCGGTTTGTACGTGCTGCCGCTGACCGGCGCCGCGGCGACCGCGCGGTTCTGGCTGATGGGGATTGCGGTCGTGGTCACCGTCGTCACCGGTGGCGATTACGTCGCGCGGGCACTGCGGTTGCGCCGTACCAGCGAGCGGGCCGCGATGAAGCGGGCCCGCCGGGAGGCGGCGCGGTTGTGACCGGCGACGTCGCGCTGCAGGTGCACGAGCTGTTGCTCGCTCGTGAGTCGACGGTCGCGGTCGCGGAGTCGCTGACCGGCGGGTTGCTCGGCGCGGCGCTGACGTCGACACCCGGATCGTCGATGACGTTCCGCGGCGGGCTGGTCGTCTATGCCACCGACCTGAAGGCGACCGTGGCCGGTGTGCCCGGCCCCTTGCTCGATGCCGAGGGGCCGGTATCCGCTCACGTCGCGGCCGCGATGGCCGCCGGCGCCCGGGACCGGCTGGCGGCGACGTACGGCTTGGGGGTGACCGGCGTCGCGGGACCGGACCCGCAGGACGGCCACCCGGTCGGCACGGTCTACGTCGCGGTCGCCGGGCCGGCGGGAGGCGAGGTCCAGTCGCTGACGCTGGCGGGGGATCGGGCGTCCGTTCGGGCGGCGGCGGTCGCGGCGGCCCTCGATCTGCTGCTCGCCGTCCTGCGCCGCGGCGGGAATGCCGTCGCGTCCACAGCGCTTTGACGGGACCGGGGACGCCGTCAGCCGGCGCGGGTACGCTCGGCATCTCCGGCGCTGATCGGGTACGTGTCGGCGCAGGGTGCTAGGACGACAGTTGCGAGACGAGGGTGCGAAGACGAGGAGGTGGCGCATGGTGCTCTTCCGCCGGATGCTCGGCGAGGTGCTGCGCCGTCACCGGCAGCGCCAGGGCCGGACGTTGCGTGACGTCGCCGCGACCGCCCGGGTTTCGCTCGGTTACCTCTCCGAGGTCGAGCGCGGGGTCAAGGAAGCGTCGAGCGAATTGCTGACCGCCGTCTGCGAGGCACTCGGTGTGTCGCTGGCCGACGTGCTGCGCGAGATCAGCGAGGACCTCTACGCGCTCGAACGCCGCCCGCTGCAATCGGTCGGGTTCGCCGCTGCCGGCCGGACGTCGGCTCGTCCGGTGGTCCGCCCGGTCGCCGGGGTGGCGCCGTTGGTAGCGGGTCGCGCGCCCGCTGCGGCGGTCGCCCACCAGCAGGACGACGGCGACTTGGTCGCGGTCCCGTCGGCCGCGCACGCTCATGCGCGTCCTGGCGCGCTCGAAGCGCCGATCGTCTCGCTGTCCGCCCGCGGCCTGCCCGTCGTCGCGGCGTGATCCCCGAGCACGTGCCCGCACGGCCGGTGCCGGTCGGGACGGCCGGCCCGCCGCCGTCGGCCGAGGCGTCCGCCGCGCCGCGGCGCTCGCCCGGCGTGCGCACGCGCGCCGGCAACGCGATGGAACGGACCCGGGCGGCGGTGCTCGACGGCGCGGCCCGCGCGGTGGAGAAGTACGGCGCCCGGCGCGCGACGATGGGCGACATCGCGGTGCTGGCCGGCATCGCGAAAGGCACGCTGTACAACCACTTCCGGGCGAAGGACGCGGTGTACGCCGCCGCGGTCGAAGCGGGCGTGCGGACACTGGCCGAGGAGTGTGCGCTGGCGGCCCGCGACGACCTGGCCGATGCGCTGGCGCTGGCGGCCGAGCGGATCGGCGGGCATCCGGCGCTGCGCCGGTTGGCGACCGACGAGCCGGCCGCGCTCGCCGCACTGGTCACGCCGGACGACGGTCCGACCTGGCGGCTGGCCCGCGACGGCGTCCGTGGCGTGCTCGACGCGGCCGGCCGGGCGTCGGATGCCGCGGCGGTGGACGTCGTGCTGCGCTGGCTGGTGTCGTTCGTCGCGCATCCGGGTGTGGACGTGGCGCGGCAGGCAGGTCTGGTCGCGGCCGCGATGCCGCGCGTCTCCCTGGCGGATTGAGGACGCATCGGCTGAGGGCGACGGGCGCGTCCCGCCGATCCCTGCTAGAGCCGGGGGCGCCGGTAGCTCGCGCGGGCGGGCGGCTTGTCGGCGTCGGCTGCCGCTGGATCCGGGGCCGGGCCACGCTGACAGCGCGGGCACCAGTAGCTGATCCGGGCCTGCGTGGGTTGCTCCGGCTCGGCTTGCATCGCTGCGGCGATGCGACTGCCGCACCGCCGGCACGGCTGGCCGGGTCGCTCGAACACCCAATGGTCCTCGCCGCGACGCAGGCTTCCGGTGGTCGTTTGCTGCCAATGGTCCTTGTTGGCCTGCAAGAGCCGGTGCGCGCGCCGGACGACGGCGTCGAGGTCTTCGATGTCCTCGACTCGCGTCCAGGGCGTGATGCCGGACAGGTAGAGCACCTCGGTCTTGTAGAGGTTGCCGATGCCGGCGAGGTTGCGCTGGTCGAGCAAGGCCGGGCCGATCTCGCGGTCGGGTCTCGCCCGCAGGTTGGCGATCGCGCGCTCGGCGTCCCAATCCGGACCGAGCAGGTCGGGCCCGAGATGCCCGACGGCCCTCGACTCGTCGGCAGTCGCGAGCAGTTCGACGACGGGCAGCCGGTACCCGACGGCGTTCCAGTCGGCGTTCGCGAGCACGGCGCGGATCTGCCAGTCTGGGCCGCCGGTCCACCGCGCGCCGGGCCGGTAGAGGTGCCAAGTGCCGTCCATCCGGAAGTGGGTGTGCACTGTGTGGCCGGCGTCGGTCCGCATCAGCAGATGTTTTCCGCGGCTGACGACCTCGGTGATGGTTTCGCCGGCGAGGTCGCTCGTCGCGAGTGCGGGGACGCGGAAGTCGGTGCGGGTGAGCACCCGGCCGGCGAGTGCGTCGTGCAATCGGCGCGCGGCCAGCCAAACGGTGTCGCCTTCGGGCACGCGGCAATTCTGTCTCGACCCGCGACGGCGGGCGTTGCGGATGTCGCCACTAACTCCGAACGCTAGGCCCGCAGTCTCAGCCCGCGCGGGGTTGGCCGGAAACCCGCCTGCTCCAACGCCGATCCGAGTGGCGAGGTCAGTACCGCTTCGCCATCCGCCCGCTCGACCGCGAGCTTGCCGAGCATCCCGTCCCGGACGGCGAGCGCCAGCGCATCGACGGCCGGCTGCAGGGACGTCGTGTCGTCGGCCCACGACAGCAACGACTTGCCCCCGCGCTCGACGTACAACGCGAGGTCGCCGTCGACGAGGACGACGAGGGCGCCGGCTTTCCGCCCGGGTCGGTGCGCGCCGTCGTGGTCCGGCCACGGCAGTGCGGCGCCGCACGGGTTCGCCGGATCGGTCGCGGCCAGTACGAGCGCCGCGGCGGCGTCGCCGGAGTCGCGCCGCCGTTCGCGCCAGCCGCCGGGCACCGGCGGCTGCCATGGTGATGCTTCGCGACGCGCCTCTGCTCGCCCGGATTGGGCCAGCGCGCGCATCCGGTCGACCGCGCCGGGCATCGCGAACTGCGCGCCGCCGAGCCCCTCGACGAAATACCCCCGCCGGGCCCGGCCGCTGTCCTCGAACGCCTTGAGCACCGGGTACACCCCGGCGTATCCACCGGGGACGTGCTCGGCCATCACCGCACCGCGGGTGACGATGCCGTGCCGGTCGAGCAGCGCCTCCGTGACGGCGTGTGCCCGCCGGGTCGGATCACCGTCCCGAGCGGGCAGCCGTGACCACCGACCTGCGGCGGTAGGCGGACCGCTGCGCACCGGCATGACCGGCCGGCCGCGCCGGCCGGGACGGGCTCGCGGCGCGGATCGCGTACGCGTGGCGCCGAACACGTTGCGCAGCGGGGCCAGGGTGTCGTTGGTGATCTGGCCTGACCACACCAGGTCCCACATCGCGCCGATCAACGCGCGGTCGTCGAGTGAGCCGAGCCGGTCGGACAACGCGCGGAAGAACAACGCGCCACCGCCGTCGAGGGCGTCGAGCACCCGCTCGTGCAGCGGGGTCGATGCGGCGTCGGCGTCGACCGCCGGCATGAGCAACGGGGCGGTGTCGGCGAGGTAGAGCGCGACCCAGCCGTCGTTGCCCGGCAGCGATCCCTGGCCGGCCCACAGCACGTCTCCGGTGCTGGTGAGCTCGTCGAGCATCGAGGGCTGGTAGTCCGACACTCGCGACGGCAACACCACCGTCTCGAGCATCGATGCCGGCACCGCCGCCCCCTGCAGCTGCTCGACCGCTCGGGCCAGGCCGTCCAGGCCGCGACCGGCGTGCACGCCGACGCCCTGCCAGGCCGGAAGGAACCGAGCGAGGGCCTGCGGCGAGACCGGCTCGACCTCGCGCCGGAGCTTCGCCAGCGACCGTCGCCGCATCGCCCGCAGCACCTCGGCGTCGCACCATTCGAGACCGGCGCCGCCAGGACGGAACTCGCCTTGCACGACCTTGCCGGTCGACGCCAGCCGGTGCAGCCCGTGCTCGACGATCGCGAGGCCGAGCCCGAAGCGCGTCGCGACGTCGATGGCGTGGAACGGTCCGTGCGTGCGGGCGTAGCGCGACAGCAGATCGGCGAGCGGATCCGCAACCGGTTCGAGAAACACCTGCGGGACGCCGACCGGCGTCGGCGTACCCAATGCGTCCCGGACCCGCGCTGCGTCCTCAACCGCGATCCACCGCTGCTCGCCGCCGATGCGCACGCGCAACGCCCGGCTCGACTCCTCCAACGCCGCCGCCATCGCGGGCGTCGCGCCGCGCTCGATCAACTCCTCGGTCGTGAGGTCGCCGAGCAGCCGCAGCGCGTCCGCCACGTCTTCGACATCGCGGATGCGGCGATCGTCGGTCCGGCGTGCCAGCTCGGCTTCGACCTCGGCGACCGCGTCGGGATCCAACAACTCGCGCAACTCGGCGGTGCCGAGCAGCTCCGCCAGCAGCGTCGAGTCGAGTGCGAGCGCCGCGGCTCGTCGTTCGGCGAGCGGCTGATCTCCTTCGTACATGAACGCGCCGATGTAGCCGAACAGCAGCGAACGCGCGTACGGCGACGGCTGTGCCGTTTCGACGTCGACGATGCGAACGGTGCGCTCGGCCACGTCGCGCATCAGCTGGACGAGGCCGGGCACGTCGAAGACGTCCTGCAAACATTCGCGCATCGTCTCGAGCACGATCGGGAACGAGCCGTACTGCGAGGCCACCGACAACAGTTGTGCCGACCGTTGCCGTTGTTGCCACAGCGGCGTCCGCTTCCCGGGGTTGCGCCGCGGCAGCAGCAGCGCGCGGGCCGCGCACTCGCGGAACCGGGACGCGAACAGCGCCGACCCGCCCACCTCGTCGGTGACGAGCGGCTCGACCTCTCCCGGATCGAAGACGGCCAGCTCCGGCGGCGGTGTCTCGTCCGTCTCGGGCAGCCGGATCACAATGCCGTCGTCGGTGTGCATCGCCTGCACGTCGACGCCGTACCGCTCGCGCAGCCGCGCCGACAGCGCGAGCGCCCACGGCGCATGCACCTGCGCACCGAACGGTGAATGGACCGCGACCCGCCAGTCGCCCAGTTCGTCGCGGAACCGTTCGACCACGA
>JAICXQ010000072.1 GCA_025980325.1 Frankiales bacterium
AACCTCCGTTGGGGGCGAGGACTTCTCGCCTCAGCGTCGGTGTTCCCGCGTGTGGCGGAGAAGGAACGCGCCGCTCGAGGTTTGCGGCGTCACATCGTGCCGAAGCCGACGCGGCGGCCTTCGGCTTCGGCGATCTCGACGTAGGCGAGCTTGTCCGCGGCGACGACGAGGCGGTGGCCCTTCTCGTCGGTGAGGGCGAACGTCGGCGAGCCGCCCTTGAGCGCGTTGTCGATCAGCGCCTCGATCTCGTCGGCGGTCTGCGTCGAGTCGATGGTCAGCTCCCGCGGGGCGCCCTTGACGCCGATCCGGACCTCCATGCGCACGACACTAGTCGAGCGCGGCGCTCACACCCGCGGGTAGCCGCTGATCCCTCGCCAGGCGAGCGCCACCATCAACGAGACGGCGCGCTCCTTCGGCACCTGGTCCTCGGAGGCGAGCCACCAGCGCGCGCTCACCTCGGCGAGGCCGGCGAGGCCGCAGGACAGCAGCTCCGCTTCGGCCCGGCCGAGCCCGGTGTCGCGGGCGATCGTGTCGGCGAGGGCCTCGACGCTGATCTGCAGCGAGCGCTCGACCCGCTCGCGGACCGCCGGCTCGTTGCGCAGGTCCGACTCGAAGACCAGCCGGAACGCGCCGCCCGGGTCGTCGACGAAGTCGAAGTACGCCTTGATGCAGCCCTCGACCCGCTCCCAGTTGTCCTCGGTCGCGCCGAGCGCGCTGCGGACCTGCTCGCCGAGCAGCTCGACGTGCTGGTCGAGCAGCGCGAGGTAGAGGTCGAGCTTGCCCGGGAAGTGCTGGTAGAGGACCGGCTTGCTCACCCCGGCCCGTTCGGCGATGTCGTCCATCGCCGCCGCGTGGTAGCCGTTCGCCACGAACACCGTCTGCGCGGCCTCGAGCAGCAGCTTGCGCCGCGCGGATCGCGGCAGCCGCTGAGTCCGGCTGTCCGGCACCGCGGCCGGCCGCTCGGTCTCGGGTTCCACGGTGGTCACCAGCGCAGGCTAGCGGTACTCGTCGTCGTCCAGGGGAACCTCCAGCGCGGACTCCGCCACGTCGCCCTCGTCGGCGTCCCACTTCGGCGCCGGCGCCCCCGGCTCGGCCGGCTCGGCGACGGTCTGCTGATGCTGCTCGACCGCGTCTTCCTCCGGCGTTTCGAGAGGTGTTTCGAGGTCGGACATCAGCGGTCCTCTCCGGGTAGGCGGCGGGCCAGTTCGGCGTACGCCGGTTCGAGTGCTTCGGCGTACGTCGGGAAAGCGTGCACCAGGTCGGCGAGGACGTCGACGCCGACCCGCGCCTTGACCGCGAGGGTGAGTTCGGCGCCGAAGTCGTCGGCGGCCGGTCCGACCGCCGCGGCCCCGACGAGCACGCGTTCACGGCGATCGGCGTAGAGCACGACCCGGCCGCCGGATCGCGCCCGCTCGTCGACGATCGCGCGCGCCGTCTCGCCGAGGTCGGCGCTCGCCGTGGCGAGACCGTCGCCGTCGGTCCGGCCGACCGCGTACGCCGGCGGGTCGGTGTAGAGCGCGCGCGGGATCGCGCTGTAGTCGGCGCGGGTCGGTTCGTGGCACAGGTTCGCGACGACGACCTTCGCCTGGTAGTTCGCGGTGTGCGTGTACGGCGCGACGGACGTGACGTCGCCGACGGCCCACAGTCCTCGTTGCACGCGGCAGGTTTCGTCGATCGCCAGACCGCCGTCCGGATCGGGTTCGAGGCCGAGCGATTCCAGCCCGATGCCGGTGACCCGAGGCGTCTTGCCGATCGCGGCGAGGACGCGCCAGCCGGCCGGCGCGGAGTCGACCTTCTCGCCGGTACGCACGGTGACGCCGTCGGCGATCAGTGCGTCACGGATCGCCTCGCCGACGAATGCGGGCTCGCGCGCGAGCAGCCTGCCGTCCGCCTCGACCAACGTCACCGAACTGCCCAACCGGGCGAACGCCTGCGCGAGTTCGCAACCGACCGGACCGCCGCCGAGGATCAGCAGCCGCTCCGGCAGTTCGGCGGTGGACAGCGCGTCGTCACTGGTCCAGATCTCCTCGGCGTCGACGCCGTCGATCGGCGGCACGACCGCCTGCGCGCCGGTCGCGACGACGAGGTCCGGCGCCTCCAGCCGGCGCGGGCCGGCCAGCACAGCACCCGGACCGGTGATCACGCCGCGCGCTCTGATGACGTCGACGCCCGCAGCGCGCAACTGTTTGACCGTCGCTGTGTCGTCGCGGTTGTTCGCCGCCTCGTCGCGCAACTTCATCGCGACCGGCCACGACCGGCCGGCCGCCGCCGCGTGCAGCAACGCCTTGCTCGGCATGCAGGCGAGATACGGGCATTCGCCGCCGACGAGCGAGGCCTCGACCAGCGCGATGCGTTTGCCGCGCTCGGCCAGGCCGCGGGCGACGGCTTCACCGCCGGAGCCGCCGCCGAGGACGATGACGTCGTACGTTTCGGCCACGTCGTCGGCCCTACCCGTCAGCGGGTGCCCGGAAGCTTCTGGTCGCCGTCGAGGCAGCGCGCGAACAGGTCGCCGTAGGTGTCGATCCGATCGAGTACGGCGGCGCTGGTGAAGCGCAGGTCCTCGGGTTCGGCGCACCCTTCGACCTCGTCCCACGTGACCGGCGTCGACACGGTCGGTGCCGGCCGGGCGCGCAGTGAATACACCGCGATCGTCGTCTTCGCGGCGTTGTTCTGCGACCAGTCGACCAGCACCTTGCCGGTGCGCAACTCCTTCTTCATGTTCCACACGACGAGGTCGCCGCGTTCGTTCTCCAGTCGTTGCGCGAGCGCGCGTGCGTAACCGTGCACGTCTTCCCACGGGCTCTTGGCGTCGAGCGGTACGTAGAGCTGCAAACCCTTGGAACCACTCGTCTTCGGCACCGCTTCGAGGCCGTCGTCGGCGAGCACGTCGCGCAGCAGCCGCGCGACCTCGCAGCACTCGACGATCGTCGCCGGCGGTCCCGGATCGAGATCGAACACCAGGAGATCCGGATGCCGCGCCTTGCCCTTGTCGGTGACGGTCCACATCGGCACGTGCAGCTCGAGTGTCGCGAGGTTCGCCGCCCACACCAGTGACGGCAGGTCGCAGAGGATCGCGTAGTCGATCGTGTCGCGATTCTTCGTCGAACCCGGCGACGGCAGCGTGACCCGCCGGACCCAATCGGGCGTGTGCGACGGTGCGTTCTTCTCGAAGAAGAACTTGCCGTCGACACCGTCCGGATAGCGCTTGAACGTCGTCGGCCGGTCGCGCAGATGCGCCAGCATGACCGGCGCGATCCGGGTGTAGTAGTCGATGACCTCGCCCTTGGTGAAGCCGGTCTCGGGATACAGCACCTTGTCGAGGTTGGACAGCGTCAACGTCTTGTCGCCGACCGCTACGACGACCTTCGTCGATTCACGACTCACGGATCACCTCGTCCGGTGACTTGTCCGGCCGCAGCCCGCGCCATGCGGGATGCCGCAACCTGCCGTCGCGGGTCCATTCCGAGAACGCGACTTCGCCGACCAGCTCGGGCGCGACCCAGCGCGCGTCTTTCGCATGTGCCCGCGGCACCTCGACCGCGAACGGCGCGGTGTCGCGCGAAAGCCGGCGCAGCTCGCTCTCCAGTTCGCGCAGCATCTTGTCGGTGAAGCCGGTCCCGACATGACCGACGTACTCGAGACCGTCGGGTCCGGGCACGCCGAGCAACAGCGAACCGATCAGGCCGCTGCGGCGTCCCTCGCCGGGTTTCCAGCCGCCGATCACGACTTCCTGCGTGCGGATGTTCTTCACCTTCAGCCAGGCCTCGGATCGCCGGCCGGGGGAGTACGTCGAGTCGCGGCGTTTCGCGACGACGCCTTCGAGGCCTTGCGCCTTCGACGCGGCGAGCACCGCCGCGCCGTCGCCGGCGAACGACGGCGGCGTCTGCCACGACGGCCCGGAGAGCGCGAGCGACTCCAGCAACTCGCGGCGTTCGGCGTACGGCACGTCGAGCAGCGACCGGCCGTCGAGATACAGCACGTCGAACGCGAGATACGTCACCGGTGTCTGCGTGACGAGCCGCCGGATCTGCGCGGCCCCGGTGACGTGCATCCGGTTCTGCAACGCGCCGAACGACGGCCGGCCCGACTCGTCCATCGCGACGAGCTCGCCGTCGAGGACGACCTGCGTCGCGCCGAGCGATTCGGCCAGGTCGCGCAGCTCCGGGTACGTCGCCGTGATGTCGCGATCGTTGCGCGACAGCGCCCGTGGCCGTCCGCCGTCGACGTACACGACCGCACGCACGCCGTCCCACTTGAACTCGTAACTCCACGCGTCGTCATCGGCCGGCAACTCCTCGCGCGCGACCGCGAGCATGGGCTTGACGAGCGCCGGCAGCGGTTGGTAGCCATCGCCGGCGGGATCCATCCGGTGCACCATCCAGTCGCGATCGCGCGCACCGGTCTTGAACAGCACGTAGCGGCCCTCCACCCGGTCGCCGTGCAACACCACTTTCACTTCGCGGTCCGACCACTTCTCGCACACGTAGGTACCGCGGTCCCACAGGATGACGTTGCCGCCGCCGTACTCGCCCTCGGGAATCTCGCCCTCGAACGTCGCGTACTCCATCGGGTGGTCTTCGGTGTGCACCGCGAGGTGATTGCTGCCGGAGTGGCGCGGCAGGCCCTTCGGCACCGCCCACGACACGAGCACGCCGTCGCGTTCGAGCCGGAAGTCCCAATGCAACGCCGTCGCGTGATGTTCCTGGATGACGAACGTGTCGTCCTTGCCCCGCTTTCGGGTCCGCGACGCTTTCGGCACCGGCTCCGGCGTCCGCGCGGGATCGCGCTTGTTCCGGTACGTCGACAGGCCCACGGTCGCAACGTACCCACGTAGCGACGTGGACTGCATCCGGCGCGAGGGGGGATGATCGTCGTATGCGAAGCATCTGGAAGGGGTCGATCTCTTTCGGTCTGGTGAGCATCCCGGTCAAGCTCTACAGCGCGACCGAGGAACGCGACGTCTCCTTCCACCAGGTGCACCGCGACGACGGCGGCCGGATCCGCTACAAGCGGGTCTGCCAGCTCGACGGCGAGGAGATCCCGTACAGCGACATCGCGAAGGGGTACGAGCTGCCGAGCGGCGAGGTCGTCGTGCTCACCGACGACGACTTCGCGGATCTGCCGCTGACGACGTCGCGCTCGATCGACGTGCTGGAGTTCGTGCCGCTCGAGCAAGTCGACCCCATCTACTTCGCGAAGTCCTATTACCTCGAACCGGAAGGCGCCGGCGCGAAGCCGTACGTGCTGTTGCGCGAGGCGTTGGAAAAGTCCGGTCGGGTCGCGCTCGTGAAGATCGCGCTGCGGCAGCGCGAGACGCTCGCGACCATACGAGTGCGCGACGGCGTGTTCGTGCTCGAGATGATGCTCTGGCCGGACGAGATCCGGGAGCCGTCGTTCGGTTTCCTCGACGACGACATCGACGTGCGCCAGCAAGAGCTGGCGATGGCGCAGTCGCTGATCGACACGCTCTCCGGCGACTTCGCACCGGAGCAGTACTCGGACAACTACCGCGAGGCGTTGCAGGCGCTGATCGAGGCGAAGGTCGCCGGTCGTGAGGTCGTCGCGCCGCAGGAGCCGGCCGCGGACACCGGCACCGTGGTGGACCTGATGGCGGCGCTGCGGGCGAGCGTCGAAGCCGCGAAACAGGGCCGCGGCGAGGCGACGACGCCGTCGAAGCAGGCGGCGAACAAGCCCGCGCCGGCCCAAAAGAAGACGCGGCAAACCGCCAAGAAAGCAGTCGCGAAGAAGGCCACGGGCAAACGGGCTAGTCCCGTTGCAGCCAAGAAGACCACCGCAAAACGGGCGAATGCTAGGAAGTCTGCGTGAGTGTCGCGTAGTCGTCGTATGGCCCGCTCGGTTACTCAAGCATGTCGCTCCGGGCACCGATTCGAAAACGAGGGGAAAGGTCCTTGCCCGGCGTCCGAGAACGGAAGACTGTGACCGTGAGCGACTACGCAGACATCGTTGCTGCGTTGCGCGCTGTCCCGGGCATCGCCGACGCGGATGTCGAGCCGGATGCCGACGGCAGCGGTCTCGGCCTGCTCCGGCTCGGGCTCGCGCCGGGCGTCGACGAAGTCCAGGTCGCGACCCGCGTCGGCCGGTTGCTGCGCGAGCAGTTCGGCCTCGGCGTCGACGCCGAGCGGGTGCAGCTCATCGAGGACGCGGCCGCGCCCGAGGTCCCGGCGCAGCCCAACGGCCGCCGGCCGGTGATCTCCCGGATGCAGCTCGTCTCCTCCGGCCTCGACGTGACCGCGACCGTGCAGTTGACCTACCGCGAGCATTCCGTCCGCGGTGAGAGTACGGGTACGGCGACGCAGAGCGGTGTGCACCGCGCCGTCGCGACGGCGGCGCTGCACGCGATCGAGGAATTGATCGGCAACAAGGCTCGGTTCGAGGTCGACCACGTCGAGGTGACGCCGACCGGTCGCGATCGCACCGTGCTGGTCACGGTCACGATGGTCAGCGGTACCGGTACCGACCGGCTGACCGGCTCCGCGGTCGTCCGCGAGGACGTCCGCCAGGCGGCCATCCGGGCCGCGCTCGACGCGGTGAACCGCCGCCTCGAGCCCCTCCTGCCGTAGCTCGCGCGGCCGACCCGCGCCCGCCCTCAAATTGCGAGATAGCGGACGTCTACGGGTGTTATCTCGCAATTGAGTGCAGGTAGCGGCGATACTTCGGGCTGACGTCTGGCGGACCGAGGAGTCTCGACGATGACCGTGGATCCTGGATCGGGCATGCCGATGGCCGACCGCATGCAGTCCTTGCTCTCGCAGGCGGTCGAGGATCAGCGTGCCGAGCAGCGCGCGCTCACGGCCGCGCTGATGGACGTCCGCGGGCAGCTCAACCGCATGGTCGCCGACCTCGGCGCGCTGCGGGCCGCGCCGGCCGGCGACGGCGCCGGTGGCGGGGGTGCCGCCGAGGAGGCGGTCGCGACGATGTCGCGCGACCTGCGCGAAGCGGTCCGGATGCTGGCCGAGCGGCTCGACGCGGTCGGCCGCTCGGTGCAGGAGCGCGGCGCCGACCTGGCCGAGATCAAGGTCGCCGTCGCGGACCTGCACAACGCCGTACGCGGGCACACGAACGCGCTCACCGGGGTCAACCAGGCACTCGCGGCGGTGCCCGCGGTCGGCGAGCGGGTCGGGGGGCTGCAGGACAACCTCGTCAGCCTGCACGACCGGCTGGCCGGCCTGGAGGAGGTCGCCGCGTCGGTCGACCGGGTGGGCCTGCGGATCGAATCGGCCGATCAGGACATGCGCGAGCTGCGCTCGGCGTTCACCGGCATGGCGTCGCGGATGGCGGAGCTGCCGAGCCGGGCCGACCTCGGTACGGCGGCGGCGAAGACCACCGAATCGCTCGACGTCGTCGCCGGCCGGCTGTCGCGGGTGGAGAGCGCGATCCCCGAACTGCTCAGCCGGATCGACGCGGTGCGCGAGCACGCGACGACGGTCGCGACGGGGGAGCGGCCCGCGGTGCCCGCCGGCGCGGTCGGCGCGACTGGAGACGCAGTGGTCGAGCGCCTCGACGCGGTCGAAGCCGCACTCGTCGTCCTGACCGAGCAGCTCGGCGCCGAGCCGGAGCCCTCCGGCGATGGTGACGAGGAGGACGAGGTCGCGGACCCGGTGGCCGACCAGCTCGCCGAATTGACCGAGGGATTGTTCGGCGAGGACGGTCTCGTCGCGCGGCTGGAAGGCGTGGCCGTCGACGAGGAGTCGCTCGACCGGCGCATCTGTGACACCGTGCAGACGGCCGTCGCCGATTCCGAACGGCGGCTGACCGCACACATGGACGAGGCGGTGCTGGCGCTGGCCGAGGCGCTGTTCCGGACCAGCCGCCGGCCTACCCGCGCGACCGCCGCCGCGCCGGTCGCCCCGCCGCCGGTGCCCGTGCCGCCGCCCGCCGCGACCGTGCCCGTCGTCGAGCCGGAGCCCGAGCCGGCCGGCGTGACGGCCGAGCCGGCCGACGAGGGGTACGACGACGAGCCCGTCGACGAGACCCTGGACGAGGAGGGCACGGCGGCGGGCGAGGACGGGCCGGACGACGAGTACGAGGACGAGCCGGCGGACCAGGCCGAAGCTGCGGCCGAGCCCGCGGTCGATCGCGAAGTGCCGCCGCCGGTCCCGGCTCCGGCGTCGGCATGGCAGGTGCCGGCCGCGCCGCCGGTCGACCTACCCGCGCCGGCCGAGGAGCCCAAGTCGGGCAAGCGCCGTCCGTGGTGGCGCCCGGGCGACTGAGGTCGCCGGACCGGAAGAACTCGTGCAACCCTTGTGTTCGCTAAGCCAGAAGCGAACCGAGGAGTGTTGCCGTGTCCCTTCCCCCGCTGGTCGCGCCCGCGGAGTCGCTGACGCCGCAGGAGATCCGGCGCTACTCCCGGCACCTGATCATTCCCGACGTCGCGATGGACGGGCAGAAGCGGCTGAAGAACGCGAAGGTGCTCTGCGTGGGCGCCGGCGGGCTCGGCTCGCCCGCGCTGATGTACCTCGCCGCCGCCGGTGTGGGCACCCTCGGCATCATCGACTTCGACGTCGTCGACGAGTCCAATCTGCAACGTCAGGTGATCCACGGCCAGTCCGACGTCGGCCGGCCCAAGGCGGAGAGCGCGCGCGATTCGGTGCGCGAGATCAACCCGCTCGTCAACGTCGTCCTGCACACCGAGCGGCTCGACTCGTCCAACGCGACGGAGATCTTCGCGGCGTACGACCTGATCGTCGACGGCACCGACAACTTCGCCACCCGCTACCTCGTCAACGACGCATGCGTGCTGCTCGGCAAGCCGTACGTATGGGGGTCGATCTACCGCTTCGACGGGCAGGCGTCGGTGTTCTGGGCGGAGCACGGTCCGTGCTACCGCTGCCTGTATCCGGAGCCACCGCCGCCCGGCATGGTGCCGTCGTGCGCGGAGGGCGGCGTGCTCGGCGTGCTGTGCGCGAGCATCGGCTCGATCCAGGTGACCGAGGCGATCAAGGTCCTCACCGGTGTCGGCGATCCGCTGGTCGGCCGGTTGATGATTTACGACGCCCTCGAGATGACCTACCGCGCGGTGAAGGTGCGCAAGGATCCCGAGTGCCCGTTGTGCGGAAAGAATCCGACGATCACCGAGCTCATCGACTACGAAGCGTTCTGCGGTGCGGTCTCCGACGAGGCGACCTCCGCTGCGGTGGGCTCGACGATCACCGCGACCGAGCTCAAGGCGATGCAGGATCGCGGCGAGGACTTCCTGCTCGTCGACGTCCGCGAACCGGCCGAGTGGGAGATCGTACGGATCCCCGGTGCGGTGCTGATCCCGAAGGGCGACCTGCCGTCGAAGCTGGCCGAGCTGCCCCAGAACAAGCCGATCGTCGCGTACTGCAAGACCGGCATCCGCAGCGCAGAAGCGTTGGCATTGCTCAAAAATGCGGGCTTCAAGGACGCGGTGCACGTCCAAGGCGGCGTCAGCGCGTGGGCCACTCAGGTCGACCAGACCGCGCCGGTGTACTGAGTCTGTCCGCCCACGCGTTCCGCGACTTGTCAGCACGTGGCGTGGCTATAGCCACTCTTGCTGCTGACAAGTCGTGCGAGAGCGGTGGCCTCCGCGACTTTGCTCGACTCTTGCTGGTGGGCCGGCGCAAGTAGCTCGGTGCAGGCCGGCGAGTGTGGCGGTTGCTTATTCGGCGAGGAGTTCGGCTTCCTGTTCGGGGCTCAGGCCGACGCCCGCGCGGGGCGTGTACGCGCCGCCGGCGCGGGCTTTGCCGACCCAGTCGTAGGTGTCGCGGACGGTGTCGGCGAGCGGCCGCCAGGTGAAGCCGGCACCGCGCGCGTGATCCACTGACGCGCGCATCTTCGGCCACCAGTCCGGTGGTGCCGACAGCGGCAGCTCGTCTCTCGCGCCGACCCAGCGGATCTCCGGCAACGGCACCGACAGCGCCGACGCGATCGTCGACAGCACGTCGCCGAACGTCGGCGCCGGTTCGGGGGCGGTGACGTGGAAAACGTCGACCGCCTTCGCCTCGACCTGGGACACGACGAACGCGCCGAGATCGCGCGCGTCCACCGCCTGCAACGGCTGATCCGCGGACGGCCCCGCCATCGGCGACCGGCCCTCGGCGACCCGCTCCACCCAGTACGTGAATCGGTGGGTCGGATCGTGCGGGCCGATCACGTAACCGGGCCGGATCACCAGCAGCCGGTCGCCGGCCAGCTCGGCCGCGACCTGTTCGCACGCGACCTTCAGCTCGCCGTACTTCTCCATCTTGAGCTCGTCATCCCACGCCGGCTCGAGCAACGCGGCGCTCTCGTCGAAGCCGTCCTCGACGACGTCCTGCCCGTACACGCTGATCGTCGAGACGAACGTGTAGTGCCCCGACGACTCGCCGAGCGCCGTGAGCAGCCGTCGTACCTGACCGGGGACGTACGCGCAGACGTCGATCGTCGCGTCCCACGACCGCCCGCCCAGCTCGGCCAGCGAGCCGTTGCGATCGCCGGCGATGTGCTCGGCCTGCGGGAACGCGCCCGGGTCGGTCCGGCCGCGGTTGAACAGCGTGACGTCGTGGCCGCGGTCCAACGCCGTAGCGACGATTGCCCGGCCGACGAACGATGACCCACCGATGACGAGGATGCGCATACGGCGGACGCTACCGCCGTAGGCTCCGCCCGTGCCCGCCGCACCGACCGCGTTCGCTCCGCTCAGCCCGTTTGCGAAGCGCGTGCTCGACGCGGTCGACCGGATCCCGCGCGGGCGGGTGATGTCGTACGGCGACGTCGCGGAGTACGTCGGTGCCGGGTCGGCCCGTGCGGTCGGCACCGTGATGGCCCGGCACGGCTCCGAGGTGCCGTGGCACCGGGTGCTGCACAGCGACGGCAGTTGCGCGACGCACAAGTCCGATCGCCAGCTCGCGCTGCTGCGGGCCGAGGGCGTGGCGATGCGCGGGGAGCGGGTCGACATGACGGTCGCGCGTTGGGACGGCCGCTGACCGGGACGACGTCGCCGACCCGAGCCATTGCCGGGATCTGAACGTCGGCGCTCACCGAAATGTCACCGGCAGGACATCTCCGGCTGGCGTCGAAGTCGCGCGCCACCCGTCCCGTCCCGTCCCGTTTTCCGGAGGAGAGTCCATGCGCCGTCTCGTCATCGCCGCCGCCGTGGGCGCGGCCGTCGTCGGCTTCGCCGCCCCCTCGCTCGCTCAATCCGCGACGCCGGCGCAGTCGCTGCCGGTCGGCGTCACCAACCACGACGGCACCGTGTGCGTCTGGGTCAGCGAGCAGGTGCCGCACTGCGTGAGCACCAACCCGATCACGGATGCCCTTCCCGGGCAGTGGCAGGCCGGCCCGGTGACCGTCGACGTCAGCACCGCCAACAACGGCGTGGCCGTCGGCACCGCGCTCGGCTCGCAGCCGCTCGTCGGTGTGCAGGTCGGCAACGGCGAGGTGTGCGTCGGCTTCAGTCTCGAGGTTCCGTTCTGCGCCCCGACCCGCAGCACGACGGCCGGCAAGCCGGCGGCCAGCAGGCCGGCCGCACCGCGCCAGGCGCTTCCGGTCGTCATCTACCACGACTCGACCCGCACCGCGGTCGGCGTCGGCGACGTCGGCGTCGTCATCTACAGCGACGGCATCATTTGCCCGGTCGTGAGCACCCAGAAGTGGCCCTGCGTGCAGGGTCCCACGATGGCCTGACCTTTCCTGCGTTCTGTCGGGGGCACGTGGTCTGATCGACCCGTGCCCCCGACTGCTTCCTACCGGCTCGTCCGCCACGCCGTGGCGGCGCCGGCCGTGCCCGTTCTCGACGAGGCACAGCGGTCGGTCGTCGCGCATACCGCCGGTCCGTTGCTCGTCCTCGCCGGCCCGGGCACCGGCAAGACCACGACCTTGGTCGAGGCGGTCGTCGCCCGGGTCGAGGCGGGCGCCGATCCCGACCGCGTCCTCGTCCTGACCTTCAGCCGCAAGGCCGCCGACGAATTGCGCGAACGCATCGCCGCCCGCTTGGGCCGCACCGTCGCCGAACCCGCCGCGTACACGTTCCACGGCTTCTGCCATGCCGTCGTACGGGCCTGGGGCGAGTCCTCGGCCGACCGGGCCGGCGGGCCGCGGTTGCTCTCCGGCGCGGAGCGCGAGCTGCGGGTGCGCGAGCTGCTCGCCGGCAATGCCGCCGGCGAGGGCACGACGCGCTGGCCGGCCGAGCTGGCGCCGGCGCTGCGGCTGCGCGGGTTCGCCCGCGAGGTCGCCGACCTGCTCGACCGCGCGCGCGAACGCGGCCTGTCCGCGGCGGACCTGCGCCGGCTCGGCGAGGCGCACGACCGGCCGCCCTGGGTGGCGGCCGGCGACTTCCTGGAGGAATACCTCGACGTCCTCGCCATCCGCGACGAGGTCGACTACGCCGCGCTGGTGACCCGCGCGACCGACCTGCTCGACGGGCCGGCCGCGTCGCTCGCGCAGAAGTACGTCGGGGTGTACGTCGACGAATACCAGGACACCGATCCGGCGCAGGAGCGGCTGCTTTCCCGGCTGGCCGGCGACGGGCGGCTGCTCGTCGCGGTCGGCGATCCGGACCAGTCGATCTACGGGTTCCGCGGCGCCGATGTCGGCAACATTCTCGAGTTCCCGCGCCGGTTCCGCGGCGCCGGCGGGCGCGAGGCCGCGGTGGTCGCGTTGCAGACCTGCCGGCGGATGGGCCCGGCGATGTTGGCGGTGTCGCGCGAGTTCGCCCGCCGGATCCCGCTCGGCTCGCTGACCTCGAGGCGGGACGCGCATCGCGGTCTCGTCGCGGCCGGTCCGCCGCCGGCGGATGCGCCGCGAGTCCGGCTGTTCCCGACCGTCGCCGAGCAGGCGACCGCGATCGCCGATCTGCTCCGGCGCGCGCACCTCGCCGAGGGCGTCGCCTGGCGGGACATGGCCGTGCTGGTCCGCTCCGGGGTGCGCAGCATCCCGGTCCTGCGGCGCGCGTTGACCGCGGCCGGGGTGCCGGTCTCGGTGGCCGCCGACGAGGTCCCGCTCGCGCACGACCCGGCCCTCGCGCCGCTGCTCACCGCGCTCGACGTCGTACGCC
>JAICXQ010000123.1 GCA_025980325.1 Frankiales bacterium
CACGGCGATGCCCGTTCGCCGAATCGCCGGGCATGCCCGAGTCCCGCCGGCCCAACAGGACCAAACGGGCAACCCCCAGCGCCGCACACGACGCCTCGAGCTCGGCGACCCGCCGCCGGCCGACGGATTCCCGCAACGGCAACGTAAACAGCGGTACGCCGAGCTCGCCCGAGGTGGCGGTGACGAGCACGACCCGGTGGCCCTGGTCGGCCAGCCGGCGCATCGTCAGCGCGGTGAAGATCGCTTCGTCGTCGGGGTGTGCGTGGAAGAAGAGAACCGTGGACACGGCGGGCATCCTTGGGTAGTCGCTGACGGAGGCTGAAGGCTCAACGACAGCGACAACACGAGCAGCGGCAAGCCGGCTCTCGTGTCATGTCGACGAGTGAACCACGCCGGAATCTCCTTGCGCTACCTAGGTACGTTGGCGGGCATGACCACGCTCACCGACCGCCCGAACACCGCACTCGTCGTCATCGACGTCCAGAACGACGTGGTCAAGACGGCGCACAACCGCGACGGTGTCGTCGCCAACATCGCCAGGCTCGTCGACAAGGCCCGAGCGGCCGGCACCCCGGTCGTCTGGGTGGCGCACAACGACGACAACCTGCCGCGTGACACCGAGGGCTGGCAGTACGTCCCCGAGTTGACCCGGACGGCCGAAGAACCCTTGATTCACAAGCAGTACGGCGACTCGTTCGAGGCGACCGACCTCGAGGACGTCCTCGCCGAGCGCAAGGTCGGCCGGCTGCTCGTCACCGGCGCGCAGACCGACGCCTGCATCCGCTCGACCCTGCACGGCGCGATCGTCCGCGGATACGACGTGACCCTCGTCGCCGACGCGCACACGACCGAGGATCAGAGCGAGTGGGGCGCGCCGCCGCCGGATCAGGTGATCGCGCACACGAACCTTTACTGGGAGTACCAGAGCGCACCGGGTCGCCGGGGCGGCATCGTGACCGCCGACGCGGTCGAGTTCGCCTAGACGCTCGACCCAACCGGTGCGCCGTAGCGCAGCCCGTCCATGAGAAGCGCGGCGACCTTCGTGCCCTGCTCCGCTCCGCCGGGCGCGTCGGCCATGAGGCAGACGCCGGACAGTGCGCGGAGCAGATCCATGCCCTCGACGCCCGGGCGGATCGTGCCGGCCTCGGCCGCCGCCGCCACCAGCCCGCCGATCGTCGCCTGCACCCGGGCGTGCGTGGACACGAACAGATCGGAGTCGGCCGACACCACCGACTTGAGGTAGGTCGCGAGGCCCTTCTTGGTCCCGACGTAGGCCACGAACCGTTGCATCCACTCGGCCAGCGCCTCGTCCGGCGGCAGCGTCGCCGACAGCTCCTGCGCGCCCTCGCAGAGCAGGTCGACGTTGTGCCGGTAGACCGCCTCGACCAGCGCGTCGCGGGTGGGGAAGTGGCGGTACAGGGTGCCGATGCCGACCTCGGCGCACTTCGCGATCTTCTCCAGCGACGCGTCGACGCCGTAGGTCGCGAACGCCTCGCCCGCGACGTCGAGCAGCCGGTCGCGGTTACGGCACGCGTCGGCGCGCTGCGCCCGTGCCATCACCGCGGCCTCCCGGAGAAATCGGCCCGCTATTTCGCTTGACAAAGCGGAGGCTGCCTCCGGTATGTTTTCCGGAGGCGGCATCCGTTTACGGGCCCAAGCGTAAGCCGCCCCCGCTCGAACCGCAAGCCCTGTTCGGATCGGCCCCAGTACGGATCGGCCCGAGTACGCATCGGCCCCAGTACGGATCGGCCCCAGTACGGATCGGAAGGCATCACATGACCACCACCACCATCGCGACCCCGGCACCCGCGCCGGCCAGGCAGCGGGACCGGCGTTGGCTTGCGCTCGCCGTCATCGGCGTCGCGCAGCTGATGATCATCCTGGACGCGTCCATCGTGAACATCGCGCTGCCGCACGCGCAGAAGGCGCTGCACATCAGCGACGCCAACCGGCAGTGGGCGCTCACGGCGTACACCTTGACCTTCGGCGGCCTGCTGCTGCTCGGCGGCCGGATCGCCGACTACCTCGGCCGCAAGCGCACGTTCCTGGTCGGCCTGTTCGGCTTCGCCGGCGCCTCGGCGCTCGGCGGGTTCGCGCAGTCGGCCGGCTGGCTGTTCGGCGCCCGCGCGATCCAAGGCGCGTTCGCCGCCATCCTCGCGCCGACCGTGCTCTCGCTCATCACCACGACGTTCACCGAGGCACACGAGCGGGCAAAGGCGTTCGCGGTGTACGGCGCGATCTCCGGCACCGGTGCGGCCGTCGGCCTGATCGCCGGCGGCGCGCTCACCGAGTTCCTCTCGTGGCGCTGGACACTGCTCGTCAACACCCCGATCGCACTGGTCGTCGCGGCGGCCGCGATGCCGCTGCTGACCGAGAGCCGCGCGGACGGCGACCGGCACTTCGACGTACCCGGTGCGCTCGTCGCGACCGGCGGTCTCGCACTGCTCGTGTACGGCTTCACCGAGGCGTCGCTGCACGGCTGGACCGCGACCTTCACGTTGACGTTGCTCGCGGTCGCGGGCGCGTTGCTCGCCGGCTTCGTGGTCTGGGAGACGCGCGCGGCGAACCCGATGCTGCCGTTGCGGATCGTGCTCGACCGCAACCGCGGCGGCGCGTACCTCGCGTTCTTCCTCGCGACACTGTCGCTGTTCGGCGTGTTCCTGTTCCTCACCTATTACTTCCAGGGCGTGCTCGGCTACAGCGCGCTGAAGGCCGGCGTCGCGTTCCTGCCGTTCCCGATCGGCGTCATCGTGTCGTCGACGATCGCGTCGAAGACGTTGCCGCGCTTCGGCCCGCGGGTGCTCGCCGCGACCGGTTTCACCTCCGCTGCATTCGGCATGCTCTGGCTGACGCAACTGCCCGCGACGTCGGCGTACGGCACGCACGTCGTCCCGTCGATGCTGCTGATCAGTCTCGGCATGGGACACGTGTTCGTCCCGCTCGCGTCGACCGCGCTGCTCGGCGTGCCGAACCACGACGCGGGTGCGGCGAGTGCACTCGTCAACACGATGCAGCAGGTCGGCGGATCGCTCGGCGTCGCGTTCCTCAACACGATCGCGACGAGTGCGACCGCGTCGTACGCCGCCGCGCACGGCGGGCTGTCCCGCGCCGCGACGGTGCACGGATTCACCAGTGCGTTCAGTGTCGGCGTCGGCATCATGGCGCTCGCCGCGATCGTGGTGATCGCGCTGATCCGAGCGCGCGGCCGTAACGACATCGACGGCAGCGAAGGCGTCTACGACGTCGACTCGCCGCTGGCGGTCGCCGCGGCTTGACCCACGGTCCGCTGACAGACTGGCGGGATGGAGTTTCAGGACGTCGTCGCCCCGCGGCGCCTGGTGCGGAACATCACCCGCGCCCCCGGCGACGCCGCGGTGGGGGGCCGCCTCCACAC
>JAICXQ010000051.1 GCA_025980325.1 Frankiales bacterium
CGAGGGTCGCGACCTGACGGCGCTCTCCGAGCGTGAGCTGGAGGACGTGCGCGGCCGCGGCAAAGACGACGGCCCGCAAGGCGACGTCCGCCCGGACGACAACGGCCCGGACCACCACAACCGGCCGCACGTCGGACCGCACGACGGCGACGCCGCGCAAGACCGCGAAGTCGGCGCCGGCGAAGACAGCCAACCGCACGACCCGGGTGTCGGCGGGGGAGTCGCCGGCGGCGGCAACGCCCGGTGGCACCTCGGTGACGGCGCCCGGCGTCGTCGACGACACGCCCGGCACCGCGGCGACCGGCCACGGCGCGAGCGGCGGTACCGCGGTCCGCGACCGCGAGTCGATCCTCGAAGTCGTCAACCTGCAGAAGTACTTCCCGGTGACCCGGGGCATCATCTTCCGCAGCAAGGTCGGCGACGTGAAGGCCGTCGACGGGCTCAACTTCGCGATCGCCAAGGGCGAGACGATGGGCCTCGTCGGCGAGTCCGGCTGCGGCAAGTCGACGACCGGCCGGTTGCTCGTCCGGTTGCTCGAACCGACCGCCGGAACGGTCCGGTTCGGCGGCGACGACATCAGCCACCTGTCCGCGTCGCGGCTGCGCCCGTACCGCCGCGACATCCAGATGATCTTCCAGGACCCCTACTCGTCGCTGAACCCGCGGCACACGATCGGCACGATCGTCGGCGCGCCGTACCGGATCCAGGGGATTGCGACCCAGAAGGGCATCAAGCAGTCGGTGCAGGAGCTGCTGGAGCTCGTCGGCCTGAGCCCGGAGCACTACAACCGCTACCCGCACGAGTTCTCCGGCGGGCAGCGCCAGCGCATCGGCATCGCCCGCGCGCTCGCGCTGCGGCCCAAGCTCATCGTCTGCGACGAACCGGTGTCGGCGCTCGACGTGTCCATTCAGGCGCAGGTCATCAACCTGCTCCAGGACGTGCAGAGCGAACTCGACCTGACCTACGTGTTCATCGCCCACGACCTGTCCGTCGTGCGGCACATCTCCAACCGGGTCGCGGTCATGTACCTCGGCAAGATCGTCGAGCTGGCCGACAACGTCGACCTCTACGAACATCCGCTGCACCCGTACACCCACGCGCTGCTGTCCGCGGTGCCGGTGCCCGACCCCGAGCGGGAGAAGACCCGCGAGCGCATCCTGCTCTCCGGCGACGTGCCCAGCCCGCTGAACCCGCCGCCGGCCTGCCGGTTCCACACCCGGTGCTGGAAGGCGCAGGAGATCTGCAAGACGGTCGAGCCGCCGCTGCTGGAGATCGCGCCGCGGCACGAGGTGGCCTGCCACTTCCCGGAGGAACGAGTTCTCGTCTAGAGGACGAGGCCGGCACGCCGGCCTTACGGCGGCGCCTCCCTACCCGCACATGTTTCCGGACCCAACCCGCTGGCGGCTTAACGTTAAGCGCCGGGAGGGTTGGGTCCCGAAAAGGTACGCGTTGCCGCCGCTGGTTGCGGTGATCCCGTCTGCCCCGTCGACGGAGTTCGTCGCAGTCAACGAGACTCCGCTACGCTGGTCGGCGTGTCCGCTGCGGTCTCGGTCGTGCTCGTCATCACGAGCGTGCTCATGGTCTTGCTGATCCTGCTGCACCGCGGGAAGGGCGGCGGCCTGTCCGACCTGTTCGGCGGCGGTGTCTCCTCGACCCTGTCCGGCTCGTCGGTGGTCGAGAAGAACCTCGACCGGATCACGATCTTCGTCGGCATCGTGTGGTTCGCCTCGGTCATCGCCGAGGGCCTCGTCCTCAAACACGGGCTGTAACGGGGGCATTTTCGCGTACGGGGGCCTCATCCAGGGAGCGGGCCGGTGGCCGGTGGCAACGCGATCCGGGGCAGCCGGGTCGGCGCTGGACCCATGGGGGAGACCGAGCGGGGCGAGACCGCGCCGCGCAAGCGGGTGTCCTTCTGGTGCGCCAACCAGCACGAGAGCCGGCCGTCGTTCGCCGCCGATGCCGAGATTCCCGAGGTCTGGGACTGCCCGCGCTGCGGCTTCCCGGCCAACCGGGACCGCGACAATCCGCCGGCGCCGCCGCGGATCGAGCCGTACAAGACCCACCTCGCCTACGTACGGGAACGCCGTGACGACAGCGACGGCGAAGCCCTGCTGAACGAAGCCCTGGAAGCGCTGCGCTCCCGCGAGGACTAGTCACAGCGGGCTACAGGAGCTCCAAAATCGAGCCGACAGCATGTCCATGACCTTCTGGATGAGCGTCGCCACGACCTATGCCGTCATCGTCGTGGTCGGCCTCGTCCTCGGAACGCTGCTGGGCCGCCGGTTCCCGCGCCGCCACGGCGGCGGCGGGACGGGCACGCCGGTGCCGACGCCGTACGGCGGCCCGTCGCTGGCGCTGGACGAGGTGCCCCCGCTGGGCAGCGACTTCGACCGCGAGCTGCTGCCCGGCGCCTTCGACGGCGCCGGCCTGACCGTCGCAGGATTGCGCCGGTAACGGATCCGTCGCCGACACGCCCCGCGAGGACGGGCGCGCGCAGTCTATTTGCCGCTATATGCTCTGGCCGCAGGGTCCCGCGGAACGCCGGAGGCGGAGGTCAGACGTGGCTACCGACGTGGCCGCGGAATCACCCGCGACACCGGACGACAGCTCCACCCTGGACCACGCCCCCCGGCTGCGCCTGCGCTGGCGGCGGATCCTCGCGATCGGTGCGATCGTCGTCCTGCTCGGGCAGCTGGCGACGCTGCTCTGCCTCGCGTCGAGCCAGGAGTCTCCGGTCAGCGACGAGTCGACCTACATCGGTGCGGCCGCCGCGTTCGACAAGTACGACGACCTCGACATGAACATCGAGCACCCGCCGCTGGCGAAGCTGATCGCGGGGCTCCCGTACGAATTCACCGGCATCAAGGCGCCGGCACCGAACGCCTACCTCACCTACCACCAGCGCCAGTACGGCTGGAACGTCATCTACGTCACGAACAAAGGCCAGTCGAACCACATCGTCTGGCTGGCCCGCATCCCCGAGCTCGTGATCACGGTCGCGTTCGGGCTGGTTATCTTCTTCTTCGCCCGCGACGTGTGGGGCGACTACGGCGGGATCGCCGCACTCGCCGTCTACTCGCTGACGCCGTCCGTGCTCGCGCAAGGCGGCGTGGCCACCAACGACATGCTGCTCGCGCAGACCAGTGTCGCCACCTTGTGGCTGCTGTGGCGGGCCCGGCTGCGCCCGCGGCTCTACCTGCCGCTGGTCGCGGTCATGCTCGGGCTCGCGCTGGCGACGAAGGCGACCGCGTTCGCGATGATCCCGCTCGTCGCCGGGTTGGCCGCCTACATCGGGTTCCAGCACATGACCGGAGCGCGCCGGCGCCGGTGGCTGGTCGCCGCCGGCGCGGCGGCCGGCGTGACCGTCGTCTCCATCGCGGTGCTGTGGTGCGTCTACCTCGTCGCCGATCCGCACCTGCGGGTGGCCGCGCCGCACCCGCTCGCCGACCAGGTGCACGGGATGCGGCGCACGTTCATCAACCTGCTGCCGATCCCGCACGCGTACAAGGTCGGCCTGCTCATCCAGATGTCGCTCGAGACGCGGCCGTACCCGGTCTCGATCCTCGGCCACTCGTTCGCGGACGGCACCCGGCTGTTCCTGCCCGCGGCGCTGCTGATCAAGACGCCGATCCCGTTGCTGCTGCTGGGGATCGCGGGCGGCGTCCGCGCGGCTATGCGACGTAACCGGGCCGTTCTCGCGTTCGTCATCATGCCGACGCTGTGGTTGCTGGTCAGCACGATCGCGCTGACGAAACGGCCCTACGGCAGCCGCTACATCCTCAGCGTCATGCTGATGCTCTGCGTGCTCGCGGGCGGGATGCTCGTGCGCTCGGCGAAGTCGGCCGCGGACACCAAGAGCACGCGGCAGTGGCGGCTTCAGCGCAGCATCGTCGTCGCGCTCGTCGCCGCGATGGCGGTCGGGTCCTACCTCACGTACCCGTTCTATTTCACCTACTCGAACGCCGCCTTCGGCGGATCGAGCCAGACGTACCGCTCGATGCCGAACGACGACGACACCGACCAGGACGTGCGGCGGGCCGCCGACTACCTGCGCAGCCACCACATCACCGGGCCGGTCTATTGGGTCGACCATGGCGGCGTGCCGTCCGGTTACGGCGTGCAGGCGGTGAACCCGCGGCCGCCGACCATCGTGCAGGGCATCTTCGTCGTGTTCGCGGCTTACGACGGGGTCGTCGACCGCGGCCGGCTCAAGGGCCTGCACCCGATCGCCGTCATCGGCAACGACGTGTTCGTCTACGACGTGCCGCCGGGGCCGGACACCGTGCCCGCAGCCCTCGTCGCGCCCACGGGGTAACGTCCCTCCCGTCCGATCTACGAGACAGGAGGCAGTCATGGCCGATCACTCGAACGTCGAACTGCTGCGCAAGGGCTACGCCGCATACGGCAGCGGCGACGTGAACGTGCTCAACGACCTGTTCGCCGACGACATCCTCTGGCACGTCGCCGGCCGCAGCGCGATCTCCGGCGATTACAAGGGCCGCGACCAGGTGTTCGGCTTCTTCGGCAAGCTGATGGAGCTCAGCGGCGGCACCGCGAAGATCGAAGTCCACGAGGTCCTGGCGAACGACGACCACGGCGTCGCGCTCGTCACCGGCACCGCGACCCGCAACGGCACGACCTTCACCGGCCAGGACGTGCACACGTTCCACCTGCGCGACGGCAAGGTCGTCGAGTTCTGGGACTCGCCGCTCGACCAGTACGCCGCCGACGAATTCTGGAGCTAAGCGGGCTCAGGGGGACGCGAGGCGGGCGAGCGAGGCGGGAAGCTTGCTCGCCGCCGCGCGGTCGAGCAGCCACAGCGTCCGGGACCGGCCGCGCACACCGGCGGCCGGTACCGCGGTCGAGCCCGCGCCGGCCAGCGCCATCCGGGCCGCGGCCGCCTTCTCCTCGCCGGCCGCGACCACCCACACTTCGCGTGCGGCGTTGATCGAGCTCATCGACAGTGACAGCCGGGTCGGCGGCGGCTTGGGGGATCCGCGCACCGGCACGACCGCGCGGTCGTCGTAGAGGGCCGGCGAGCCGGGGAACAGCGACGCGACGTGACCCTCCGGGCCGAGTCCGAGCAGCAGGACGTCGAACGTCGGGACGTCGCCGTGGTCCTCGGGCCGTGCCGCCTTGGCGAGCAGCGCCGCGTAGTCCTCCGCGGCCGCGTCGACGTCGTCACCGAGCGGCCCGTCGCTCGGCGCCATCGGATGCACCCGCTCCGGTACGACGGAGACCGCGTCGAGCAGCGCCTCGCGGGCCTGCGTCTCGTTGCGCTCGGGGTGGCCGGCCGGCAGGAACCGTTCGTCGCCCCACCACACGTCGAGGCGGTCCCACTGGACCGCGTCGCGCGCGGGCGCGGCCGCCAGTTCGCGCAGCGTCGCCGTACCGATGCCGCCCCCGGTCAGGACGACGGACGCGCTGCCGTGCGCGGCCTGCGCGTCGACGAGCGCGGTGACCAGCCGGGCCGCGACCGCGCGGGCGAGCAAGGTCGCGTCCTGGTGGGTGACGACAAGTGGCGGAGTCATGAGCTTGCTCCAGCTTCTGCCCACGCCGGGTCGCGCCACACATGGGTGCGCGCGGCCGGTCTCGTCGCGATGCCCTTCACACCGGTGAACGCGGCCAGCGCTTCGGCGTACACCCCGTCCGGGTCCATCCGGCGCAACTCCTCGGCGAGCAGGTCGCCGAGTTCGCGCCGCGGCAGCGGCAGTTGCCGCTCGTCCTCGTCGCCGCGGCACAGCGTCGCGAGTCGGCCGTCGGGCCGGCTGATCGACACTCCGTACGGCGTTCCGTCGGCCCTGGTCGCGTCGATCGTCGCCGAGGTGATGCCGGGGCCGGCGGTCTCGTCGACGCCGGCCTTGACCCCGAGCCGCGAGTTGAGCCAGCCGCAGAGCAGGGCCGCGCTCGGGTTCGCCGCCTCGGCACCGACGGTGGCACCGGACGGACGGACGTCGGCGGCGTCGAGCGCGGACGCGAGCAGCGCCCGCCACGGCGTCGTCCGGGTCCACGCGAGGTCGGTGTCGCCCGGGGCGAAGTCCTCGGCCCGGCGCTTGAGCGCCGCGCGCGGGTCGGCGGCGCGGGCGCAGTCGGTGATCCGGCGGTTGGCGAGCACGCCGAGCGCGTCGGTCGCGATCTGCTCCGGCGGCTCGCCGTGCCACCACGTCACGACCGGCGCGTCCGGCGCGAGCAGTGGCAGCACGACCGACTCCGCGTGCAGGCCGAGCCGGCCGTACATCCGCATCACGACGGCCTCGGTCGGCCCGAGCCGGCCGCCGACCTGTACCTCGGCGTCGAGCCGGTTGTCCGCGTCGACTGAACGCCGGACGACGATAAGCAGCCGGCACGGGTGCGCGGCCGCGGCCACCGTCGCCGCCGTCTCGGCCTCCTGCACCCGCTTCTCGTCGACGACGACGACGAGGGAGAGCGCGAGGCCGCTCGCGAGTGCGCCGGCGGTCCGTCGTTCGGCCAGCAGCGCGTTGACGATGTCGGTCCCGGTGGTGTCCCAGAGTGTCGTCGCCATGGTCAGGGCCTCCTCCACACCCGGCCGTCGCGGGCGAGCATGTCGTCGGCTTCGGTCGGGCCCCACTCGCCGGCGCGGTATTTGTGCGGCTCGCTGCCGGCCCAGAACGCTTCGAGCGGATCGATCACCTGCCAGCTCGCATCGACTTCTTCGTTGCGGGGGAACAGCGTCTGGTCGCCGAGCAGGACGTCGAGGATGAGCCGTTCGTACGCCTCGGGCGATGACTCGGTGAACGATTCGCCGTACAGGAAGTCCATCGAGACGTCGCGCACTTCCATCGCCGAGCCGGGCACCTTCGACCCGAATCGCAACGTCACACCCTCGTCCGGTTGGACGCGGACGACGAGTTGGTTGTGGCCGAGCTCGACCGTGTCGGTGGCGTCGAACGGCAGGTGCGGTGCGCGCTTGAACACGACCGCGATCTCGGTGACGCGGCGGGGCAGCCGCTTGCCGGTGCGCAGGTAGAACGGGACGCCGGCCCAGCGCCGGGTCTCGACGCCGAGCCGGACAGCCGCGTAGGTCTCGGTGCGCGAGTCCTTCGGCACGTCCTTCTCGTCGCGGTACGCCGGCACCCGCTGGCCGGCCAGCCAGCCTTGGTCGTACTGGCCGCGGATCGCGTAGCTCTTCTTGTCCTCGGGCAGCGAGATCGCGTTGAGCGCCTTGAGCTTTTCGATCCTTATCGATTCGGCGTCGAACGACACCGGCTCTTCCATCGCGGTCAGCGCGAGCAGTTGCAGCAGGTGGTTCTGCAGCACGTCGCGCGCGGCGCCGGCGTTGTCGTAGAAGCCCGCGCGGCCGCCGATGCCGACGTCTTCGGCCATGGTGATCTGCACCGAGTCGACGAAGTGCGAGTTCCAGATCGGCTCGAACAACGTGTTCGCGAACCTGAGCGCGAGCAGGTTCTGCACCGTCTCCTTGCCGAGGTAGTGGTCGATCCGGAAGACGTCCTTGGCGGTGAAGACCGTGTCGACGAGCGTGTTGAGCTCGCGCGCCGACTCGAGGTCGTGGCCGAACGGCTTCTCCACGACGACGCGCCGCCAACCGCCGCGCTCGGCGTTGTCGGCCATCTTCGTACGCGCCATCTGGTCGAGCACGACCGGGAACGCCGGCGGCGGGATCGACAGGTAGAACGCGGCGTTGCCCTTGATGCCGTGGGTGTCTTCGAGCTCGATCAGCTTCGCGGCGAGGGCGTCGAACGCGTCGTTGTCGTCGAACGAGCCGGGCAGGAAGCACAGCGAGTCGGCGATGCGCCGCCAGACGTCCTCACGGAACTCGGTCCGCGAATGCTGCTGTGCCGCGTCGCGGGCGAGCGACTCGAACTCGCCGACTCCCCAGTCGCGCCGGGCGAACCCGAGCAGCACGAATCCCGGCGGCAGCAGGCCGCGGTTGCCGAGGTCGTAGACGGCGGGGATGAGCTTCTTGCGGGCGAGGTCGCCGGTGACGCCGAACACGACCAGTGCGCACGGATCCGGAACCCGCGGCAGCCGCCGGTCGCGCGGGTCGCGTAAGGGGTTGGTCATGTGCCCGCCGTCGCTTCGCCGAAAAGTGCGGCAAACGCCATGATCACCGGCGGTCACCATTGGCTGCGGCGGCGAGGAGTTGGGCGAGGCCGGTCGCGCGGTCGGTCAGGTGCAGCCGGAGCACCGGGCGCTCTCGTGACTGCAACGCTTGCAGGTCGCCTAAGGCCTGCGCGAGTTGCAGCCGGCCGAACGTGAACGGCTGGCCGGGTACGTCGAGGTCGGTCGCGTGCGCGCCGGTGACCTGCAGGAACGCGCCGACCTGCGGCCCGCCCTTGTGGTACTGCCCGGTCGAGTGCAGGAACCGCGGCCCCCAGCCGAAGGTCACCGCGTGCGGGATCCGGCTCGCCAGCGCGGCCCGCAGGTCGGCTGCTTGCGGCTCGCCGATCCGGTCGAGGTACGCCATCACCGCGAGGTAGCCGCGCTCGGGTACGGCGCCGAGCAGCTTGGTGATCGCGTCGCCGACCGTCGTCGCGTCACCGAGCAACGCGCGGTCGCCGTGGACCTCGATCGCGCCGTCGACGAACACCGGATCGACCTCGGGCAGCGGCCCGTCGCCGGCCTTTTCGAGGACGGCCTTGGTGTTGTCCTTCGACTCCTGCACGTTCGGCTGGTCGAACGGATCGATCCGCAGCGCCCAGCCGGCGACCGCGGTCGCGAACTCCCACAACAGGAACTGCGCACCGAGCGGCCCGTCGACCGTCGTGTCCGGCGAGAGTGAACGCGGGCCGATCAGCACCATGTGCTCGTCCGCGCGCGGCGCGTCGTGCGCGGTGCCGACGACGACGGGAAGCAGGCCGCGGCCGTGCTTTCCGGTCGACTCGGCGATCAGTTGCTCGGCCCAGTTGCCGAACCCGGCGATGCCCGAGCCCGCGTCGACGAGCACGACCTTGTCGTGCCCGGCATTGCCGTAGCCGCCGAGTGCGGCACCGAGCGCGGCGGCGGGGCCGTCGTCGGCGGTGAGTGACGGCGCGATCGCGTCCGCCTGGTCGAGCAGTTCCTCGACGGGTACGCCGGCCAGCCCTGACGGGACCAGACCGAACGCGGTCAGCGCGCTGTACCGGCCGCCGACATTCGGATCGGCGAGGAACACCCGGTAACCGGCGTCGCGCGCGATCGCCTCGAACGGCGAGCCGGGGTCGGTGACGACGACGATCCGTTCGACCGGATCGATGCCGGCGTCGCGGAACGCCTGCTCGAACAGCCGGCGATGGCTGTCGGTCTCGATGGTGCCGCCCGACTTCGACGACGCGACGAGCACGGTGCGATCGAGGTCGACCAGCGCGGCCGCGACCTGGGCAGGATCGGTCGTGTCGAGCACGACGAGGGGTGTGCCGTAGGTGCCGGTGATGACCTCGGGCGCGAGTGACGAGCCGCCCATGCCGGCGAGGACGACCCGGTCGACACCGAGTGACTGCAACTGCAAGCGGAGTTCGGCGATCGCGCCGACGAGTGGCCGGGACACGGTCGTGCAGTCGAGCCAGCCCAGCCGTTTCGCGGCCTCGGCCGCCGCGTCCGGGCCCCAGACGGTCGGGTCCTTCGCCGCGATCGCGGCCGCGAGTTGCTGCGCCGCGGCCGCGTCGAGGGTCTCGCTCGCCGTCGTTTCGAGCGCCGGGCTGGCGAACGTCACCGTGACGCCGCCTTGCGTGTGGCTACTTGGCATCGAGCTCGCCCCTGAGCGACGCGATCAGCTCGGACCAGGCGGCCTCGAACTTCTCGACCCCTTCGTCTTCGAGCCGCTGGACGACGTCGTTGTATTCGATGCCGAGCCCGGCGAGATCGCTCAGCAGCTGGTGCGCTGCGGGGTACGTCGCGCGCACCGTGTCGCCGCGGAACTCGCCGTGGTCGACCAGCGCCCTCAGCGTCGCCTCCGGCATGGTGTTGACCGTCCCCGGCGCGACCAGGTCGATCACGTACATCGTGTCGTCGTACGACGGATCCTTGGTCGATGTCGACGCCCACAACGGCCGCTGCGGCTTCGCGCCCGCCTCGGCGAGGGTGCGCCACCGGTCGGTGTTGAACTTCTGCTCGAACAGTTCGTAGGCGAGCCGGGCGTTGGCGATCGCCGCCTTGCCGCGCAGCGCCTTCGCCTCGTCGCTGCCGATCTTGTCCAGCCGCGCGTCGACTTCGGTGTCGACCCGGGAGACGAAGAACGAGGCGACCGAACCGAGCCGGGTCAGATCGTGGCCGGCAGCGCGGGCACGTTCCATGCCGTCGAGAAACGCGTCGACGACCTCGCCGTACCGAGTGAGCGAGAAGATCAGCGTGACGTTGATGCTGATGCCCTCGGCGAGACATTGCGCGATCGCGGGCAGGCCGGCTTTGGTCGCCGGAATCTTCACGAACATGTTCGGCCGGTCGACCAGCCACCACAGCGCGCGCGCTTCGGCGACGGTGCGCTCGGTCTCGTGCGCGAGGCTCGGATCGACCTCGATCGAGACCCGGCCGTCGACGCCGTCGCTCGCGTCGTAGCAGGGCCGCAACACATCGGCCGCCCAGCGGACGTCGTACGTCGTGATCGCGCGCAACGCCTCGCCGACGTCGACGCCGCGACGCGCGAGGTCGCGGATCTGGTCGTCGTAGATCGCGCTGCCGCTGATCGACTTCTGGAAGATGCTGGGGTTGGTGGTGACGCCGACGACGTGGCGGTCGCGGACGAGCTCGGCGAGCGTGCCGGTGACGAGGCGCTCCCGGGACAGGTCGTCGAGCCAGATGGCGACGCCGGCGTCGGACAGTTGCTTCAAGGTCTGGATGCTCACGTCAGCTCCGTCATGTGTTAGGTCAGTTGCCGGTGGTCGAGCCCTGGGTCGCGCCGACTTTCGACAGCGACGAGTGCGCCGCGGCGACGGCGCGCTCGGCGGTCAAGCCGAACTGCTCGTAGAGGATCTGGTACGGCGCGCTCGCACCGAAGTGGTCGAGCCCCAGCGACTCGCCCGCGTCGCCCACGATGTCACGCCAGCCGAACGGTGTCGCCGCTTCGATCGACACCCGCGCGCGCACGTCCGGCGGCAGGACCTCCTGCCGGTACGCCGCGTCCTGCGCGTCGAACCACTCGCGGCACGGCATCGACACGACCCGCGTCGGCGTGCCTTCGGCTTCGAGCATGTCGCGGGCCTCGAGCGCGATCGCGACCTCGGATCCGGTCGCGACGAGGATGACCTGCGGCGTGCCGTGGCCTGCCTCGGCGAGGACGTAGCCGCCGCGGACGACGCCCTCCGCGGATGCGTGCGTCGTACGGTCGATGACGGGGAGGTTCTGCCGGGTCAGCACCAGCGCGGTCGGCCGGTCGTCGTGCTCGATGGTGGTCCGCCAGGCGATCGCGGTCTCGGTCGCGTCCGCCGGCCTTACGACGTCGAGCCCGGGGATGGCGCGCAGCGCGGCGAGGTGCTCGATCGGCTGGTGGGTCGGGCCGTCCTCGCCGAGCCCGATCGAGTCGTGTGTCCAGACGTAGATGACCGGCAGCTTCATCAGCGCGGCCAGCCGGACCGCGCCGCGCATGTAGTCGCTGAACACGAGGAACGTGCCGCCGAACACACGCGTCCCGCCGTGCAGCGTGATGCCGTTCATGATCGAGCCCATGGCGTGCTCGCGGATGCCGAAGTGCAGGATGCGCCCGTACGGCGAGCCGCCGTGCGCGTCCGGCAGGAACGAGTCGGCGCCCTCGATCTCGGTGTTGTTGCTGCCAGCGAGGTCGGCGGACCCACCCCACAGCTCGGGCAGGACCGGCGCGATCGCGTTGATGCACGCGCCTGATGCCACCCGGGTCGCCATCGGCTTCTCGCCGGCGAAGTCGGGCAGCTTCGCGTCCCAGCCTTCGGGCAGCCGGCGGTGGGCGATCCGGTCGAGCTCGGCCGCGCGGTCGGGGTTCGCGCTCGCCCACTGATCGAATCGTTGCTGCCATTGCGCGTGCAGCTCGCGGCCGCGGTCGACGACTTCGCGGGTGTGCGCGAGCACGTCGTCCGGGCAGTAGAACGCGACGTCGGGCGGGAAGCCGAGGATCGCTTTGGTTTCGCGGACTTCTTCCGCGCCGAGCGCGGAACCGTGGGCCTTGCCGGTGTTCTGCTTGTGCGGCGCCGGCCAGCCGATGATCGTGCGGACGCTGATGATGCTCGGCCGCTCGGTCTCGTCGCGCGCGTTGACGAACGCGTCGTACATCGCCTCGACGTCGTTGACGTCCTCGACGCGTTGCGTGTGCCAGCCGTATGCCTCGTAGCGCTTGAGCACGTCTTCGGAGAAGGCGACGCGAGTGTTGCCTTCGATCGAGATGTGGTTGTCGTCGTAGAGCAGGACGAGGTTGCCGAGTTGCTGGTGGCCGGCGATCGAACTGGCCTCGCCGGAGATGCCCTCTTCGATGTCGCCGTCGGAGGCGAAGCACCAGAGCGTGTGGTCGAAGACGCTCTCGCCGGGTTTCGCGGTCGGGTCGAACAGGCCGCGTTCGTAGCGCGACGCCATCGCCATCCCGACCGCGTTGCCGACGCCTTGGCCGAGCGGACCGGTCGTCGTCTCGACGCCGATCGTGTGGCCGTGCTCGGGGTGGCCGGGCGTGCGGGATCCCCATTGGCGCAGCAGCTTGAGGTCGTCCATCGTCAGGCCGTAGCCGGAGAGGAACAGCTGGATGTAGAGCGTCAGGCTCGAGTGCCCGCACGACAGCACGAACCGGTCGCGACCGAGCCAACCGGGATCGGTCGGGTCGTGGCGCAGCAGCCGCTGGAACAGCACGTACGCCGCCGGCGCGAGGCTCATCGCCGTGCCCGGGTGACCCGAGCCGGCGGCCTCGACCGCGTCCATCGCAAGGCCACGGACGACGTCCACCGCCAGCTTGTCCTGCTCGCTCCACGTGAACGTGTCGGGCATGCACACAGCCCCTTCGTGAGGTGATCACCTGCGAGCCTATGACGCTCCTTCTACTGCGGCGTACCCGCTCTCAGGCGGCGCAACTAGACTGCGTTGCGTGACCACCGCGCCGGCCGCAGTTGTTGGCGCACCACAGTCGGCGGGGGCGGTCGTGCGCGCCTACGTCGCGCTGACCAAGCCGCGCATCATCGAGCTGCTGCTGGTCACGACCGTGCCGGTGATGGTGCTGGCCGCGCGCGGCTGGCCCTCGCTGTGGACCCTCGCCGCAACGCTGGTCGGCGGGACGCTCGCGGCCGGTTCGGCCAACACGATCAACTGCGTCGTCGACCGCGACATCGACGCGGTCATGGGCCGCACGAAGCGCCGGCCGATGGCCCGCGCCGTCATCGGCCCGGTGGCGGCGCTGCGGTTCGGGTTGGTGCTCGGGATGGCCGCGACCGCGCTGCTCGGCTTCACCGTCAACTGGACCTCCGCGATCCTCGCCGACGGCGCGATCCTGTTCTACGTCTTCGTCTACACGCTGGGCCTGAAGCGCCGTACGCCGTCGAACATCGTCATCGGTGGCGCGGCCGGTTGCTTTCCGGTCCTGATCGGCTGGTCGGCGGTGCGCGGCGATGTCGGCTGGCCGGCGGTGGTGTTGTTCGCGGTCGTGTTCCTCTGGACGCCGCCGCACTTCTGGTCGCTCGCGATGCGGTTCAAGGACGACTACGCGGCGGCCGGCGTGCCGATGCTCCCCGTCGTCGCCGGGCCCGCGGTCGTGACCCGGCGCATCGTCGCGTACTCGTGGGCGATGGTGGCCGCGTCGCTGTTGCTGCTGCCGTTCGGTGCGGGTTGGCTGTACGGCGTCGCGGCGGTCGCGCTGGGTGCGGTGTTCGTCGCGGAGGCGCACCGGTTGCATTACCGGGTCGTGCGCGGCCTGCCGGCCAAGCCGCTCGCGCTGTTCCGGTTGTCGATCACGTATCTGTCGCTGCTGTTCGCAGCGGTTGCGCTCTCGCAGTTCGTGTAGCGGGGACCGGGATCGTCGCCGCGGGTGCCGCGGTGAGCCCGAGCTGCAACCAGACCGCCGCGCACCACAGCACCGTCGCGCCGGCGACGTGCAGTTCGACGACGCCGGGCGGCAGGTTGAGGAAGTACTGCGTATAGCCGATGACGACCTGCAGCCCGACCGCGGCGGCCAGCCAGCGCGCCCTTCGCCGTACGACGTCGGTCGTGTCGGTCAGGCGTACGGCGAACAACGTCGCGACGACGAGACCGGTCAGCAACAGCGCGGCGTCGGCGTGCAGCTGCGTGACCCGTTCGAGCGGGAGCGCGAGCCGGCGGATGTGCCTGCCACCGTCACCCGCGTGCGGTCCCGTGCCGGTCGTGATCGTGCCGAGGACGAGGACCGCGCCTGCGGTCGTGCTGACGAGCCGGAACAACCACGTCAACTCGCGCCGGACCGCCGGGCGGCGGGGTTCCCAGCCGGGATCGGCGCGATGGACGAGCAGCAGCGCGGCCCACAGCATCGCCATCGAAACGAGGAAGTGAGCCATGACGAACGGCGGCGCGAGGTCGTAGAGCACCGAGAGGCCGCCGATGACCGCTTGGCCGACGAAGCCGGCGATCTGGGCCCAGGCGAGCAGGACGAGGTCTCGCCGCCGTGGCCGCCGGGCCAGCGAGGCCAGCGCGACGATCGCCACGAAGATGCCGACGACCGTCGTGACGACGCGGTTCCCGAACTCGACCCACGCGTGGTACGACGCCGGCGCGACGATCGACGTGCTGGTGCAGCGCGGCCAGGTCGGGCAGCCGAGCCCGCTGCCGGTGAGCCGCACCGCCGCGCCGCTGACCACGATGAGCGCGAGGAGGATCGCGGAGACGACGGCGAGGCGGCGGAAGGCCGCGGGGGTGAGCGTCGGGATGTGCATGCTGACACCCATTGTGCTCGGCGTCGTTCGTCTCAGCCCCAGCGGAACCAGCGCAGCGCCGCGGCCGCCGCGGTGACGGCCCAGACCGCGAGCACGAGCCACGGGCGGCCGGGAACGTGCGCGCCGTGGTCGAGCGCGGCCCGCAGCCCGTCGGCGAGCGCGGCCGACGGCAACAGCCGCAACGCGTGCCGGACGGCGGGAGAGAAGTCGGTCAGTGGGAAAGCGATCCCGGACACGACGAGCAGCAAGAGATAGACAAGATTCGCGGCGGCAAGCGTCGCCTCCGCCCGTAGTGTTCCCGCCATCAGCAGGCCGAGCGCGCTGAACGCGACCGTGCCCAGCAATACGAGAGCAAACGCGGCGAGCACCGATCCGCGCGGGTGCCAGCCGACCGCGATCCCGACGGCGACGAGGAGCGCGACCTGCAGCACTTCGACCGCGAGGACGGCGCAGGTCTTGCCGACGAGCAGGCCTGATCGGCCGAGCGGCGTCGCGCCGAGCCGGCGCAGCACGCCGTACCGCCGCTCGAACCCGGTCGCGATCGCCTGCCCGGTGAAGGCCGTGGACATGACCGCGAGGGCGAGTACGCCGGGCACCAGGAACGCGGCGCGCGGCCGCGGGATGTCGGCGAGCGGCGCGTGCACGAGCACGACGAGCAGGACCGTCGGGATCACGATCGTGAGCAGCAACTGCTCGCCGTTGCGCAGCAGCAGTTTCATCTCCATCGCGGCGTGCCGCGCGATGCGCCGGCCGACCGGTGCGGCGCCGGGTGCGGGGGTCAGGTCGAGCGCGGTCATGCGGGTGGGCCGTCGCCGGTGAGGCCGAGGAAGACGTCTTCGAGGCTGCGCCGGCCGGTCGACAGGCGGTCCGGCAGTACGCCTCGCTCGGCGCACCAGGCCGTCACGGTCGCGAGCGCGTGCTGCGCGGGGACACCCTCGACGGCGTACTCGCCGGGGCTGACCTCGCGGACCCGCGCCGCCGTACCGAGCCGCGTCGTCAGGTCGGCGACGGGAAGCCCGGGTACGGCGGAGAAGCGGACCGTGCCGCCGTCCTCGCGCGTGAGCGCGGCGGGGGAGCCGGCCGCGACGACGCGACCGGAGGCGACGACGACGACGTGGTCGGCGAGCCGTTCCGCCTCGTCCATCGCATGCGTCGTCAGTAGCACGGTGACGCCGGCCGCGCGCAGGTCTTCGATCAACGACCAGGTCGCGTGGCGGGCGGCGACGTCGAGCCCGGCCGTGGGCTCGTCGAGGAACACGAGTTCGGGCCGGCCGACGACCGCGAGCGCGAGTGACAGGCGTTGCTGCTCGCCGCCGGACAGCCGTCGCCACGGGGTACGGGCGAGCCGGGTCAGGTCGAGCCGGTCGAGCAGCGCGCCGACGTCGAGCGGATGTGCGGCGAACGACGCGAACAGCGCGAGCACCTCGCCGACCCGCGCGGCCGGATAGACCCCCGCGGCGCCGGACCCCGCTGCCTGGGGCATGACTCCGATCCGCGGTCTCAGCGTCGGATTCCGCCACGGATCCTTGCCGAGGACGGTCACGGATCCGCTGTCGCGCGGGCGCAATCCGGCGCAGATCTCGACGGTCGTCGTCTTGCCGGCGCCGTTGCGGCCGAGGACGGCGGTCACGGCCGCGGGTTGGGCCGCGAACGACAAGCCGTCGACGGCACGCACCGATCCGTACGACCGGCGCAGGTCGCACACTTCGACCGTCGCCACGGCGGCGAGTGTAGGAAGGCATCCGGTTGCGGGCATACGGCCGTACATGGGCCGGAGCAAGCGCGAGCGCGAGGCGGGGTTCGCGGCACGCTTGATCGCGCGCGGCGGCCTGGTCGCGCGGACCGCGTTCTACCTGCTGCTCGCCGGCCTCGTGGTGGAGGTCGCGGTCGACGGCGGCGACGGCGGGCATCAGGCCAACGCGCACGGCGCGCTCGCGGTCGTCGCGAGCAACCCGGCCGGCCTCGTCGCGATCGTGCTCGCCGGGATCGGCTTCGCGGTGTACGGCGTCGTCCGGATCTACGGCGCCGTTCGCGATCGGAAGGCGCCGTGGTGGCGGCGGGTGGCGACCGGTTTCCAGGGCCTCTTCTACGCCGCGATCACCTGGGTGCCGTTGTCGTTCGCGTTCGGCCGGCGCCAGACCGGGAGCGAGCAGCAGCAGCATCGCGAGACCGCGACGGTGCTCCGGTGGCCGATGGGCCGCGAACTGGTCGCGATCGCCGGCGTCGTGGTGGTCGCCGTGTGCATCGGGCAGATCTGGCGCGCGTGGTCGCGGGACTTCACCGACGGCATGTCGCTGCGCGGGCGGCCCGGATGGGTGCGCCGGATGGTCCGGGTGTCGGGCACCGTCGGGATCGCAGCCCGCGGGCTGGTGTTCGTCCCGGTCGGCGGGTTCTTGATCGGCGCGGCGGTGCAGGCCGATCCGCGGCACGCGGACGGCCTCGACGCCGAGTTGGCGGGGGTGGCCCGGCACGCGTGGGGCGGCGCCGTACTCGCGCTGGTCGCGGCCGGCTTGGCGGCGTTCGCGCTGTACTCCGGCCTCGACGCCCGCTACCGCAACGTCGCCAGCGGCGAGTGACCCGGGTCGGCGCGCACAGCGTGCCGACCCGCGGGGGCCGGGGCCGGGTTTGATCGGCGTACGGAATTACGCGACAATGACGTTGTGAAAATGAGCCTGGCCGATCGGCGGACCCGGGAGCGGGTCGCCCGGCTGCTGCTCGAGCGCGGGCCGTCCACGGCCGGTGCGCTCGGCGAGATGCTCGGGCTCACCCCGGCCGCGGTCCGCAAGCACCTCGACGGGATGCTCGCCGACGGCACGCTGGTGGCCCGGGACGCGCCGCATCGCGGCCCGCGCGGGCGCGGCCGGCCGGCCCGGCTGTTCGTGCTCACCGACGCCGGGCACGCCACCAAGGGCCCGTCGGCGTACGACAGCGTCGCCGTCGATGCGCTGCGGTTCCTGCGCGACACGGCGGGCGACGAAGCGGTCGAGCAGTTCGCCCGCGCCCGGATGTCGGAGTGGGAGGCGCGCTACGCCGACCAGCTCGCCTCGCTGCCGCTGGCGGACCGCCCTGCGGCGCTGGCCGACGCGCTGTGCGCGGACGGGTACGCCGCGACGGTGCACGAAGGTGCCAATCTCCCGGGGCAGAGCGGAGTCCAGGTCTGCCAGCACCACTGCCCGGTCCAGCACGTCGCGCAGGAGTTCCCCGAACTGTGCGAGGCGGAGACCGAGGCGATCGGCCGGCTGGTCGGCCGGCACGTCCAACGACTGGCGACGATCGCGCACGGCGACGGCGTCTGCACCACGCACATCCCGCTCACCCCAGTGTTCACGTCAGCGACCGCTACGTCCGGAAGGACTTCGTCATGACCACCACCGACCGGCCGGAGCTCGATGGCCTGGGTCGTTACGCGTTCGGATGGGCCGACCCCGACGTCGCCGGCGCGACCGCGAAGCGCGGTCTGTCGGAGGCCGTCGTGCGGGACATCTCCGGGCTCAAGAGCGAGCCGGAGTGGATGCTCGACTTCCGGCTCAAGGGGTTGCGGCTGTTCGACAAGAAGCCCATGCCCGGGTGGGGCGCCGACCTGTCCGGCATCGACTTCGACAACATCAAGTACTTCGTCCGGTCGTCGGAGAAGCAGGCGACGTCGTGGGACGAGCTGCCGGCCGACATCAAGAACACCTACGACAAGCTCGGCATCCCGGAGGCGGAGAAGCAGCGCCTGATCGCCGGTGTGGCCGCGCAGTACGAGTCGGAGGTCGTCTACCACTCGATCCGCGAGGACCTCGAGCAGAAGGGTGTCCTCTTCCTCGACACCGACACTGCTCTGCGCGAGCACAACGACCTGTTCAAGGAGTACTTCGGCTCGGCGATCCCGGCCGGCGACAACAAGTTCGCCGCGCTCAACACCTCGGTCTGGTCCGGCGGCTCCTTCATCTACGTGCCGCCGGGGGTGCACGTCGACATCCCCCTGCAGGCCTACTTCCGGATCAACACCGAGAACATGGGCCAGTTCGAGCGGACTCTGATCATTGCCGAGCCAGGCAGCTTCGTACACTATATCGAAGGCTGCACTGCGCCGACGTACTCGAGCGACTCGCTCCACTCGGCGGTCGTCGAGCTGATCGCCCTCGAAGGCGCCC
>JAICXQ010000073.1 GCA_025980325.1 Frankiales bacterium
CACCAGCTGCGCGTCGCCGAAGCGCGTCACGAACGCCACCCGTACGTCGGTCTGCTCCTCGATCCGGCCGATCGACCGGCCGACCCAGCGGACGTCGTACGGCACCTCGGACAGGACGACGTGCCCGGACGGCTCGCTCCAGACGGCGTGCGCGCCCGCCGGCAGCAGCCGGCGCAGCATCTCGTCGGCGGTCCAGCGCACGGTCGCGACCGGGGGGATGCCGAGGCGGGTGTAGACCTCGGCCCGGCGCGGGTGGGAGATGAGCGCCACGGCCTTGTCGGAGCCCGACGGCTCCCGCCCGCCCCGCCCCCAAATGATGTTGGAGTTGTCGCCGCTGGAGACCGCGGCGAAGGCCGCGGCCTGCTCGATACCGGCTTCGATCAGCGTGTCGCGGTCGAAGCCGACACCGGTCACCGTCCGCCCGCCGAACTCCGGGCCGAGGCGCCGGAACGCCTCCGCGTTCTGGTCGACGACGGCGACGGAATGCCCGCCCGCCTCGAGGCTGTGGGCGATGGTCGACCCCACCCGGCCGCAACCCATGATCACGACATGCACGGCTGGTCACGATACCGCCGGGCCGGGTCGCCTACCCTCTCTGCGTGTCCTCGCTCGGCGACATCTCCAAGAGACTGCTCGTCGGCCGGCCCATGCGCAGCGCCCAGCTGGGCGAGCAGCAGCTGCCGAAGAAGATCGCGCTGCCGGTCTTCGCGAGCGACGCGCTGTCCTCCGTCGCGTACGCCACCGAGGAGATCCTGCTCGTCCTGTCCGCCGGCGGCCTCGCGCTGATCCACTACACCTGGTACGCCGCCGCCGCGGTCGCGTTCCTCATGCTCGTCGTCGTCGCGTCGTACCGGCAGAACGTGCACGCGTACCCGAGCGGCGGCGGCGACTACGAGGTCGCGACGAAGAACCTCGGCCGGCAGGCCGGGGTCACCGTCGCGGCGGCGCTGCTGGTCGACTACGTGCTCACGGTCGCGGTGTCGGTCAGCTCCGGCGTGGCGAACATCACCTCGGCCGCGGGGTCGTTGCACGGGCACGAGGTCGTGCTCGCCGTCGGCATCGTGATCGTCATCATGGTGCTCAACCTGCGCGGGTTGCGCGAGTCCGGTACGGCGTTCGCCGTGCCGACGTACGCGTTCATGGGTGGGGTGTTCGCGCTCATCCTCGTCGGCATCGGCCGGCTCGGTTCCGGCCATCACCTGACCGCGCAGAGCGCGCACTGGAAGGTCGCGTCGACCGGGTCGTTCACCGGCGTCGCGCTGATCTTCCTGCTGCTGCGTGCGTTCGCCTCGGGCTGCACCGCGCTGACGGGGGTCGAGGCGATCAGCAACGGCGTGCCGAACTTCAAGAAGCCGAAGAGCAAGAACGCCGCGACGACATTGGCGCTGCTCGGCGGGATCGCGGTGACGATGTTCATGGCGATCACGACGTTCGCGATCGTCAGTCACGTGCACGTCGCCGAGCATCGCTCGCAGCTGCACGGCATCGGCCCGACCGACGTGCCGAAGACGGTGATCGCGCAGGTCGGCTCCGCGGTGTTCGGCGGCGACCACTCGTTCGGGTTCTTCTACCTGCAAGCGGTGACCGCGCTGATCCTCGTGCTGGCCGCGAACACCGCGTTCAACGGCTTCCCGGTGCTCGCGTCGATCCTCGCCAAGGACGGGTACCTGCCCCGGCAACTGCACACCCGCGGCGACCGGCTCGCGTTCAGCAACGGCATCCTGTTGCTCGCCGGGTTCGCGATCGTGTTGATCGTGGCGTTCCATGCTTCGCCGACCCGGCTGATCCAGCTCTACATCGTCGGCGTCTTCGTGTCGTTCGTGAACAGCCAGACCGGAATGATCCGGCACTGGAACCGGCACCTGCCGCACGAGACCGATCCGGCGCGGCGCCGGCAGATGCAGCGATCCCGGGTCATCAACACGATCGGTGCGATCGTCACGACGCTCGTGCTGGTCATCATCCTGGTGTCGAAGTTCACCGCCGGCGCGTGGATCGCGGTCGTCGCGATGGCGTTGCTGTTCCTCATGATGCGCGGCATCCGCTCGCATTACGACAAGGTCCGGATCGAGTTGCGGCCGACCGACGACGAGACGTTGCTGCCGTCGCGCGTGCACGCGGTCGTGCTCGTGTCCAAGGTGCACAAGGCGACGTTGCGCGCGGTCAACTTCGCCCGCGCGACCCGCCCGTCGGTGCTCGAAGCGGTGACGGTCGGCGTCGACCCGGACGAGACCAAGGCGTTGCAGGAGGAGTGGGACGCGCGCGGCATCCCGGTCGCGTTGAAGATCCTCGAGTCGCCGTACCGCGAGGTGACCCGGCCGATCCTCGACTACGTCCGCAACATCCAGCGGCAGAGCCCGCGCGACATCGTCGCGGTCTACATCCCCGAGTACGTCGTCGGCCACTGGTGGGAGCAGTTGCTGCACAACCAGAGTGCGTTGCGGCTCAAGGGCCGGTTGCTGTTCACGCCCGGCGTCATGGTCACGAGCGTTCCGTACCAGCTCGAGTCGTCCGGTCGCCTGGCCGGCACCGAGATGTGATCCTCGACGTTCTGCGGGTCGCGCACGGCGGTGTCTGCGTCGCGCATGCGCCGGACGGCCGGGTCGTGTTCGTCCGGCATGCGCTGCCCGGCGAGCAGGTGCGCGTCGCCGTCACCGAGGAACGGCGTGCGTACCTGCGCGCGGACGCGGTCGAGGTGTTGCGTGCCGCGCCGGCGCGGGTCGTGCCGCCCTGCCCGTACGCCGGACCGGGCCGGTGCGGCGGGTGCGACTGGCAGCACGTGTCACTCGAGGAGCAGCGGCGGCTCAAGGCGCTCGTCGTCCAGGAGCAGCTCAAGCGGCTGGCCGGTCTCGACATCGACGTCGTCGTCGAGCCGGTGCCGGGCGACGACGACGGGCTCGGCTGGCGGACGCGGTTGCGGCTCGCGGTCGGGCCGGACGGTCGGGCCGGCCTGCGCCGGTGCCGCAGCCACGAGATCGAGCCGATCGACGACTGCCTGATCGCGGTGCCGGGCGCGGACATCCCGGAGGTCGTCGGCCGGTCGTGGCCCGCGGGCGCCGAGGTCAACGTCGACGTCAGCGCGACCGGCGAGCGCGCGCTGTCGATCGGCACGGCCGACCGGCACGTGACCGAACGCGCGGCCTGCCGGGACTGGCAGGTGCCGGTCGGCGGGTTCTGGCAGGTGCATCCGGGTGCGGCCGACACACTGGTCGCCGCGGTCCGGGACATGCTCGCGCCGGAGCCGGGCGAGCGGCTGCTCGATCTGTACGCCGGCGTCGGCCTGTTCGCCGGCGCGTTGGCGCTGGCGGGCGTCGCGGTCGAGTCGAATCGTCGCTCGGCGCGAGCGGCCGCCGCGAATCTCGCCGACCTGCCGGTGAACGTCGTCCGGGCCCCGGTCGAACGCTGGCTGGCCCGCGAGCACGACGGGTCGCCGTTCGATCTCGTCGTCCTCGACCCGCCGCGCAAGGGCGCCTGGGCCGAGGTCGTGACCGCGGTTGCGAGGTTGCGGCCGCGGGCGATCGCCTATGTGGCGTGCGAGCCGAGTGCGCTCGCCCGTGACGTGAGGACGTTCGCCGAGCACGGCTACCGGCTCGCGTCGTTGCGCGCGTTCGACCTGTTCCCGATGACCGCGCACGTCGAATCCGTCGCACTCCTCCAGCCGTTGTCTTCGTGATCATGGCGTTCGCTGCCGGCAAACGCCATGATCACGAATCCGAGGCCGCGTAACCTGGCCACGTGGCCGGACTGCTCGACACCATCCACGGTCCCGACGACCTCAAGGCGCTCGACCCGTCCCGGTTGCCGGCGCTCGCGCAGGAGATCCGCGAATTCCTCATCGCGGCCGTCGCGCGCACCGGCGGGCATCTCGGACCGAACCTCGGCGTCGTCGAGTTGACCATCGCGCTGCACCGCGTCTTCGACTCGCCGCACGACGTGCTGCTGTGGGACACCGGGCACCAGGCGTACGTGCACAAGCTGCTCACCGGCCGCGCCGCGGACTTCGATCGGCTGCGCCAGGCCGGCGGTCTCTCCGGCTATCCGAGCCGCGCCGAGAGCGATCACGACCACATCGAGAACTCGCACGCATCGACCGCGCTGTCCTACGCCGACGGGTACGCGAAGGCGTTCGCGTTGCGCGGTGAGACCGACCGCAGCGTCGTCGCGGTCGTCGGCGACGGCGCGCTGACCGGCGGCATGTGCTGGGAGGCGATCAACAACATCGCGGCCGCGCCGGATCGGCCGGTCGTCATCGTCGTCAACGACAACGGCCGGTCCTATGCGCCGACGGTCGGCGGTCTCGCGCAGCACCTCAACGCGCTGCGGTTGTCCCCGTCGTACGAACAGGTTCTCGACCTGGTCAAGGGATCGCTCGCGCGGACTCCGCTGTTCGGTGCGCCGCTGTACGACGCGCTGCACGGCATGAAGAAGGGCATCAAGGATCTCCTTCAACCGCAAGCGATGTTCGAGGATCTCGGGCTGAAGTACGTCGGCCCGATCGACGGTCACGACGTCGGTGCGCTGGAACACGCGCTGGAGCGCGCGCGCGATTTCGGCGAGCCGGTCATCGTGCACTGCCTGACGAAGAAGGGCCACGGTTACCCGCCGGCCGAGGCCGACGAAGCCGACAACTTCCACGGTGTGTCGATCATCGATCCGACCACCGGCCGGCCGGTCGGCATCGCCCCGCCGTCGTGGCCGCTGGTCTTCGCCGAGGAGATGGTCGCGATCGGGCACGAGCGCGACGACGTCGTCGCGATCACCGCGGCGATGTTGCGCCCGGTCGGCTTGCACGGGTTCGCCACGCAGTTCCCGGATCGCGTCTTCGACGTCGGCATCGCCGAGCAGCACGCGGTCGCCTCCGCGGCCGGTCTCGCCAGCGCGGGCATGCATCCGGTCGTCTGCGTCTACGCGACGTTCCTCAACCGCGCGTTCGACCAGGTGCTCATGGACGTCGCGCTGCACCGGCTGCCGGTGACGCTCGTCCTCGACCGCGCCGGGGTGACCGGCGACGACGGCCCGTCGCACAACGGCATGTGGGACCTGTCGTTGCTCGGCGTCGTACCCGGGATGCGGGTCGCCGCGCCGCGCGACGCGACCCGGTTGCGCGAGCTGCTGCGCGAAGCGGTCGAGTACGACGAAGGGCCGACGGCGTTGCGGTTCCCGAAGGCGAGCGTCGCCGACAACGACATCGACACCCTCGACCGGGTCGGCGGCATGGACGTGTTGCGTCGTGACGACGACGCCGACGTGCTGATCGTGTCGGCCGGCGCGGTCGCGCCGCTCGCGCTGGAGGTCGCGGATCGCGTTGCGGCGCAAGGGGTTGGCGTCACCGTCGTCGATCCGCGCTGGGTGCTGCCGGTCGACGGCGCCCTGCCCGCACTCGCCGCCGCGCACGCCCTGGTCGTCACCCTCGAAGACAACGGCCGGGCCGGCGGCATCGGCGACGCCATCGCCCGCGAACTGCGAGCCCGCTCGATCACCACACCGGTTCAGAACGTCGCGCTACCGCAGCAGTTCCTACCAACCGCCCGCCGCGACGCGTTGTTGCGCGAGCTCGGTTTGTCCGCGCAGGAGATCGCGAGAGTTGCGGTGGAGTCGGTCTCCCGAGGCCTGCATTCAATCAACGACTAGCGACGACGCCGTCCCCCACGCCGCCAGACGAGCACGACCCCTACATCCGGTGGTACATCACATCGCGCAGATCGATGACCGTCGCGAGCTCGTCGCGCAGCACCGATCCGACGACATCGCCACCCTCGGCCGCGAGCGCGACCTCTTCGCGCGTCACCAGCAGCGGCCGCGGGAAGCCGCGGTCCTCGGGCGCGGTCAGCCGGGCCGCGGCCGCCGAGAACGCCGGGTCCACCCGGGACAGGTCGAGCCAGCCGCGGTTGCGCATCGGCACCGCGACCGTACGCAGCCCGTCGGCCACGTCGTCGACCATCCGTGCGCGAAACGTCATCGAACCGAGCAGCGTCACGACGTCGCAGTCGCCCATCGGCCGCAGCGGCGCCTTCGGGTTGCGCTCCATCCGCTCGGCGGCCATCCGGCCCATGCGCTCGAGGTAGACGACCGCGGTGGGCCACCAGTCGTCGACGTTGACGTTGGCTGATTCGAGCAGCCGTTGCGGCACCGGCAGGACCTTGTCGGGGTCACGGGGGTCGAGGCCGACGAAGCCGAACCCGAGGTCGAGCGCGTCGCCGAGGACCCGCCGGCGTACCCAGTCGAGCCCGGTGTGCAGCGGCGACTCGACCGGCGTTCCGTACGGGCGGGCACGCTCGGCGAGGTCACCGAGCGGGCGCTCGGCGAGCCAGCGGCGCAGCAGCAGCCAGCGGGCGAGGCGGTGCCGGCCGTCGTCGGTCTCCGGCTCGACGCCGCCGAGCGCGCGGCGGCACTCGGCCCAGGTCACCTCGATGGTCGGCGTACCCGTGAGCACGATGCCGTCGATCGCCGGCAGCACGTCGAGATCGTGCAGTACGGCGACCGCGAGTGCGCACCGGCGCAGCTCGGTCGGCTCGGGTGTGCGGACCATGCGAGAAAAGTACCCGGGTCCGCGTCCCGACTTAATGCGGCAAACGGGTGAATCACCGTGCGTAGCGGTGCGCCCGTGCCCGAATGCCGCGTAAATCCGGACGAAACCGCATGCCGCGGCGACCGGATTCACTCGTTCGGCGTACTCAGCGCGACGAGCTCGCGGGTCATCGCGTCCAGGTCCGCGGCGCTGATCGCGACCGGCGTGCGCGGCGCCGTCGGCCGGTGTGCGAGCGCCGTCAGCATGTCCAGCCGGGCGGCGTACGTCGGGTGCATCGCATTGCTGCGGGTGCCGGCGGCGACCGCCATTCGCCGGCGGCGCTCGCGTTCGAGGTCGGGGACGCCGCCGAGGGTGCCGCCGATCAGCCCGTCGACGTACGCCGTCGGGTAGAGGCCGCTGATTTCGGTGGCCAGCGCGTCGGCGTAGAGCTCGGCGCGCAGCCCGGCCACGTCGCCGCTCTCCCGCAGCACCCACCTCAGGGTGAACACGACGACGTACACCGGCGCGATCACCAGCGGAATGAGCAGTTCGCTCAGGCCGACGAGCCCTCGCCCCATCGGCGGTCCCGCGCTGCGGCCGCGAAACGCCGAGGTCCGGTGCTGCCGGCGGGCCGCGGTCCGCGGGTCCTGCCGCAGGAGTGCGACCCAGCCGTCCAATGTCTCGGAGGCGAGGATCACGAGCATCGACCGCCGCGGGTCGTGGCCGTTGTGGTGGGCGCGCTCGTGCGCGAGCAGCGCGATGCGGCCGGGCGCGTCCAGGCCCTGCCACCGGTCGAGGTCGACGGTCAGCATCCGCCCCGAAGTGGGCCGCAGCGGCTGCCCGTCCGACCGTGTCCGCACGCGCTCCGGTGCCGCAACGCCGACGGCGGCGGCGACCGTCGCCCCGACGGTCAACGTGGTCGGGGCGTCGGCCTTGCCGGCGGCTTTCGAGGGCCGCAGCCGGTAGGCCGGGACCGTGATGAAGACCAGCCCGAAGATGACGATCCCGGCGCCGATCTTGATGACGCCGACGACGCCCGTCGTCATGATCCAGGCGCCGGTCGCGACGATGGCCAGGGTCGTGAGGTGGACCGCGGCGGCCGCGGCGTAGATCGCGAACCGGCGCGGGTGCGGCCGGGAGAGCAGCGCCGGGTTGGCCAGGAGTCGTTGCAGTTCGGACTGTTCGGCCGCGTCCGTACGCCGGCGCCACCAGCGCTTGAAGCGCGACATGTGGACCGCCGACGCGTCCTCGCCGGCGATGCCCCAGCCGCAGGCGGGACACCAGGCCGGCCAGTCGCCGAAATCCGGCAGGGGTTGGCGGCAGGCCGGGCAGTTCTCCAGACGGACGCGGGCCACGGGCCCAATTCTGCCGGTTGGCCCGGTTACACCCCGGCGGCGGTGACGACGAAGTCCGTCGCGAAGCCGGCGATCAGTCCGAGGAAGACGCCCCAATAGAGCATCTCCTTGTGCCCGGCCCGCAGCGCGACGCCGACGAGCTGGATCACGACGTACAGGATCGAACCGGCGGCCAGCGAGAGGAACGCGACCGACATCTCGTCGCTGGTGACCGCCTGGCCGACGACGGTGCCGACGAACGTCGGGCCGCCGCCGATGAGCCCGAGCAGCCCGAGCAGGCGCCAGCTCGGCGGGTTCTCCTCGCCGGCGAGCGGGCCGACGATGCCGAAGCCTTCGGTCGCGTTGTGCAGGCCGAACCCGATGACGAGCAGGACGGCGAGGCTGATCGCGCCCGTCGCGGCGGCCTGGCCGATCGCGAGGCCTTCGGCGAAGTTGTGCAGGCCGATGCCGATCGCGATCGTGAGCGCGAGCCGGCGGCCGGGCGTCCATGGCGAGTCGGCCGCCCGGAACTCCTCGACCGCGGCCGCTCCCGGCCCGAGGCTGGTCGCGCCGGCGACGGTACGGCGGCGGGGGAGCAGGCGGTCGTAGTAGACGAGCGAGAGCAGCCCGAGCCCGAGACCGAGGGCGAGCAGGCCGCACATGCCGAGGAAGCCCCACCAGGACTGCCCGGGGTTCGGGTGCTCGCCGGTCAGCGCGGTCAGCCGGCGCTCGATCGGGTCGACTCCGGCGGAAAGGACATCCCACACCAGGAACGTGAGGATGCCGATCGCGATCGCGTTGAGCAGGGTGCGGACGGATGGCGCGAGCCGGCGCATGCGGCCGACGGGGAGGCCGATGAAGATCGTGGTCCCGGCGATCGCGCCGAGCCCGAGAATGCCTCCGGTGCTCACCCAGTGCCTTCCGACGGGGGTCCATGGCCTACTTAGGGGAACCTTACCCGCGCTGTCGGGGCCTATGCAAAACCGGCCGGGTCAGAGCGTGCGGGTGTAGGTGATCTCGGTCTCCTCGACCGCCGCGACGTGGAAGCCGAGCCGTTCGAGCAGCCGGCGGGAGGCGACGTTGCCGGGGTGGACGCAGGCGAGGACCTCCCGGACCGCGCCGCTCGCCTTGAGCTCGTGCAGCATCGCGGCCACCGCCGGCGTGCCGAGACCCCGCCCGCGGCTCGGCGCGGCGAGCCCGTACCCGATCTCCACCCGGCCGCCGGCGTCCGGCAGCGCCTTGATGCCGCATTCGCCGGTGATCCGTTCGTCGTCGTCGAGGATCAGCCACGTCCAGGCCCCGCCCGCGGCGAAGCGCAGCGCGTCCGCCGTGTCGTCGTGCGGCCAGCCGGGCGCGACCTCGTACGACGACAGCGACGCGGGGTCGCCGTCGTACCAGACGAGCCTCACGCCGACGGCGCGCTCGCGACCGGCGCGGTCAAGGCGTCGGCGAGCGCGTCCGCGGTGAGGTCGATCTGCCACTGGCGGGCGCCGCCGGCCCGCAACACGTCGGCGACGGCCGATGCGGTCGGCTCGGCCGGGGGCGTCCACGTCAGCCGGCGGACGAGGTCGGGGCTGAGCAGGTTCTCGACCGGCAGGCCGTACTGCGCGGCGATCGCCCCGAGGCCGGCCCGGGCCGCGGCCAGCCGGGAGGCAGCCACGGGATCGCGGTCCGGCCACCGGCTCGCCGGCGGGGGACCGTCACCCGGCAGCGACGGGCGCGGCAACCCGTCGTCGGACTCGGCGACGGCTTCGGCGAGCACCGGCCAGAAGGCCGGCACCAGCCGCCGGGTGGCCTTGCCGCCCCAGCCCGGCAGCCGGCCGAGCGCGTCGGCCGAGGCCGGCGCCACCGAGGCGGCGGCGATGATCGCGCTGTCGGGCAGCAGCCGCCCGGGCGCGATGTCGCGCTCGCGGGCCAGGTCGTCGCGGGCGTGCCACAGCGCGCGCACGATCGCGAGCTGCCGCCGGGTGCGCAGCCGGTGGATCCCGCTGGTACGACGCCAGGGGTCCAGCCGCGGCGGCGGCGGCTCGGCGGCGAGGATGGCGGCGAACTCCTCCTCCGCCCATGTCAATTTTCCTTGCCGGGTCAGCTCGCCTTCGAGCGCGTCGCGCAGGTCGACGAGGATCTCGACGTCAAGGGCGGCGTACCGCAGCCATGCCTCCGGCAGCGGCCGGCGCGACCAGTCGGCGGCCGAGTGCTCCTTGGCCAGTTGCTGGCCGAGCACGATCTCGGCCATGGTGCCGAGCCCGACCCGCTCGTAGCCGGCGATCCGCGCGCCCAGCTCGGTGTCGAACAACCGGGTCGGACGCATCCCGACGCCGCTCAGGCAGGGCAGGTCCTGGTTGGCGGCGTGCAGCACCCACTCGGCGTCGGCCAGCGCGTCGGAGAGGGCGGACAGGTCGGGGCAGGCGATCGGGTCGATCAGCGCCGTACCCGATCCGCCTCGGCGCAGCTGGACGAGATAGGCGCGCTGGCTGTAGCGGTAGCCGGACGCGCGCTCGGCGTCGACGGCGACCGGTCCGGTGCCGGCGGCGAACCGTTCGATGACCTCGGCGAGTGCCTCGGGAGTCTCCGTGACTGGCGGGATTCCGCCACGTGGCTCGAGCAGGGGGACGGCGAGGGGACGTTCGGGGGCGTCCTCTGCCTCAGTCACTCGGTCAGGCTACGACCGGACATAGGTGATTCGCGTTAGCGAATCACTCCTGCGCGCATGGCCATTGCGACCATCTCGGCGCGGTCGCCGGTACCGAGCTTGCGGGCGATCCGGGCCAAGTGGCTCTTGACCGTCAACGCGGACAGGCCGAGCGTCTCGCCGATCTCTTTGTTGGAGCGGCCGTCGGCGACCAGCTTCAGTACCTCGACCTCGCGGCCGGACAGTTCGGAGACGCCGTCCTGCTGCGGGCCGCCACGAAGGCCGGCGGCGAGCAGCGACGCGACCGACGGGTCGGCGTACACGCCGCCGTCGAGAACGCGCCGGACACCGTCGGCGACGACGAGCGGCGAGGCGGACTTGAGCAGGTAGCCCTGCGCGCCGGCGACGAAGGCCGCGCGCACGGAGTAGGGGTCGTCGGCCGCGGACAGCACGACGAGGCGGGGCCAGCCGGCGGCGCGCAGGTCGGCGAGCAGGTCGAGACCGGAGCCGTCGGGAAGACCGACGTCGAGGACGCACAGATCACGGGGACCGCCGGCGTGGGCCCGGGCGCGGGCCTCGGAGACGCTGGCGGCTTCGAGCACCTCGCGGGCGCCCATGGCCATGAGCCGGGCGACCATCGACTCGCGCACGAGCGGGTGATCGTCGACGACCATGGCGGTGAAACCCGGCCCCGGCCCCGGTGTGGGGTGGGCCGACCGCTCGACCATCGCTGTCACAACGAGCCTCCAGTGCACGTCGCCGGCCGGGTCAGGGCCGGTAGCACCCAAGCCGGGCGCTTGACAGGGTTCTCGGCTCCGGCGAGACCTAGCTGTAGCCCGAATTCCCACGGCATTGCTCCGTACGGCGCAAGTGGGACACATCGGATTGGCAGGAGTCCCTCGATGCTCCGTACGGGGGAATCCGGGCGAAGAGACAGAAGTTCGGCGGTGCAAATGCCGACAGGGCTCACGTGAGCCGCCGCCTGGTTGCTGTCTTACTCTCGTCCATCGTCGTCGCTGCGCTGGCGCCGGTCGCGGCGAGCGCGGCTCCGAGCGGTCCGAACGTCCGCGCCGTCGTCACCGTGCGGCCGGGCGCGACACTGCCGTCCTCGATTCCCCGCGGCCGCATTCTCGCTCGCTTCTCTCATGTCGGCGCCGAGCTCGTCTCCGCGCCGGACGCCTCGCTGCGTGCTCTCGCGACGGATCCGCAGGTGGCCGGCGTCTCGCCGGACCGCCACGGCCGGGTCGCCGGTGACGACAACTCGCAGGACGACGGCAGGTCCGACGGCGTGCTCGCGGCCAAGGCCGTCGGGGGCGACGCCGGCAAGGCCGGCACCGGACAAGGTGTCAACGTCGCGTTGCTCGACACCGGCGTCTCCGACACCGCCGCCTTGAGCCGCGACTCCGGCCGGATCACCGACGGCGTCGACGTCTCCGCGATTTCCGCCGGCGGCGACGCGCGGACCAGCGGGCAGTTCACCGACGGGTACGGCCATGGCACGTTCATGGCATCGCTGATCGCCGGCGGGCGGGTGCCCGGCTCGGGTCACCGTTCCATCGGGGTCGCGCCGGCCGCGCGCATCGTCGTGGTCAAGGTCGCCGACTCGAACGGCAACACCAGCCTCGCCGAAGTCCTCGCCGGGCTCGACTGGGTCGCCGCGCACGCGCGGGCCATCCAGGTCGTCAACCTCTCCCTGTCGGTCGACCGGCCGACCGCGCCGGCGTACGGCGCCGACCCGCTGACCGCGGCGGTCGAGCATGTGCGCGGCGCGGGCGTCCTCGTCGTCGCGGCCGCGGGCAACGTCGCCGGCCAGGTCGGGGACCCGGGCATGGACCCGCAGTCGCTCACCGTCGGCGCCGCGGACGAGCGGCGCCGGGTCACCTCGTTCTCGGGCAGCGGCGTTGTCGCCGGGGTATCGAAGCCGGACGTCGTGGCGCCGGGGCTGCACGTCCTCGGCATGTTGCCGGCCGACTCCGCGGTGGCGAAGGCGAACCCGCAAGGCTGGGCCGACGACGGGCTGTTCAAGGGCTCGGGGACGAGCGAGGCGACCGCGGTCACCGCCGGCGTCGCCGCGGCGTACCTGACCGACCAGCCCGGCGCGGACCCGTTGCAGGTGAAGTCGGCCGCCCGCGCGGCGGCCGACCCGGTGCGCGACTCGCGCGCCGGCGCAGGGTTCGTCTCGATCCCGAAGCGTGCGGCCGCGGACTCCGCCGCCGCCGGCGAGTCCGGTTTCAACGCCGCGACGTGGAGCGCGAACGCGTGGACCGGCGTGCCCGGCTGGCAGTCCCAATTGAGCTCGATGTGGTCCGGCTCCGCCTGGACCGCGGCGAC
>JAICXQ010000041.1 GCA_025980325.1 Frankiales bacterium
ACCGGTGCCCGCGGGCCTGGTTCCTCGACCGGGAGGCACATGCCTCGGCCGCGACGAGCTCGTCGCAAGGTCTGGGTTCCGTCGTACATGCCCTCGCCGAGGCGGTCGCGACGGGCGAGCTGCCGGCCGACCTCGACGTGCTCGAAGCGCGGCTCGCCGACATCTGGCCGGCGCTGCCGTTCGACGCGCGCTGGCAGGCCGACCGCGAATGGGCGGAGGCCCGACGCCTGCTCCGCCGGTTCGTGCAGTGGCACGACCGCGACGAGCGCGAGGTGCTCGGCGTCGAGGTCGACTTCACCGTCGAGCACTCCGCCGACGTCGTCCTGCGCGGGCGGGCCGACCGGCTCGAACGCGACGCCGACGGCCGGGTCGTCGTCGTCGATCTCAAGACCGGCCGGACCGTGCCGACCGATCGCGACGTGCCGCGCGAGCCACAGCTCGGCGTCTACCAACTGGCCGTGCGCGACGGTGCGTTCGCCGACCGGCATCCCGGCCCGCCCGGAGGCGCCGAGCTGGTGCAGTTACGGCGGGAAGTGCGCGGCGCGGTCAAGGTGCAGTCGCAGCCGGCGATGACCACCGGCGACGAGTGGTGCGCGGATCTGGTCGCGACGACCGCGACGGCGATTCGGGACGAGCGGTTCGACGCCCGGCCGAACGACGGGTGCGACCGCTGCCCGTTCCGCGGCTCCTGCCCGGCGCATCCTTCCGGTGGGCAGGTGGTCTCGTGACCACCACCGACGAACGCGGTGGCTACCTGCGCGAGCTGCTCGAGGTCGACTACACCGATGCGCAGTTGCGGGTGGCGACACATCCGCTCGCGCCGCAGCTCGTGGTCGCCGGCGCCGGGTCGGGCAAGACGGCGGTGATGGCCGCCCGGGTCGTCCATGCGGTCGCGCACTTCGGCGTCGCGCCCGGCCGCGTGCTCGGGCTCACGTTCACGACGAAGGCCGCCGGGGAGCTGGCCGACCGGGTACGCCGCTCGCTCGCGCGGCTAAGCCGCCGGACCGGCACCGACCTGCTGACCGACGAGTTGCCGACCGTGTCGACCTATCACGCCTATGCGGCCGCGCTCGTGCGCGACCACGCGTTGCGGATCGGGCGCGAACCGGTGACGACGTTGCTCACCGAGGCGATGCAGTGGCAGCTCGCGCTGCGGGTCGCACGGTCGGCGAGCGGGCCGTTCGAGCATCTCGACTGGACGACCGGGCACGTCGCCCGGCTGGTCCTGCAACTGTCCGGCGAGATGGCCGAGCACCTCGTCGACGCCGACGCGGTGCGCGACTTCGACCGCAAGGCGCTCGACGCGATCGAGGGCCTGCCGAAGAAGGTGAAGGACGTCGCGCTGATCGCCGAGCGGGCCCGCGGCCGGGACGAGTTGCTGACCCTCGTCGCGGCGTACGACGAGCTGAAGGCGCGGCTCGACCTGATCGACTACGGCGACCAGGTCGCGCTCGCGGCGCGGATCGCCGACCGGGCGCCGGTCGTCGGGGCGATCGAGCGGTCCCGGTTCGGCCTCGTCGTGCTCGACGAGTATCAGGACACCGGTGTCGCGCAGCGGCTGCTGCTGTCCCGGCTCTACGGCGGCGGCCATCCCGTGACGGCGGTCGGCGATCCACATCAGGCGATCTACGGCTGGCGCGGCGCGTCGGTCGGCAACCTGCTGCGCTTCGGCGAGCACTTCCCGCCGGGCGACGGCGAGCGGCTGGCCGCGATGCCGTTGATGACGAGTTTCCGTTGCGGCGGAAGGATTCTTGCCGCCGCCAACGCGATCGCCGGACCGTTGCGGCGTGACGGTGGCCGCCGCCCGGCTCTCGACGTGCCGACGCTGACTGCGGCGCTCGGCCGCGAGGACGCCGGCGAGGTCGTCGTCGCCCGGGTGGAAACGGATCGGCAGGAAGCGGAGCTGGTCGCCGACCGGCTGGCGGCGTTGCTCGCGGGCGGTACGCCGGCTCGACAGATGGCGGTGCTGGCCCGCCGGCGGGCCGACTTCCCCCGGTTGCACCATGCCCTCGTCGCCCGCGACGTGCCGGTCGAGGTGGTCGGGCTCGGCGGCCTGCTGGAGATGCCCGAGGTCGCCGACGTCGTCGCGGTGCTGTCGCTGCTCGTCGACGCGACCGACAACCCGGCGGCGGTTCGACTGCTCACCGGGCCGCGGTGGCGCATCGGCGTACGGGATCTGGCCGCACTCGGCCGCCGGGCGGCGCGACTGGCGGCGTGGTCGCGGCGTCCGGATGACGAACCGGCCGAGGCGCATGGTCTCGACCAGAGCCTGCGCGCGGCGACCGCGGCCGTCGATCCGGTCGAAGTCGTCTCGCTCGTCGACGCGATCGAGTCGCCGGGCGACCTCGACCGCTACAGCCCGGAGGCGGTGGCGCGCTTCGCCGCGTTCACCGGCGAGCTGCGCCGGTTGCGCGCGTTGCTGAGCCAGCCGCTGGTCGAGTTGGTCACCGAGGTCGTGCGCACCATCGGCCTCGACGTCGAGATCGAAGCCGAGGTCGAGCGGGTCGCGGTCGCGCGGATGGCCAACCTCGCCGCGTTCGCCGACCACGCCGCCCGCTACTCCGGGTTGGAAGGCGAGACCGACCTGCGCGCGTTCCTCGGCTACCTCGCCGCCGCGGCCGATGCCGACAACGGCCTCGACGCCGGCTCGGTCTCCGACGCCGACACGGTGAAGCTGATGACCGTGCACAAGGCCAAGGGGCTCGAGTGGGACGTCGTCGCGGTCCCCGGACTCGTCACCGACGTCTTCCCGTCGAAGCAACGCCGTACGCCGTGGACCCGCGGTGCGCACGTGCTGCCGTTCGACTGCCGCGGCGACGCCGCCGACCTGCCGGTGCTGCGCGGCTACGCGAAGGCGGACGTCGACGCGTTCGACGACGAGTGCCGCCGCGACGACGCCGACGAGGAGCGGCGGCTGGCGTACGTCGCGTTCACCCGCGCGCGCACGGTGCTGCTCGCCACCGGCTACTGCTGGGCCGCGACGAGGGCGAGCCGTTGCTCTTCGTCGCCGTACCTCGACGAGTTGCGGGCGATCGGCCCGCCGGTGGTGACGGTCGAGCGCTGGTGCGACGAGCCGCCGGCCGGCGCGACCAACCCGCTCGACCGGCGCGAGGCGGGCGACGTCGCGTGGCCGCTGCCGGCGGATCCGGCGCAGACGGAGCGACGGCGGAAAGCGGCGTCGTTGGTGACGGCGGCGAGCGAGGGCAAGATCGCGCCGGTCGAGGTCGACGCGTTGCCGGCCGCCGAGGCGGAGGTGGCGCGGGTGTGGGCCGAGGAGTCGCAGTTGCTGCTCGACGAGGCGCGCCGGTTGCGCTCGACGGTGCGCGAGGTCGAGCTGCCCCGCCGGCTGACCGCGTCGCAGGTCGTCGCGCTGGCCGAGGATCCCGGCGCGTTCGCGCAGTCCTTGGCCCGCCCGATGCCGCGGCCGCCGCAGCCGCAGGCGCGGCGCGGATCGCGGTTCCACGCGTGGGTCGAGCACCTGTACGCCGCCGCGCCGTTGCTCGAACCCGACGACCTGCCCGGCTCCGGCGACGACGACATCTCCGATGCCGATCTCGCCGATCTGCAGCGCCGGTTCCTCGACAGCGGCTGGGCCGAACGGCGGCCGGTCGCGGTCGAGCAGGCCTTCGAGCTGCTCGTCGGCGGGCGGCTCGTGCGCGGCCGGATCGACGCGGTCTACCCGGTGCTCGACGTCGCCGGCGCGGTCGTTGGTTACGAGGTCGTCGACTACAAGACCGGTGTCGTGCCGGCCGACTTCGCCGCCGCGTCGTTGCAGTTGTCGGTGTACCGGCTGGCGTGGGCCGACCTTGCGGATTGCGATCCGGCGACCGTCAGCGCCGGGTTCCTCTATGTGCGGACGGGCGAGCTCAAAGCCCCCGACCGGTTGCTGTCGCGAGCCGAGCTCGCGAAGCTCCTTGTCGGAGCCGACTAGGGTCGGCTCATGGCCGACAACGACGTCCGGCAGTACTGCCAGGACCATGCGGATCAGTTCCTCGCCGACCTGATCGAGTGGCTGCGCATCCCGTCGATTTCGGGAGACCCGGCGCATGCGGGCGAGGTACGCCGCTCCGCCGAATGGCTGGCCGAGGCGTTCCGCCGCACCGGGTTCCCGACCGTCGAGATCTGGGAGACCGGTGGCCTGCCCGCGGTCTTCGCCGAGTGGCCGGCCGGCGACGACGGCGCGCCGAGCGTCGTCGTGTACGGCCACCACGACGTACAGCCGGTCGACCCGCAGGAGCTGTGGCAGACGGGTCCGTTCGAGCCGGAGTTGCGCGGCGAGGAGTTGTTCGCTCGCGGCGCCGTCGACGACAAGGGTCAGGTCGCCTACCACCTGCTCGGCCTGCGCGCATTGCTCGAAACGTCGGGCCGGAGCGCGCCGCCGGTCACGTTGCGGTTCCTGATCGAAGGCGAAGAGGAGAGCGGATCGGTGCACTTCCGCGCGTTGCTGCAACGCGAGCGGCAGCGGCTCGACTGCGACGTCGTCGTCGTCTCCGACACCGGGATGTGGAGCCGCGAGACACCGACGATCTGTACCGGCATGCGCGGGATGATCGAGTGCGACCTCGCCCTGCACGGCCCGGACATCGACCTTCACAGCGGCTCGTTCGGCGGCGCGGTGCCCAACCCGCTCGACGTCATGGCCGGCCTGCTCGCCGGATTGCACGACGAGTCGCGCCGGATCACATTGCCGGGCTTCTACGACGACGTACGGCCGCTCTCGGATCGGGAACGCGAACTGATCGCGCGACTCCCGTACGACGAGAGCGAATGGCTCGCGACGGCGGCGAGCCGCGGGTCGTACGGCGAAGCGGGGTACTCGACGCTGGAGCGCGTCTGGGCTCGGCCGACCTGCGAGATCAACGGCATGTGGGGCGGCTATATGGGGCCGGGCGGCAAGACGATCGTCCCGACCGACGCGCACGCGAAGGTGTCGTTCCGGATCGTCGCCGACCAGGATCCGCTGACGGTGAAGAAGCTGTTCGACGACTACGTCGCGGCGTCGGTTCCCGCCGGCATCACCGCGACGATCGACTGGCACAGCGACGGCGTCCGGCCGTGCCTGACCCCGCTCGACGAGCCCGCGCTGCTGGCGACGACCCGGGCGATGGAGCGTGCGTTCGGCCGCGAGGTGCTCTACACCCGCGAGGGGGGCAGCGGACCGGAGGCCGATCTCGCCGACGTTCTCGATGCGCCGGTCGTGTTCCTCGGCGTCGGTCTGCCGGACGACCGCATCCACGCGCCGAACGAACGCGTCGTCTTCCCGTTGCTGCTCACCGGCGCGGAGGCGGCGGCGTACCTGTGGGACGAGCTCGCAACGATGCGGCGTTCATCGAGCCCGGGTTGACCGAGTCCGGACTCGCGGACTCGGGTGCGAGCGCGCCCGCGCTGTCGCGGGCGGCGTTCGACCGCGCGGCCGACAAGCGGCGCGATCCCGAGTGGCTGGCGAAGGCGTGGGCCGGCGGCCGGCTGCTGGTCATCGACGACGAGCGCCGCGCCATGGTGGGCGATGACGGGCTCGTCCTGGTTCCCACCGAGGATCGGCCGGCCGAGGGTTACTTCCTCGGTGTCGGCGACGACGGTGTCGCCGTGTTCGCCGCGGTCGGTGAGTTGCCGCGGTCGCTCGGTGCGCGGCCGGCGACGTTGCGCGACGTCGGTGCGCTGCTGCCGGCTCGCGATGCGGGACTGCTCGTGGCCGCGGTCGCACTGGCCAACTGGCACGCGACGCACACGCACTGCCCGCGCTGCGGCGAGCCGACCGCCGTGGTCGACGGCGGGTGGGTACGGCGCTGTCCCGCGGACGGCAGTGACCACTTCCCGCGCACCGACCCGGCGATGATCGTGCTGGTTCACGACGGCGGCGATCGCTGCTTGCTCGGCCGGCAGCCGTCGTGGCCGCCGGGCCGCTACTCGACCCTCGCCGGTTTCGTCGAACCGGGCGAGTCGTTGGAGCACGCCGTCATCCGCGAGGTGGCCGAGGAGTCCGGTGTCGTCGTCGACGACGTCGTCTACCGGGGCAGCCAGCCCTGGCCGTTCCCCGCGTCGTTGATGCTCGGCTTCGAGGCCCGTGCGGTCGGCGGATCGTTGGGCGACGGCGACGGCGAGCTCGAAGACGTCGCGTGGTTCGACCGGGACGACGTGCGCGCGGGCCGGCCGGGGCTGCCGCCACCGGCGTCGATCGCGCACTGGCTGATCACCGGCTGGCTCGACCGATCAATTGCGAGATAGCGGACGTCTACGGGTGCTATCTCGCAATTGACGTCGCGGTCAGCGGGCGAAGAGGCGCTTCGTCGGCTGCGGTGCCAGCGAGGGGAGCACCTGCGGTACGGCGACCTCGGCGGTCTCCTTGGCGTCGCGCTGCTGCGGGATCCCGGGCGGCGGTTCGAGTCGGCGGCCGAGCAACTCCAGGGCTTTGTCGGCCGGCACCGGGCGGCTGAGCAGGAAGCCCTGCGTGTAGTCGCATTGGTGCGCGCGCAGGTACGCCAACTGCTCGTGCGTCTCGACGCCCTCGGCGACGACGGTCAACCCGAGCCCGTGTCCCATCGCGATCGCCGCGTTGAGGATCGTCTCGCGGGTGCCTTCCTTGCCGATGCCGTCGACGAAGAACTTGTCAATCTTGATCTCGTCGATCGGCAGTTCGCCGAGCCGGCTGAGCGACGAGTATCCCGTGCCGAAGTCGTCGATCGACAGCTTCAAGCCGAGCGCGCGCAACCGGGTGAGGACGTCGACGGCCATCCGCATGTCGTCGACGAGAAGGCTCTCGGTGATCTCCAGCTTGATCCGGCGCGGGTCGACGCCCTGCCGGAGTACGGCGACGCGGACGCGTTCGACGACGTCCGGATCCGACAGTTGGCGCGCGGACAGGTTCACCGCGACCATCACGTCGATGCCGTGTTCGTCGCGCCACGCGCGCTGCTGCCGGCACGCCTCCTTCAGCGCCCACAGTCCGATGTCGACGATGTGCCCGGAGCTCTCGGCGACCGGGATGAACTCGCTCGGCGGCACCGCGCCGCGACTCGGGTGATCCCAGCGCATGAGCGCCTCGACCGCCGTGACCTGACCGGTGAGCGCGTCGACGAGCGGCTGGTAGACGAGGTGCAGCTCGCCGGACGGCAACGCCTTGCGCAGGTCTTCGTCGAACATGCGCCGCTGCTCGGTCTCCTCTTCGATCCGGGTCTCGAACGAGACGCACGCGCTGCGCGAAGTCTTCGCCGTACGCAATGCGAGCCCGGCCCGGCGCAGCATCTCCGCCGCGTCGATCCGCTCGTCGGGCCCGGCCGTGGCGAGCCCGCACGCGAACGTCGTCACGACCAACCTGTCGTCGATCTCGTACGAGCTCTGGATGGTCCGCAGCAGTCGCTGCGCGACGTCCATCGCGGAGTGCGCGGCGACCGTTTCGAGCAGGATGGCGAACACGTCGCCGTCGATCCGCGCGAGGATGTCACCGGGCCGCAACGCCGCGCCGATGCGATGCGCGACCTGGATGAGCAACTCGTCCGACAACGCCGGGCCGAGCGAGACGTTGAGGTCCGCGAACCGCGAGATGTCGAGGAACATCACCGTCACCGGCGGCGCGTCCTGCGGCTTCTCCGGCCGGGCGCGCAACGACGTGTCGAGCAGCGCGGCGAACGCGTCGCGGTTGAGCAGCATCGTGAGCCGGTCGTGCGACGCGGAGTGTTCGAGCGCGCGGACGAACGACGCGCGTTCGCGCGCGGCGTCGAGTTCGTGCGTGTTGCGTTCGGAGAGCATGTGCGCGACGCGCAGGTCGCGGCTGACGATCGCCTTCGTTGCGGCGCGGACGACGAGCAGCAGCCCGGCGACGACCGCGCACATCACGCCGATCGCGGCGTACGGCGACCACAGCGGCGCGGCCAGCGCGGCACCGACGAAGACGAACGTGCCGAATCGCGCGACCCTGCGCCCGCGCCCGCCGGAGTGCGCATGCAGCAAGGCCCACACCCAACCCGCCGACGGCTTCACGTCTGAACTCGGCACAGCGCACCTCCTTCGACGTGGGCGAGCCGTTGCGCCGGCACCGCGTGGCGGGCGCAGACCCGCCAGCGGTTCTTGCCGGCCTTCTTCGCTTCGTAGAGCGCGTGGTCGGCGGCCTCGAACAACTCCTCGAACGAGTCGCCGTGAACACCCCACTGCGCGATGCCGATGCTCGCCGAGATCGACACGCTCTCGTCGAAGACGACGAACTGCTCGGACAACCGCTGGATGAGCCGTTCGGCGACGGCGATGGCGGGCCGCAGATCCGAGCCGCCGGTGACGAACACCGCGAACTCGTCGCCGCCGAGGCGGGCCGCCGTGTCCTTGGTCGACACCGACGACATGAGCCGGCCGGCTACCGCTTCGAGCAAGATGTCGCCGCCGGTGTGGCCGAGCATGTCGTTGACGGCCTTGAAGCCGTCGAGGTCGACGAACAGCAACGCGCCGCATGACGTGGTCGCGCCGTCGCGCAGCAACCGGTCGCGCAGCATCGAGCGGTTCGGCAAGCCGGTGAGCGGGTCGTGCGTCGCGCGGTAGGCGAGTTCCTCGCTCTTGCGCCGGCTGTTGTCGTACAGCCGTGCTTTCGCGATCGCGGCGGCGGCGTACTCGGCGAACGCCCGCGCGGCCTCGAGGTCGCGGTGGTTGAACAGGTGCGTCGACGACGCGGCGACGTTGAGCACGCCGATGAGTTGGTCGCGTTCGATCATCGGCACGCTGATCGCGCTGTCGACCGGAGTACGGCGCGGCCGCAGTCCGGGAAACGCGCCGTCACTCGCCTCGCCGTTGATGAGCATCGCGTTGCGCACGACCGCGACGCGGCCGGCGATGCCTTCGCCGAACGCGACCCGCGCGCCGAGTGCGCGTTCGTTGCCGACCGCGGCGACGCCGCGAAGCTCCTCGTCCTCGACCAGCATGACCGAGCCGGTCTCGGCGCCGAGCATGTCGACGACGCCGTTGAGGATCGTGCCGAGCACGTGGTCGAGTTCGTGCACCGAGTTGACCGCGCGGCCGGCGTCGTGCAGCCGGCTGACGACGCGCAACCGCTCGTCGAGGACCGCGACCCGGCCCTGCTCGGCGACGCAGCGGCGGGTCAGCCGGCGCAGCCGCAACTGACCGACGGCACCCCACGCTGCGCACAGCGCCGCGAGGACCCATGCGCAGATCAGCAACACCTCGAAGACATCGGCCGCGAACCCTCGCGAAAGCATGCTGCGGTTGGCGCAACTTCTGTTGCCACGCCTGGCCAGGAATGACTATTCGTGCCGCTCCGCCCGGGCCAGGCCCCGCCGCTGCGGCGCGGTGGTGGTCGGTGCGCCGGCGAACGCTTGCGCGACTTTCATCCAGGCCTGCGCGGTTTCGCCGTCGACGACCAGCGCGGTGCCGTCGGGGAACCGCCGTTGGGTGACGACCAGTGCGAAGTCGAGTGCCGGACCGGTGATCCGGTCGGTGGCGCCGGCGTCGCCCCAGGTCCAGCGGTCGCCGCTCGGACCGGTCAGCTCGACCCGTACGTCGGCTGCCGGCACGTCGAGACCGCGGACGGCGAAGGAGAACCCGCGGGTGCGGACCCCGAGGTGGCAGATGTGGCGCAACCGGTCGGTCGGCGTACGGATCACGCCGAGGCCGTCGGCGACGTCCTGGCCGTGCGCCCAGTACTCCATCAGCCGCGCGGTCGCGAACGACGCCGGCGACATCGGCGGGCCGTACCACGCGACCTTCGTCGCCGGGTCGGTGTCACGAAGCGCGGCGAGCAGAGCCGCGCGTTGCTCGCGGGACACCGCCGGCAGCGCCGGACCGAGCGCGCGCGCCTCGTCGAGGTGCGCGGCCATGTACCCGTCCGGGTCGGCGGCGATCTGCTGCAGGCCGGTGCCGAACGCGTCGGGATCGACGAGCGCTGTGGTGGCCTCGCGGTCGAAGAACCACAGGTGGCCGAGGCAGTCGCCGACGGTCCAGCCGGCCGCCGCGGACGGCGCGGTGAGGTCGCGGCCGGCGACGAGCGCGTCGAGGTCGGCGTGCTCGGCGGCCAGGTCGTCGAGCAGAGCGGTCATGTCGGCGGCCATGCCGGCGACCGTAACATCGGGCGTGCTCACCGAAGCTCTGCCGGCCGGCTCCGGGCCGCGGCTGTGGTGGGACCAGTCCGGCGCCGGCGAGCCGCCGTTGCTGCTGATCCAGGGCCTCGGCTACACCGCCGACATGTGGCATCGCATCCTCGCCCCGCTCGCCGAGCAACGCCGCGTGATCCGGTTCGACAACCGCGGTGTCGGCCGCAGCGAGCTGCCGGACGGCGAATGGTCGATGGAGGCGATGGCCGACGACGCCGTCCGGGTGCTCGACGCGGCCGGTTCGGAATCGGCGTACGTCTTCGGCGTCTCGATGGGCGGCGTGATCGCGCAGGAGGTCGCGCTCCGGCATCCCGATCGGGTCCGCGCGCTCGTCCTCGGCTGCACGCACCCGAGCGGTCGCGATGCGGTACGCGCGTCGCCGGAGGCGGTCGCGATGCTCTTCGATCGCACGGCGCGCTCGCCGCGCGAGGCGATCGAGGCGTCGGTCCCGTTCATCTACGCCGACGACACCCGCCGGGATCGGATCGACGAGGACGTCGCCGTACGGCTGCGCTGGCCGCTGCGGGCCAAGGCCTATTGGGGGCAGCTCGACGCGATGCGCCGCCACGGCGGGCTGCTGGAGCGACTGCGCGGTCTCGACGTGCCGACGCTGGTCCTGCACGGCACGGCGGACCGGCTCGTACAGCCGGACAACGCGCGGCTCCTCGCCGACGCGATCCCGGGCGCGCGGCTGGAATGGCTGGACGGCGCGAGCCACGTGTTCTGGACCGACCGGCCGGAGCAGACGATCCGGCTGGTCGATCGGTTTCTAGCGTCGGCCTGCTAGTTCGGGCGGCAGCGGCACCGACGGGTCGTTGACGGACGCGACCACCATGCGCGCGAGATCGTGCACCTTGCGCCCGCGGGAGCGGGCCGCCTTGCGCAGCTTTTCGAACGCCGCCCGCGGGGTGACGTGTTGGCGCTCGGCGAGCACGCCGATGGCCTGCTCGACCACGACCCGGGCGGTCAGCGCGTGTTCGAGCTGGGCGACCGCGGCCCGCAACTGCGCGACCTCGTCGGTGTCCTCGGGCCGCGCCGGTCGGCCCACCGCCTCGCCGCCGTCGCAGAGCAGGTCGGCGAGCACCATCGCGCTGGTCAGGTCGGGCTCGTCGGCGGTGCCGACCCGCCAGCCGCCCGGCTGCCGGCGCACGATGACCGCCGCGTCGGCGCCGCTGATGTGCGCCTCGATGACACCGGCGAGCTCTTCGAGGACGGCGAGTGTCGCGGCCGACACCGGCACCGGCCGGCGGTCGACGCCGCACAAGGTGCCGACGACGTTGCCGCCCGGATCGCAGACCGGAACCCCGACGTACGACGTGACCCCGAACGCCGCCCGCGCCGGCACGTCGGCGTACGCCGTGTCGTTGGCGGCGTCGGCGGTCGACGGCGGCGCACCGGCCAGCAGCCGGTGGCAGAAGCTGTCGGTGCGCGGGATGGTCAGACCTTCGTGGACGCCGGGCAACTCGCCGTGGACGCGTACGAAGGCGAACTCGTCGGCGCTCAGGCCGCCGACGAACACGACCTCCATGCCGAGCAGGTCGGCGGCCGTCGCGAGGGCAGCGCCGATCGCCGGATGGTGCACGTCGGCGGCCAGCATCGTTCTATGGTGCCTCGCCGTGCCCGGCCTGTGGCCGGAAGGGCAAATCTCGCGCTGACTGCCGGAGGCAGCGGCTACGCGACCCGGATGGCAGAGAGCTACGCGACCCGGATGGCACGGAGCTACGCGACCCGGATGGCAGAGAGCAGTTCGGGCAACGGGGGGTTCGTCAGGGCGCGGCCGTCGGGCAGCACGATGGTCGGGACCGTCGCGTTGCCGCCGTTGACGCTCATGACGTAGTCGGCCGCAGCGGGGTCGTTCTCGATGTCGACCTCGTCGTACTCGATGCCTTCGCGTTCGAGTGCGCGCTTGAGCCGCACGCAGTAGCCGCACCAGACGGTTGTGTACATCTTCAGCCGGGACACGTTCTCCCCAACCTCGACCATAACCGGATTCTTCCGGTGCCAGGATGGCCCAGTGGATGGCCCGGTGGACGCGCCCGCCCCGCTGGACCCCGAGCAGCAGCAGGCGGTCGAGGCGGTGACCGGTCCGGTCTGCATCCTCGCCGGGGCCGGCACCGGCAAGACCCGGGCGATCACCCATCGAATAGCGGCGATGGTCCGCACCGAGGTCGCCGAGCCGGACCACATCCTCGCGGTGACGTTCACGACCCGCGCGGCGGGGGAGATGCGCGGTCGGCTGCGCGGTCTGGGCGCCGGGCGGGTGCAGGCGCGGACGTTCCACTCGGCGGCGCTGCGCCAGTTGCGTTACTTCTGGCCGCGGCTGTCCGCCGGGCCGCCGCCGACGATCGTCGAGAGCAAGCTGCCCACCATCCGCGCCGCTGCGGCCCGGCTGCGGGTGCACCTCGATCCGGCCGCGCAACGCGACGTCGCGAGCGAGATCGAGTGGGCGAAGGCGGCGCAGGTCCCGACCGACTCCTACGCCAAGTCGGCGGTCGCGGCCGGCCGGGAGCCGCCGCTCGATCCGGAGACGGTGCAGAAGCTGTTCGCGGCGTACGAGGACGTCAACGCCGAACGCGGTCAGGTCGACTTCGAGGACCTGCTCGTCATGACGGCGTACGCGATCGAGCAGCATCGCGACATCGCCGTGCGGGTGCGCGAGCAGTACCGGCACTTCGTGGTCGACGAGTACCAGGACGTCAACCCGTTGCAGCAGCGATTGCTCGAAGCATGGCTGGGCGATCGCGACTCGCTCTGCGTGGTCGGCGATCCGAACCAGACGATCTACTCGTTCACCGGCGCGTCCGCGTCGTACCTCGTCGACTTCCGAGAGCGATGGCCGGACGCGACCGTCGTCCGGTTGGTGCGCGACTACCGGTCGACCAAACAGGTCGTGGAGGTCGCGAACCGGTTGACGCCGGGCACGACGCTGGTGGCACAGGGCGGTGACGGGCCGGTGCCGACGACGACGGCGTACGACGACGAGCCAGCGGAGGCGGCCGGTGTCGTCGCGCGGATCAAGGCCTTGCAGCGCGAGGGCGTGGCGCTGCGCGAGATCGCGGTGCTCTACCGGGTCAATGCGCAGTCGGAGGTGTACGAGTCCGCGCTCGCCGCGGCCGGGCTGCCGTATCTCGTCCGCGGCGGCGCGCGGTTCTTCGACCGGCCCGAGGTACGCGAGGGGATCATGCGGCTGCGCGCGTCGCTGCGCTCGGCGAACCCGCCCGAGCCGCAACCGCTGCCGGATCTCGTCGCCGAGTTGCTGAACATCGCCGCGGAGCCGCCGTCGGGCCGGGTCGCGCGCGAGGCGTGGGAATCGTTGCGCGCGTTGGTCGGCTTGGCCGAGGAGATGCCGTCGGCGTCGCTGCCGGAGTTCGTCGACGAACTCGCGGCGCGCGAGGAGGCACAGCACGCGCCGCCGGTCGACGGCGTGACATTGGCGTCGCTGCACGCGGCGAAGGGATTGGAGTGGGACGCGGTCTTCGTGGTCGGGCTCGTCGACGGAACGCTGCCGATCACCCACGCGACGACGGCCGCGCAGATCGACGAGGAACGGCGGCTGCTCTACGTCGGCATCACTCGCGCGCGCCGGCACTTGGCACTGTCGTGGGCGTCCGCGCGGGCGGCGGGCGGCCGGCGTTCGCGCAAGCCGAGTCGCTTCCTCGACCAGTTGCGGCCGCCGGGTGCGCCACCGGTCGTGGCGCCGAAACCGCCGCGGCCCAAGGGATTGTCCGACGATCCGCTCGTGCAGGCGCTCGCGAAGTGGCGGCTGGAACGCTCGCGCGAGGAGGGCGTGCCGGCGTACGTCGTCTTCGACAACAAGACGTTGGAGGCGATCGCGGCGCGGCGACCGGCCGACCGCGCCGAGCTCGCGGACGTGCCGGGAGTCGGACCGAAGAAACTGGAGCAGTACGCCGACGACGTGCTGCGGATCGTGCGCCGGTAACCTCCCGCGGGTGGGGAGCGCGCTGGACCAACTCGTCGATCTGCTCGATCTCGAGCAGATCGAGGTCAACATCTTTCGCGGCAACAGCCCGGACGAGAACCGCCAGCGCGTCTTCGGCGGGCAGGTCGCCGGGCAGGCGTTGGTCGCGGCCGGACGGACCGTCCCCGAAGAGCGGCACGTGCACTCGCTGCACGCGTACTTCCTGCGCCCCGGTGATCCGAGCGTGCCGATCGTCTACGAGGTCGACCGGATTCGCGACGGTCGCTCGTTCACGACCCGGCGGGTCGTCGCGGTGCAGCACGGCAAGGCCATCTTCAACCTGTCCGCGTCGTTCCAGATCAGCGAACCGGGGATCGTGCACCAAGGCGAGATGCCGCCGGCGCCGGACCCGGAGTCGCTGCCGACGATGTGGGAGCGGCTGCAGTCTGCGGGCGTGTCCGAGGACGCGTTCTGGTCGCGGCCGCGCCCGATCGACGTACGCCATGTCGAGACGCCGGCGTGGCTGGATCCTTCGCTGCCGGTCCGGGCGCAGCAGATGGTCTGGATGCGGGCGGACGGATCGCTCGGCGAGGATCCGCTCAAGCACGTGTGCGTGGTGACGTACGCGAGCGACATGACGCTGCTCGACTCGTTGCTGATGGCGCACGGATTGTCGTGGCGCAGCGAGCGCATCTTGAGTGTCGCGAGCCTCGACCACGCGATGTGGTTCCACCGGCCGTTCCGCGCGGACGACTGGTTGCTGTATGTCCAGGAATCACCGACTTCCGGCGGCGCCCGCGGGCTCGCCCGCGGTGACTTGTGGACCCGCGACGGGCAGCACGCGGTGTCCGTCGTACAGGAGGGTTTGTTGCGAGTTGCTAACGCGCCGCAATAATTCGTTGCGATCAACGGACCCGGTGGCTTATGGTCCAGCCAGGTTGCTGACGACCTATCCGAGCGCGCGAGGAGGTGCCCCCATGGAGATCACCACGTTCCAGCGGGCCAACGCGTGCATCGGCATGTCCACGTTCGGCCCGGCTGCCATGGGCAGCGCTGTGCCGTCGTACGGCCCGCTCACCGTCGTGTCGGTGAAGCCGCGCCAGCACAGCGATGCCGGTAATGGCGGCGAGGGTGCCCTGAATGCCTGGGGTCCACCGGTTTGAAAGATCCTCTTCGACCGGCAGACACCAGGCCGCGGCACCCGAGAGGGTCCGCGGCCTTCTCTTTTGTCTTCTGACCGTCACGAGCAGCCACGAGGAGGTGGTGCGCCATGACTCTCACCGCAGTTGTCGACCCGGTCGGCGTGGACAGGGCGTTGCCGTGTCACGTCGTCGACCCGGACTTGTTCTTCGCCGAATCGCCGGCGGACGTCGAGCGCGCCAAGGCGCTGTGCCTCGACTGTCCGCTGCGGTCCGCGTGTCTCGCCGGCGCTCTCGAGCGGCGCGAGCCGTGGGGCGTCTGGGGTGGCGAACTGGTCCTGCAGGGCGTCGTCGTGCCGCGCAAGCGTCCGCGCGGGCGGCCGCGTAAGGACGATGTCGCCGCATGAGATCCGACATTTCTTCCAAGGAGATTTCGATGACGCTCTTTCACGAAAGCCTCGCGCGGGAGCGAATGCGCGAGCACGAACGTTCGGTTGACGCGGCGCGTCAGCGTCGGATGCTGAGCCGGCTCGCGCAGGTGCGCCGGCTTCAGCGCCGGACCGAGTCGGCGTCCCGCCGGGCTCGTGCCCTGATGCTGTCGCTCTAGAGTTCGGTGCATGGTCGAGGCGAGGGATCGCGCAGTAGAAGTGCTGTGCGATCCCTCGCTTTCGCATGTGGTGGATCTGGTGGCGTGGCCGGTCCCGGATTCCGGCGGCGTTTGCGTGGCGAACGCGTTCGGCGCGGCGCTGCTGTCCGCTGACGGCGCGTCGGTGTTGCGCGGCCGCAACCCGGTCGGCGTGCAGGATCCGCTGGCGTTCACGCCCCTGGCCGTCGAGCTGGCCGACCTGTCGCCCGCGAACGAGGACAACTCCTACCCGTGGGCCTACGAACGGTTGTCGTCGTTGTTCGCGGCGTCGGCGGCGCCGGATCTCGTCGTGGTGCACACGGGCAAGCACTACTGGCCTTTGCAGGGCGGGCATCGGGGCGAGCACGGATCGCTGAACGTCGTGCAGTCGCGGGCACCGTTGATCCTGTCCGGTGCGGGGGTTCTGGCGCGCGGGATGCTGCCGCTCGCGGCGCGGGTCGTCGACGTCGGGCCGACGCTGGCGTGGCTGGCCGGTGCGCCGCTCGCGTCGTTGAGCGACATGGACGGCGCGGCGTTGGTCGATCTCGCAGTCGCCGGTCCGGCTGCGCATGTGGTCGGCCTGTTGTGGGATGGCTGTAACTCGAACTCCTTGTATGCGATGGCTGCGTCGGGGGAGCTGCCCAACGTGGCGCGGTTGCTGTCTGCCGGGTGCGGGTTGACTGGCGGCGCGATCGCGGAGTTCCCGTCGGTGACGCTGGTGAACCACACGTCCGCGCTGACCGGCGTCGGACCCGGCCGGCACGGCATCGTGAACAACGCATACTTCGACCGGCGCAGCGCCGTACAGGTGCTGACGAACAACGCGGCGACGTGGCATCGGTGGTCGGAGTGGCTGTCGCCCGGGGTGCGGACGGTGTTCGAGCGGGTGTCCGGTCCGACCGCCTCGGTGAACGAGCCGGTCGACAACGGCGCGTCGTATTCGACGTTCGGACTCGTGCGCGCGGGCGGATCGAACGACGGTGCGAAGTCGATGATGGACGACTTCTTGCCCGACCCTTCTATGGATCCGTTGGCGACGCAGGAGCATGTCGCGGCGAACAAGGACTACGCCTGGTCGTCGTCGGTCGATGCGATCGGCGTCGATCAGGTGCTGTCGCTGTGGCCGGCTTCGTCGCCGGACGAGTGGCCGCGGCTGATGTGGTGGAACACGTTGCTCACCGACACGGGTCATCACGAGGGCGGGCCGCACTCTGCGATCGCCCGGGATGCGATGCGCGACGCCGATCGGCGGCTCGGGGTGTTCGTCGACCACCTGGATCGCATTGGCGCGCTTGCGTCGACGGCGATTCTCTTGACGTCCGACCACGGATCGGAAGGCGCGGAGCCGACCTGCGTCGGCGACTGGGACGAGCCGCTGCGCGAGGCCGGCATCGACTTCCGCGACGAGGCCTACGGCTTCATCTACCTGGGTCGTTCCTAGCCGCTCGTCCCGGCCTGCTGCTCAGTGGTGGGCCTGAACTCGCGCTTCTTGGCTGGCTGGTCCACCCGTGGGGCTCCCCTGTACGGCGCGTGTGTGTGGGGGCGTAACAGCGGTCGGCGACGAGAGTCAGCCCGGGTTGCCAGAGACGTGCCGTTCATCACCGTGGCTGCTGCAACAGACTCTCCTCTGATTCGATCGTGGTGTGCGCCGGTTTCGACCCGCCCTTGATGTGGCCACTCTTGCTACCTGGTGCGAACAGGCTCTCGGAAGCGTGCCTCGCCGTGTTCTGTTCGAGTCTGGATATCTGTCGCAGGTTCTTGGGGTCGAGCTCGATGATGACCGTCGCGTCGTAGTGAAGGCGCGCCCGTGGGCCGACCGGCTCGTCGCTTGCGCTGGTGTTCACGCTGCGCTCTTCGACGCGGGTTTCCCTTGCCCGCAGCTGCTTACGGGCGTGGACAGGTTCGATCAATGGGCAGTCTCTGCCGAGTCGCTCGTCCTGGACTACCAACAGTTAGAGCCCGCGGCGGACTCAGCCCAGTTGTTCGCCGAGGCCCTCGCGCGGCTCGTCGATGGCGCACGCTTGGCGCAAGTGGACACCGCAACGCTTCAGCCGTCACCGCCCTGGGCTGACTGGGACGATCCAACCCGTCGCGACCTGTGGCCCGAACCCGACGATCGCCCGGTTGACCTCAACCGGCTGCCGACCACGTGGGTGGATGCTGCCGCGGGAACGGTCCGCGAATGGCTCCTTCAGCGTCCCGCGGCGACGATCGTCGGTCATCTCGACTGGTACTCGGCCAACGTGGGTTGGCGAGAGCGCCGCCTTCTCGCGGTCTTCGACTGGGACAGCATCGGTGCGCAACCGGAACCTGCCATTGCTGGGCTAGCCGCCGCCGTGTGGCCGACCACCGACGATCCCGGCGAAGGGGCGAGCGTTGAGCAGTCGGACCAGTTCCTGTCCGCCTACGCGAACATGCGATCCTGGTCGGATAGCGACCTGAGCATCGCCTGGGCTGCGGGTCTGTGGGTGCGCTGCTTCGACGCCAGGAAGGCCACAGCCACCGGCGTCGACCCGGAAACCGTGATCACGAAGTCAGAGGCGCGTCAGAGGCTGCGAATGGCCGGGCTCCAAGACGACCTGTAGGGGTGCCGATCTCCTGCGGCGAGCCACAGGTGATCAGTGCCGAAGTGCGTCGAGGTCATCCGGACCGGATGCGGACCGACGCAGATCAACGACGCCCTGGCCTCTCCCAACGCCGTCAGTACCTCGGCCACTCGCGTGTGCTTGACTCAGAGCCACACGCGAGGAGGGGTCCTGGTGGGCGAAGACGCTGAACCGGTGTCGTACGAAGGAGTGCCGGTCGGAGTGCCCTTGTTGTCGTCGTCCGGGCAACCGTTCGGAACGCTCGAGAAGGTGCTGGAGATCCCGTCCGAGGACCTGTTCGACGGCGTCATCGTCAAGACGCACCACGGCCGGCGCTTCGTCGATCGCGACCAGATCGCGGAGATCACCACCGAATACATCAAGTGCGATCTCAACGACGAAGCCGTCGCCGCGCTTCCGGAACCTTCCGGGACAGCTGCGTTCGACGCGGACAGCTCGTACGGCGACGGTCACACGTTTCGCGACTGGGTGCACCGCACGTTCGGGCACAAGGGCTGGAAAGCCGAAGGCTAACGGCGGACCCGGTGCGGTGCACCGATACGGACGTCGGTGCCGTCGGAGTAGTGGACGATCGGCTCGCCCACCGGTGCGGACAACCCTGCGGCGGCGACCAGATCGTCGCGCGACTCGACGAGCGTCGCCGCCCGCAGCCGCCACGGCGGATGATCGGCCTGCGTGCGCATGAGCTGACCCGCGACGACGTTCCACAACGTGAACCGCGCGGTGAGGTAGTGCTCGAACTCGCCCACGTCCGACAGTTCGTCGCTGGGCACGACCGTCAGCTCGTGCCCCACGTCGCGCGGTTGCCGAGCGCGTCGCCTGGCGCGGTAGAGGACGCGGTCACCCTCGCGATCGATCGACATCCGCGACCAGAAGTACGGCAGCCGCCACGACGCCCGTGCCACGGTCACGGCAGCCGCGGACGCCGCGTCGAGCGAGAAGAACCACACGCCCGGCCGGCCGTCCGGCCCGACGACGTAGGTGCGCACGTTCGTCTCCGGGAATCGCACCATCAACGGCCCGGCCGGCCCGCCGACGTGCATCTCGAACGGCACCAGACCGATCCACGCGCGGCCGTCCCAGGGCTCGACGTCGAGCCCGTGCGGGAGATGGCGTTGCACCTCGTCCACGTCGTACGGCCAATGCAGGAACGAGATCGTGTCCCACCGGTGCCGCATCACCGCAAACGTGACCGGCTCCGGCGGTGTCGCGGGATGTGTCGTCGACATAGGCGTTCGCCTACCACCCTCGCACCGTGACGTGGACGTTCAGTTCGCCGTAACGATGCAACAGTCGTCGTGGTCGCCGGGAAGGTGCTGGTCGAGCCACGGACGCAACTCCTCCGCCGGGCACGGACGTGAGACCAGGTATCCCTGGATCGTGTCGCAGCCGACGGACTGGAGTTCCACCCGGACCCGTTCCGTTTCGACGCCTTCGGCGACTACTCCGAGGTTCAGGTTGCGGGCGAGTTCGATGCTGGCCTTGACGATCGCCAGGTCGCTCGGATCGCTGTCCATGCTGGTGACGAACGAACGGTCGATCTTGATCCGGTGGATCGGCAGCCGCTTCAAGTACGCCATCGACGAATAGCCGGTGCCGAAGTCGTCGATCGACAGCGACACACCCATCGCAGCGAGAGTGGTCAGGACCTCCAGTGCGCGGTCGGGGTCGCTCATGATGCTGCTCTCGGTGATTTCCAGTTCGAGCAACGCGGCCGGCAGCCCGTGCGCGCGCAGGATCGTCGCGACCTGGCCGGGAAACTCGAGGTCGAGCAGGCATCTGGCCGACAGGTTCACGGCGACCGGCAGGTGCAGGCCCTCGGCGTTCCAGGCCGCGGCCTGCTCCACGGCCATGTTGAGGATGCAGATCGTCAACGGCTTGATCAGGCCGGTGTGCTCGGCGACCGGAATGAACTCGCACGGACCGATGAGGCCGTGGCTCGGATGCTGCCACCGCACCAGGGCTTCGACACCGGTGACTCCGAGCCCCCGCGTCTCCACCTTCGGCTGGTAGTGCAGCACCAACTGGGCCGGATCGTCGATGGCGGCGCGAAGCTCGGCGAGCAGCGCGAGCCTGGCGCGGCTATAGGCGTCGGTACCGGCGGTGTACACACTGACGCCGGCGTGCGTCGCCTTCGCCGTATACATCGCGACGTCGGCGTGCTGGAGCAAGTCGTCGAAGCCGTCGCCGTGTTCGGGAGCATGTGCGATCCCGATGCTGGCGCCGACCGTCAGCGTGACGCCGTCGACGTCGAACGGCTCGTCCAGCGCGGCGAGGATCTTCTCGCCGACCTGCTGTGCCGCGCTCGGTGACGCCAGATCGGGAATCAGTACGGCGAACTCGTCGCCGCCGAGTCGCGCGACGGTGTCGCCGTCGCGCAGCAACTGCTGGAGACGGCGGCCGACGTGAATGAGCACGCTGTCGCCGTGGTGGTGCCCCAACGTGTCGTTGATCTCCTTGAACCGATCGAGGTCGAGCAGCATCAAGGTGACGTATCGCCCGCTGCGCCTGCTGGCCACGACGGCTTGATCGGTGCGGTCGCGCAACAGGGCGCGGTTGGGCAGCCCGGTCAATGTGTCATGCAGCGCGAGGTGGCGGTTCTCCGCCGATTGCCGGCGCAGCCGTCGCGACGCCGACGCGACGAGCCGGAACAAGCCGAGGTACAGCAGCAGCAGCCCACCGGCGAGCAGCAACACCATCGTGTGCGTGTCTGCGCTGATCTGAGCTTCGACGGGGCGCATCGGTACGTACGCCTCGGCGCCGACCGTCAGCGGTCGATCGCCGCCGACGCGGATCGGAATGTAGATCTCCATCAGGTCGCCGTACTTGCGCAGAAGTTGCCGTTCGTGCGGCGACGCGCCGGCCGTGCCGGTTCGCAGCAACTCCGATCCGGACCGGCCGCGCCATGCGGCGGCCAGTCCCGGTGACGGCGCTTCGGTCACACCGATCGCGGTCGGCTCGTCGCTGAAGACCAGCAGGCCCGGGCTCAGCCACGCGTCCAGACCGACGATCCGGTGCGAGGCCATCAGCGCGCGCACCGAGTCCTGCATCGCGCGCATCTGCTCGGCGCTGGATTGCGCGGACATGTCGACGCTGAACTCTTGCTGCGCGACGAAGTTCAACGCACTCGTGGTGATCTGACGGGTGTTGGTGATGTTGCGGTGCTCGATGATCGCCCGCAGCCGCGCGCCGACGATCACGCCGAGCAGCACGATCAGCACGAGGCTGAGCGCGCCGAATCGGAACAGCAACGGCACCCGGCCCAGTCGTACTCGGCGCCAGGCTGCCCGAAGCATGAGCGACACACGAGGCATACGTGATCAACTCGGGCTTTCGGCCCCGCAACTGTTGCGTACCTTGCCCAAACCGTCCGAAAGGACTAGAGAGGTCGGTGTGCGCCGTCACACCTAGGCGAACAGGTGCGCGTTGCCCAACTCCTCGAGCACTCCCGCGCGACCGCGGCGGATGTACCACTCCAGCCCGTACACGTCGTCGTACGACGGCGCGTACATCGTGTCCGGCGGGATCTGCGAGGCGTGCGCGGCCATCGCCGCTCGTTTCGCGGCCAACTCGCCCGCGGACCCGCGAACCGCGGTCGTGATCTCGACGCTCGAAGCACCGACGGCCGGCCGGCCCTCGCGCGGCACCGATCCTTCGACGAGGTGCTGCTCGACGAAGTGGATGTACTCGCGGTCGACCGTCGCCTCGTACGCCGTCACGCCGGCCAACCCGGCGGCAAGCGCACCGATCCGGTGCACGGCGACGTGATCCGGGTGCCCGTAGATCCCGTTGCCGTCGTAGTGCACGATCGCCGACGCACCCTCCGACACGGCGACGTTCGCCAGCGCAGAGCCCACGCGCGGGACCGCGGCGCGGGCCAGCGCAC
>JAICXQ010000064.1 GCA_025980325.1 Frankiales bacterium
AACACGTTGTCGCGGCCGACCTCCTGGCGGACCTGACGGGCCGCTTCGAGGAACGGCAGCGACTCGATGTCGCCGACCGTGCCGCCTATCTCCGTGATGACGACGTCGGGCAACTGACCGTCGGCCATCGGCCGGCCCATGTCGCGGATCCGCTGTTTGATCTCGTCGGTGATGTGCGGGATGACCTGGACCGTGTCGCCGAGGTAGTCGCCGGCGCGCTCGCGCGCGATCACCGACGAGTAGACCTGGCCGGTCGTCACGTTGGCCGAGCCGCGCAGGTCCTCGTCGAGGAACCGTTCGTAGTGGCCGATGTCGAGATCGGTCTCGGCGCCGTCGTCGGTGACGAACACCTCGCCGTGCTGGAACGGGTTCATCGTCCCGGGGTCGACGTTGAGGTACGGGTCGAGCTTTTGCATCGTGACCCGCAGGCCGCGCGCTTTGAGCAGGCGGCCGAGGCTCGAGGCCGTCAGGCCCTTGCCGAGGCTGGAGGCGACGCCCCCGGTGACGAAGACATGCCGGACATGGCCGGCCGATGCGTTAGGCGAACGTGCCAAAGGGGGCTCCCGTGGGTCGATCCACGGAAGTTCACGGTAACACCCGTAGCGGGTTCGCGGGCGCGATCCGCTCGCTTGTCGGCGGGTCGAAAGCCTCGAGTTATCTACGTCTCCAGTAGAGGTTGAGGTAGATGTTTTCCACAGCGTCCACAGTTTTATCCACCGTTGGCCATGTTGCGGCCTGGATGACTCCCCTAGCCGCGAGGCCGGCCCGACGCTGCGGGTCTCGCGCCAGGTCGAGCAGCGCCGATCTCAGCGCGGCCGGGTCGCCGGGCGGTACGACGACCGCCGCATCGCCGACCAGACCGGCGACCCCGCCGACATCGGTGCACACGGTCGGTACGCCGGCCCGCAGCGCCTCCTGAACGGCCAGCGGGCGCGCCTCCCAGTCGCTTGCCAGCACGGCGAGATCCGCTTGGGCATAGAGCGCGGGGACGTCGTCGCGGCGGCCGAGCAGCGTGACCGGCGCGTTCGTGGTCGCGATCAGCTCGTTCAGGCGATCGCGCAGCGGGCCGTCGCCGGCGACGAAACCGTGCAGCTCGGGCTGGCCGGCCAGCGCGCGGATCAACAGGTCGAGGCGCTTTTGCGGGTGCAGGCGGGCGACGCAGACGGCGACCAGCCGCCCGCCGGCCAGGGCGCGCAGGTCCAGCGGCGGCAGTGCGGAGCCGGACGTGGTCGGCGCGGGTGCCGCGACCGGGATCAGCTCGGCACTCGTCGCGCCCGCGTCGCGGGCGCGGTCCAGGAGATCGGGTGAGGCGACGAGGACGACGTCGGCTTGCTTCGCGCAGGTCCGTTCCAGCCCGGTGTGCAGCGCGCGGCGCACCCGGCCGCCGAGCGGGGCGTTGTGCCAGGTGACGACCAGCGGTACGGCCACGCCCCTCCCGGCGAGGCCGGCCGCGACGCCGGCGCGAACGCCGTGCGCGTGGACGACGTCGGCGGCGCGGACCAAGCGACGTAACGACGTGTGGGCCGCGATGACCGCGATCGGGCTGGCCGCGCCGACCGGCACTGCGACGACGGTGTCGGCCACCGCGGCGAGACCGAACGTCGTCAGTGTCGTCGCCGGAGCGGCCACCGTGACGTGGTGCCCTCTCGCCCGCAATCCACCGGCGAGATCGCGTACGTGTGCGCCGATGCCGCCGGTGCTGGCGGGCGCGACGAGCAGCAGCCGAAGCGGCCGGTCAGCCACCACGACCGGCCTCCGCCCGGGTGGCGTTGCGCCCCGGCAGGAGCGCGATCGCCCGGCCGCGCAGCACCAACCGCAGCGACCCGGGATCGAGCACCCGCGTCGAGGCGATGAACAGCGCGAGACACAAGCCCCCGACGAGCACGCTCACCGCCGTACTGACGACCGCGCCGGCGGCCGGGAGCGAGCGGGCGACGACCACACCGATGCCGGCGGCGACCGCCCCGCTGGCGACTGCGCAACCCGTCGTCCGGGCCAGCCCGGCGAGCGCTTCCGAGCCCGCGCGATGGGCCAGTGTGACGGCAAGGCCTATCGCGGCGACGCTCATCCCGGCCGTCGTCCCGATGCCGAGAGCGGCCGCGGTCCACTGGCGCGGCAGCGCCACGACGAGGCCGACGTCGGCCGCCACGACGATCAGCCAACCGAGTCCGGTGACGATCGCGGGCGTGCGCGGATCGCCGCGCGCCACGTGCACCCGAGTGAGATGGGCGACCAGCCCGTACCCGACCAGTCCGGGCGCGAAGGTCGCGAGGGCACGCGCGAGCTCGACCGGTGGGGCCGACCCGGGCGCGCCGAGAATGACCACCCGCGCGACCGGAAGTGCCGCCGCCACCAGAACTGCGGCCGCGGCGGCCGCGGACAGCACGACCGCGCGCGAAGTCGTGGCAGCAGTCGCCGCGAACCGGGTGGTATCTCCGGCCTCCCACCGCGAGACGAGCGCCGGGAACGCGGTGGTCGCAAGCGGTACGGCGAGCACTGCCCACGGCACGAGGAACACTGTCCACGCCAACGTGTAGAGCACCACTGCACCGGTCGCGCCGCGATCGTTCGCCAGCCGCAGGATGCCGGCGGTGGCGAGGTCCTGGCTGCCCAGCGTGACCGCGCCGGCGAGCGCGAGCCGCCGGGCCGTCGATGCCGCACCCGGCGGAAAATGCAGCGTCGGTCGCAGCCGCCGGCCGGTCCCCCGCAAGGGCCAGAGCAGCGGCACCAGCAACATGACGACGCCGAAGGTCGTCCCGACCGACAACAGCAGTTCGTGGCCGCGGTGCAGCCCGACCAGACCCGTCTCGGATCGATGCGCGACAACCGCGAACGCGATGTACGCGGCGATGACGACGACGCTCGACAGCAACGGCGCGAGTGCCGCGGCGACGAACCGGCGGTGCGCTTGCAGCACGCCGGTGATGACGACGACCGCGCCGTAGAGCAATACCTGTGGTGCGAACACGCGCAACATCCGCGCACCGACGGCGCGCTCTGCGACGGCCGAGCAACCGGGATGCCCGTTGCCGACGAGCAGGTGGACGATGGGGCCGGCGAACAGCACGGCGACGGCCAATACCGGGAGCATCGCGAGCAGCGTCCACGTCATCAATGCCGACGCGGCGCGGTCGGCGGTGTCGTCGTCGCCGGCGTCGACCGCTCGGGCGAGCAGCGGTACCGCGACCGTCGACAACGCACCGCCGGCGACGACGTCGAACAAGATGTTCGGGATGGTGTTCGCGGTGTAGTACGCGTCGCCGAGACAACTCGGCCCGACGGTGTGCGCGAAGACGACGACCCGGCCGAACCCGACGACGCGGGCGAGCACCGTCACGCCCGCGATCGCGACCGCGGCGCGGGCGAGTGAATGCGTCTTCAGTTGCGTCTTCGGTTGCGTCACCGTCGGCGGCCGATCGCGTCGAGTGCCGAGAGCAAACGATTGCCGGCGATGACGTCGGTGAACGACAGCCGTTCGCTCGCCAGGGTCAACCCGACGACACCGGCCAACGCCGCGCTCCGACCGCGCCGGCCGAGCCCGTGCGCGAGTGCCCAACCGACCAAAGCGCCGAGAGAGTTCGCGCCGCAGTCGCCGATCATCGCGTCCTCGGCGAGGTCCGCCGGCAGCACTGCAAGGGCGGCGCCGGTGGCCGCGCCGGCCGCGACCGATCCGCGCGAGGCGAGCGGAATCCCAATGACGGCAACGACTTTGAGCGCGCGACCCGGACGCAAGTCGAACAGGTTGACGAGGTTCGCGGTGCCGGCGACGAGCAGTGTGTCGACGACAATGTTCGAAGGGCGACGGCGTTCGGCCAGCGAGGTCACCGCCCCGGCCGTCACGAGACCGACCAGCTTCACCATGCCGGTCGTGATCCGTCGTTGCCGAAGTGCGGCGAGATGACCGCGCAGCCCGCGCGCGTGACTGTCACCGGCGAGATCGTCGTACAGGCCGAGGCCGCCGCAGCAGACGGTGAGCGCGGCCGCCGAACCCGATGGCAGTGCGGCCGCCGCGGCCGCGACCGTCGCCGCCGGGCCGGCGAGCAGCGACGGAGTCCGGCCGCGGAAGTTCTCGCGCTGCCACAACTGCGTCCCACCCGGTGGTCGCCGTTGTAGCAATGCGTGCGTTGCAACCCCGACGACGGCGGCGGTCGTCGCGGCACGTAACGGCGTCACGGGGACCGGGTCACGGGGATGGGGTCGGCAACGGCTTCGCGCCCGGATTAGTTCCGTACGAGCCGTACTTGCCGTTGATCTGCTCGACAAGTGCGAAGACCGCGGCGACCTGACCGGCGTTCTGGTCGACTCCGCGGACCGCGGATACGCCGTTGCCGGTGCTCGACGCGACCGCGCTGACGAGGTCGGTCGGGCCGGTCGGATTCGGTGTCGGCCCGACGACGACCGCGCCGAGGCTGGTCGCGTCGAGATCCTTCGCGAGGTCGACGAGCACGCTCTCCTCGGCTTGCACCAACTGCGGATCGGCGGTCTTCGCCGGCGCCGGACCGGTGAGGACGAGCGCGAGCGTGCCCGGCCGCGGGTCGGTCCCGTGCACGGGCGTCGTCGTCAGCAAGTTGCCGTCGGTGTACGTCGCGAGCACGTTCGCGATCGTCGATGTCGACAGCGGCTTGGTCTGCGGGCGAATGCCGAGCACGTCCGCGATCTGCGCGACGGCGCGCTCGGCGCCGGTGCCCGACGCGACCTCGCGCTCCGGGATGCTCACCCGGTCGGCGAGGCCACTGAGGAACGCGTCCTGTCTCGGATCCATCAGCGCCGATTGCAGCCGGACGTCGGCGGTCACCGTCGCGCCGGCCCGCTCGAGGGTCGCGATGAGCTGCGTCCGGATGTCGCCGCTCGCGCCCGGCGCGCTGACGATGGTGACGAGCTGACCCGACAGGCGCCCGGTGACCGCGTACGGCTCGACCAGGCGGGCGAAGGCGCGATCGTGGTCGATCTGAGCATTGAGCTGGTCGACCGTCGACTCCAGCGCGCTGACGTGGTTCTCGGCGTTGGTCACGTGCTTCTGCAGGTTCTGGAACACCGCGCCCTGCAACGTCGTACTGCCGAGAAACAGGCCGAGCGCAAGCGCGAGGAACACCGCCACGATCGACACGACGTGGTAGCGGAAGTCAACCATGCGCGCTCACGAATCGACGGTATCGGAGCGAACGGCGCCAGGCAGGACCCGCCGCGCCGACGCCGAAGCGACCTGCATGCCGAGGACCCGCGTGCCGATGACCCGGTCGCGCGGCGCGATTGCCGCGATTGCCGCCGTCGCGGCGGCCGCCACCGTGCCGTCGATCGCGTCGACGTCGGGCGCTCCGCACGCGGTCTCGTTCGTGGCCGGATCGCATTCGCTGAAGTCGGCGGCCGGCCCGCGGATCGACTTGTTCCGCACCGGGTTCGCCAACGCCGGCGAGCCCAACATCGGCATCGCCCGCGACGCGACGATCTACTCCGACGTTCAGGCCAAGGTCGTCCGCTCGACGAACGGCGGCCGGACCTGGACCGACATCACGCCGGCCGGTCACGTCACGTCGCTGGATCCGTTTCTGTACGTGGACAAGGCGACGTCACGCGTCTACAAGGCCGACCTCGCCGGCACCTGCCAACTGCTGTCGTGGAGTGACAACCGCGGCACGTCGTGGACGTCGGCTCCGGCGGCGTGCAATCAGTCGGATCACGAATCGCTGTCGGCCGGCCCACCGGTTTCCGGACTGCCGACGGTCGGCTACCCCAACATCCTCTACAACTGCTCGCAGACCGCCGGCTACAACGGCTACTCGTTCGCGTCGGGCTGCAACCGCTCGCTCGACGGCGGCGTGACGTGGCATCCGACCGGGACATACGCGTTCAGCGATCCAAGCCCGTACGGCGTCGCGGCGGGCAGCGGCGACAGCGGTATCCCCGGCATCTGCAACGGCGACGTCGGCCCGATCTTCGCCGGGCCCGACGGCACGCTGTACGTGCCGCGCGGATGGTGCGGCCAGCCGTGGCTGGCAATCAGCCACGACGGTGGTACGACGTGGTCGCGGGTGCAGGTCGCGCGCAACGGGATGAACACCTCGGTCTCGGGTGGCTTCGGCCTCGTCGCGCCCGGCAGTGGGCAGTCCGACCACGAAGCGGCCGTCATGGCCGACGGTCACGGTCACGTGTTTTTCCTTTGGATGGCACTGGATCGGCTGCCATACCTCGCCGTGTCGCGCGACGGCGGCCGTACGTTCGGCGCGCCGTTGCGGGTGTCGCCGCCGTCGGTGCGCGAGGCATGGGGCCCGGCGCTCGATCTCGACTCGAAGGGCCGGCTCGGCATCGCCTACATGGGAAGCACCAACTCCCCGGGCAAGCCGTGGACGGGTTCGTACGCGTTGTCGACGTTCACCGGTTACCTCGGACTCGTCACGCATCCGTTGGATGCGCGACCGGTCGTCGTCTCCGGGCCGGTGACCCTGCCGGCGACACCGTTGGTGCGCGGGACGTGCGGACCCGGACGGTGCAACGACGGCGTCCTCGACTTCATCGACGTCGCGGTCGGCCCGGCCGGTGACGTATGGGGTGCGTTCGTCGACACGATCGGTCAAGTAGCAGACGAACTCGTCATCGGCCGGCTGCGCGCAAGCTAGGAGAACAGGTCGCGCACCCAGCGGGCGAACTCGTGCCAACTGCCGCCGAACAGCTGCAGATACACGTGTCCTCCCGGCGTCACGAACAAGGCGGCCAGAAACGCCGCGACGACGGACACGATCAACAACAGCAACGTCGACAGACGGATCCGCGAGCGGTACAGGCGGCTGACGCCTTTGGCGTCGACGAGCTTGCCGCCCACCCGCAACCGGGTCAGAAAAGTGCTCGCCATCCCGGCCCGGCCCTTGTCGAGGAACTCCACCAGCGTCGCGTGAGTGCCGACCGCGACGATCAGCGCGGCGCCCTTGTCGTCCGCGAGCAACAGCGCGACGTCTTCGCTCGTACCGGCCGCCGGGAACACCACCGGATCGATGCCGAGATGCTGCACCCGCGCGAGGCCCGGCGCGGTCCCGTCGCGATAGGCATGGACGACGATCTCGGCGCCGCATCGCAACGCGTCGTCGGTCACCGAATCCATGTCCCCGACGATGAGATCCGGCCGCAGCCCGCATTCGAGCAACGCATCCGCACCACCGTCGACCGCGACCAACACGGGGTGGTACTCGCGGATGTACGGCCGCAACGCCGCGAGATCCTGCCGGTAGTCGTAACCCCGTACGACGACGAGCGCGTGCCGGCCGTCGAGGTCGGTCTGGATGTCGGGAACGCCGGTGCCGTCCAGCAACAGCTCGCGCTCGCGCTTTAGATACTCCATGGTATTTGCGGCGAACGCTTCCAGCTGCACCGCCAATCCGGCTCGCGCCTCCGCCATCGCCGCGGTCAGCAACTCGGGCGTCTGCTCGACACCGGTCGCGACGACCCGGCCCTCGTCGTCGTACACGCTGTCGCCGTGAACACGGACGCGATCGCCGTCGCGGACGTGCGCGAAGATGTCCGGCCCGGTCGCGTCGAGCAGCGGCACGCCCGCCGCGAGCAGCACTTCGGGCCCGAGGTTCGGGTAGCGCCCGGAGATGCTCGGTGCGACGTTGACGACCGCGGCGACCCCGCCGGCGACCAGACCCTCGGCCGCGATCCGGTCGAGGTCGACGTGGTCGATGACCGCGATGTCGCCTGGCCGCAACCGTTTCGTCAGTCGTTTGGTGCGCTTGTCGACCCGCGCCATTCCCACGACGCCGGGCAATCGCTCACCACCGCGAGGCCGGCGCAGGGTGGCGATTCTCATCGAACGCAGTCTGCCATCACCGTGCCGCGGCGGCCTTGCTGTCGGCCGCGACGGCGAGCAACTCCTGCGCATGACCGCGACCCAGATCGGAGTCGGCCATCCCGCCGAGCATCCGCGACAACTCGGCGAGGCGCGCCTCGCCGTCGACCCGTACGACGGTCGTCGTGTTCTCGGCGCGCGCGACGACGAGATGCGCGTCCGCGAACGCGGCGACCTGCGGCAGATGCGTGACGACGAGCACTTGCGCACTGCGCGCGAGCATCGCGAGCCGGCGACCGACCTCGACCGCGGCCGCGCCGCCGACACCGGCGTCGACCTCGTCGAACACGAACGTCGGCACCGGATCGTCGCCGGCCAGCACTACTTCGATCGCGAGCATGAGCCGCGACAGCTCTCCCCCGGACGCACCGCGATGCAACGGCCGTGGCGGCGCATCCGGATGCGCGACGAGCAGCAGTTCGACCTCGTCGACGCCGTGCGATCCGAACGCGACGCGGCGCCCGCCGATGTCGATGCCGCGCTCGTCCGGCCGCTGCTCGACCGCGACGACGAGCCGCGCCTGCGGCATCGCCAGCGCCGCCAGCTCGCCGGCGACCGCGCGCTCGAGCCGCTGCGCGGCCGCCGTCCGGAGTGCCGACAACGACGCCCCCTTGGCCGTCACGTCGGCGAGCAACCCCGCGTGCCGCGCCGACAGCTGCTCGACCCGTTCGTCATCGCCGTCGAGCTCCGCGAGCCGCGCGGTCGCCGCCGCCGCCCACGCGATGACGCCATCGATGTCGGGCGCGTACTTGCGGGTGAGGCCGCCGAGGTCGGCGAGCCGCTGCTGCGCGCGTTCCAAACCGCTCGGGTCGGCCTCGGTCGCGGCCGCATAGCTCGCCAGGTCGGCGGCGACGTCGGCCAGCAGGTAGGTCGCCTCGGACAGCCGTACGGCCAACTCGTCCAGCGCGGGATCGCGACCGTGCGCCTCCTCCAACGCCCGCCGCGCGCCGCCGAGCAGACCGAGCGCGTCGAGCGCGGTCGCGTCGTCGGCCCCGGCCAGCACGTCGTGCGCGCCGGACGCGGCGCGAGTCAGCAGGTCCACATGGCTGAGCCGCTCGACGAGTTGGCGGAGCTCGCGCTCCTCCCCCGCGAACGGCGCGACCGCACCGACCTCGGCCAGGCCGAGACGGAGCAGGTCCGCCTCCTGCATCCGCTCCCGCCGGCGGGTCGTCACCTCGGCGAGCTCGGCCCGTACGGCGGCCAGCTCGGCGAAGACCGCGTGGTACGCCGTCAGCGCTTCGGCAGCGTCCGGGCCCGCATACCGGTCGAGAACCCGGCGCTGCACCGCCGGTCGCAGCAGGCCGCGCTGGTCGGCCTGGCCGTGTACGGCGACGAGATCCTCGGCGAGGTCGGCGAGCACCGACACCGGTGCGGGCCGGCCGCCGAGAAACGACCGCGACCGGCCGGACGCGTCGCCGGCCGCGACCACTCGGGAGACCACCAGCGCCTCGCCGTCGAGGTCGGCACCGGCCTCGACCGCCCGGCGCGCGGCCCGGCCACTGGGATCGACCCGGAACCGCCCGTCGACGTCGGCCCGCTCGTGCCCGCGCCGTACGGCGGCGGCGTCGGCCCGGCCGCCGAGGAGCAGGCCGAGACCGGTGAGCAGCATCGTCTTGCCCGCGCCGGTCTCACCGGTGATCGCGGTGAATCCCGGCCCGAGCTCGAGCGTCGCGTCCTCGATGACCCCTAGGCCCCGAAGCCGCAGCTCTTCCAGCACATACGGACGATACGAGCACCGCGCGACGCATTACGGCAGGCGCGCGGCCACCCCGCCCACAAACCGCCTCAGTCGTCGATGTGCCCGCGCCACCCGCTGATCGGCAACCGGAACTTGTCCACCAGCCGGTCGGTGAAGGGCGCCGACCGCAGCCGGGCCAGCCGCACGGGTTGGCTGCCCTCGCCGACCTCGACCCGGTCGCCTGCACGCAGGTCCATGGTCCGGCGGCCGTCGCAGAACGCGATGGCGCCCTCCGCCGAGTGCACCGCCACGGTGATCCGCGACTCGGGCGAGATCACCAGCGGGCGGGCGAACAGCGCGTGCGCGCTGATCGGCACGACGAGCAACGCCCGGACCGAGGGCCACACGACCGGTCCGCCGGCCGAGAACGCGTACGCCGTCGAGCCGGTCGGCGTGGCGCACACGATGCCGTCGCCGGTCCAGCGCGACAACGGCCGCCCGTCGACCTCGACCAGCGTGTCCAGCATGCGTTCGCGCGAGGCCTTCTCGACCGACACGTCGTTGAGCGCCCAGTTGGCGACGGCCACTTCCTCGCTGCGTACAACCGCCACGTCGAGGGTGAGCCGTTCTTCGACGTCGTACGACTTGCCTGCGATCCGTTCAGCTGTCGTCTCGAGGTCCGATCGATCGACCTCGGCCAGGAAGCCGACATGCCCGAGGTTGATACCGAGCAACGGTGTCAGCGCCGGCCGGGACAGCTCGGCCGCCCGCAACAGCGTCCCGTCCCCGCCGAGCGCGACGACCAGCTCGGCCCCGTCCGCGGCCGCCGGCTCGACCGGGACCACGTCGACGTCGGCGAGCGCGAGGTCCGCGGCTTCGGTCTCGAGCACCCGGACCGCCAACCCGGCCGCCGCCAGCCGCTTGGTGAGCTCCTGCGCGGCGTTCACCGCACCCGGGCGGCCGGTGTGCGCCACGAGCAGCACGCTGCGACCGCGCTCGGAACTCATCGTTCGCTCTCCTGCACCGCTCGTCGGACCGCCGCATCCACGTCGTCGGGACTCAGCCCTGCGACGCCGCGACGTAACCACAGAAAGTATTCGACGTTTCCGGCCGGGCCGGGAAGCGGACTGCGGCACGCGCCATGAACGCCGAGCTCAGCGCCGGCGGCCGCCTGCGCGACCCGGAGCACGGTCTCGCGCCGTACCTCCGGATCCCGTACGACGCCGCCGCGGCCGACCCGCTCCCGGCCGGCCTCGAACTGCGGCTTGACCAGCAGCAGCAGATCGGCGCCGCAGAGCGCCACGTTCGCGAGCGGGGCGAGGACCAGCGTCAGCGAGATGAACGACAGGTCGGCGACGACGAGGTGCACCGGGCCGCCGATCGCGTCGGCCGTCAGGGTGCGGACGTTGGTGCGCTCGACGACGAGGACCCGAGGGTCGGTGCGCAGCCGCCAGGCGAGCTGCCCGTAACCGACGTCGACCGCCACGACCTCGGCCGCGCCCCGCCGCAGCAGCACGTCGGTGAACCCGCCGGTCGACGCTCCCGCGTCCAGCGCCCGCCGGCCTTCCACGACGACGCCGGGAAACGCGTCGAGCGCACCCAGCAGCTTCGACGCCCCCCGCGAGGCGTACTCGTCGCCCGCATCGGCGTCGTCGACGACGAGCGACACCGCCATGTCGACCCCGCTCGCGGGCTTCGTCGCGACCAGCCCGGCCACCCGGACCCGGCCGGCGGCGACGAGCTCGCGCGCATGCTGCCGGGAGCGGGCGAGGCCGCGGCGGACCAACTCCGCGTCGAGCCGCGGCTTCGCGCTCACCGCTCGTCGAGGTCGGCCAGGCCCTCTTCGAGTCGCCGGTGCGCGTCCTCGTAGATCCCGACGTGCTCCTCGACCGGTGCGTCGTCGAGATCGCGCAGCCGCGCCGCCGCGTCGTCCGCAGCGGCTACGCCGGTAGATTCATGCTCGTCGGCCTCGGGCTCGGCGGGCGTGGTTGGCTCCCCCACCTCGCCGACGGCCTCGGCCCGCTGCTCGGCGGAGTCGGGCGGCAATTCGCTCATCCGCCGCTCCGCCTCACTGGCTTCTTCGCCGCGGTCGGCTTCTTGGCGGTGGTGGATTTCTTCGCCGCAGTGGATTTCTTCGGCGCAGTGGATTTCTTCACCGGCGCGGCTTGGCCGGCGGCCGGCTTCTTGGCCGGCGCCTTGCTGGCGGTGGCCGCCTTCGTCGGCGCCGACGGGCGGGCGGCCGCCGCCCGCAACTCGCGCACCGTCCGTTCGAGCTCGCGCACCCGCGTCGTCAGCGTCTCGACGTCCGACGACGCGCCGACGCCGATCCGCCGTACCGCCTGCTCCACCTCGTGACGGACCAGCAGCAGCACCGACTCCCGGTTGCGCCGGCTCGTGGCGATGAGGTCCTCGGCGAGCGCGGAGACCTGGCCCGCAGTCGCCTCGCCCTGCTCCACCAGCGAGCGGGCGGCCGCGCGCGCACGGGCAGCGGTGACGTCGGTGAGCCCGCTGGCGAGCGACAGGTAACCGCGCAACGCCTCTTTGACCATGGCCGACCTCCTGGCCTCCGACCGTATCGGACCCGCGCGGCCACGGTGCGCTAGCGTGCCCGGTCGCCGGGGGGCGCGGCCGGCCGCCCAGTCGTGGAGCAGGGAGCGCAATTGGCGACCGTTCAGCAGTGTCGCGTGGCGCTCGACGAGCTGACGAGCAAGCTGGCCGCCGTCGAGCCCGAGCTGCGCGCCCGGCACGTGCCGGATCGCAGCGTGAGCTGCTACCTCACCGACCTCGACACGGTCTTCGCCTGCCGGCTGGACGAGCACGGCGTGCACGACCTGGTCGAAGGCGAGCCGGCCGAGCCCGCGGACCTGCGCGTGTCGATGCGCAGCGACGTCCTGCTCGGGCTCGCGTCCGGGGACGAGGACTTCCTGTCCGCCTGGCTGCGGGGCCGGGTCCAGGTGTCGGCCAGCGTGCGCGATCTGCTGCGGCTGCGTTCACTTTTTGGCCTCTGACAGTCTCGATCTTCAGTCGAGATTCAATGCTTTGATCACGGTGTCGTGCAATTCCGGGCTGAGCTGGCCGGCCCAGGCGAGGGCGCACGCGGCGCGCAAGCCGTCCAGCCCGTCGTCGCCGTACTCGCCGCCGACCTCGCCGGCCCCGCTGACCTTCGCGCCGCCACAGCGCGCTCCGTCGGGATCGAGGGACGGTACGGCGTGGCGCGTATGCAGCGCGCCGAGGTCGCGGCCCAGGTAGTCCGGGCGCTCGTCGGGTCCGGCGGCGAGCAGGTCGCGCGGCGACGAGACCCCGGTGAGAACGGCGAGTGAGGGATATCCGGCGGCACGCGCACCCGCGATGTCGGTGTCGAGCCGATCGCCGACGACGAGCGGCCGCTCAGCCCCGATCGTGGCTGCGGCCCCGGTGAACATCGCGGGCTTCGGCTTGCCGACCGACTCGGGTTCCCGGCCCGACGCACTCACCAGCGCAGCGACCATCGATCCGTTGCCGGGCAGCGGCCCGCGTGGCGACGGCAGGGTCCGGTCGAGGTTCGTCGCCACCCACGGGCAACCGGCCCGCAGCGCCACGGCTGCTTCGGCCAGCTGCGCCCAGCCGACCTCCGGTGCCCAACCCTGTACGACGGCGGCGGCGCCTTCTGCCTTCGCCACGGGGGTCAGACCGGCGGCGGCAAGCGGATCCCGCAGTCCGTCTCCGCCCACGACCAGCACCGCCGCACCCGCCGGCAGTCGCTGCGCGAGCAGGCGAGCGGCGACGACGGACGACGTGACGACGTCGCCAGCGGTGGCCGTCAGGCCGTAGCCGGCCAGTGACCCGGCGACGTCGGCCGGCGTACGCGAGGCATTGTTCGTGACGAAGGCGACTTTCAAGTCGCGAGAACGGGCAGCCTCGAGCGCGTCCGCCGCACCCCGGATGGGCTGGTCGCCAAGGTGGACGACGCCGTCGAGGTCGACCAGCAGGGCGTCGTAATGGTCGACGAGCGGACCTGCCGACCCTTGCATCCCAAGTCTGTTTATCGACTTATCGCTGTGTGGATTGATGGCTGGTTGGGTGGCGCCGGGAACGGTAGTCACTCGCGCGAACGCGCCGCTCGGGCGCTGCGCAACGCGGTGCCGTAGTGCTTGTTCTCCGGCCGCATCGCGACCGCGATCGCCAGGTGCTCGCAGGCGCCGTCGTAGTCGCCGGTGCGCGCGCAGGCGAGGCCGAGGCCGAAGTGCGCGTAGTCGTCGGTCGGGCTCTCGGCCACATTGGCGGCGAACTGTTCGCGCGCGCGGGCGTAGGAGCCGCTGTCGAACAACGCCCGGGCCAACGCCTCACGCGCGCTGCGCGACGCCGGCTCCTCCCGGGCGACGTGCTCGAGCAGGGCCGCCGCAGCGGCGGCGTCGCCGGCCTCGAGCAGGCGCAGGCCGCGGGTGTACCAGTCGTAGACGTCCCCGCTCGGGGTGGACATCGGCGTCACCTCCTGCCTCGCTCGTTCGTGCCCGTCGCCAGCGTGGCGCACGCCTCGCCGCGAGGGTGGGAGGCGCGCCCTCACGCCACGGGAGCGTCCGTACGATCTCGGCATGGCTAACGGCGGCGGAGCTGCACAGATTCCGGGCGGGATTCCACGACCGAGCGGGCTGGTGCTCGCACCGTGGCGGGCGTTGCGCTACGACCCGGACCGGGTGCCGCTCGCCTCGGTGCTGGCCCCGCCGTACGACGTGATCGACGACCGCGAACACGCCGAGCTCGAGGCGCGCGACCCGCACAATGTCGTGCGCCTGACGCTGCCCCGCGCGGGCGGCGATCCCAGCGCGGCGTACGCGAGTGCCGCCGCGACGCTGCGCGCGTGGCGCGACGCCGGAGTGCTGCGTGCGGACCCGACGCCGGCCCTGTACGTCTACGAGGAGCGGACCGCCGACCATGTCCAGCGCGGGCTGGTCGGCGCGCTGGGCTTGAGCCCCGCCGAGGACGGGATCGTCTTGCCGCACGAGAACACGATGGCCGGCCCCGTCGCCGATCGGCTGGCGCTGATGACGGCCGTCGAGGCCGACCTCGAACCGATCTTCCTGGTGTACGACGGCGGCGGAGCCGCCAGTCGAGTCGTAGCGGGGGTGGATTCCTCCGAACCTGCGGTGGAGGTTGAGACACCGGATGGCATTTTTCACCGAATCTGGACGGTCCTCGACGCCGCGGTCCTCGCAGATGTCGCCGCCGACCTCGCCGGCCGGCGCGCGGTGATCGCCGACGGCCACCACCGGTATGCGACGTTCCTGGCCTACCAAGCGAACCGGCACGCCGCGGGCGACGGGACAGGCCCGTGGGATCTCGGGCTCGCGTTGCTCGTCGACGGATCGGCGTTCGGGCCGAAAGTGCACGCGATCCACCGGGTCGTCCCCGGCCTGGCCGCCGCCGAGGCGGCGACGCGAGCGGGCGCATCGTGGTCGGTCCGCGAGCTGAGCGGCTCGGTGGACGACGCGCTCGCGGAGTTGGCCAAAGCGGGCATCGACGGTCCGGCGTTCGTCGTCACCGACGGCGCTCGGCACTGGCTGCTCACCGAGCCGGCCGCCGGCGAACTCGACGCCGCGTTGCCCGCCGACCGGTCGGCGGCCTGGCGTTCACTCGACGTGACGATCGCCCACCTCCTGCTGATCCGCCGAACCTGGGGGCTGGACGACCGCGAAGGCGTGGTCGACTACGCCCACGGCGTCGAGGACGCGCTCGCCGCGGCGCGC
>JAICXQ010000058.1 GCA_025980325.1 Frankiales bacterium
GACGCCCGGGCCGTAGAACTCGAGGAACTTCCCGACCACTCCCTTCTTGCGAAGCATTTCGGTAACCGTAAGGACGAGATCTGTAGCGGTCGCACCTTCGGCGAGTCGGCCGGTGAGACGAAGGCCTACGACCTGCGGCACGAGCATCGAGAGCGGCTGGCCGAGCATCGCCGCCTCCGCCTCGATGCCGCCGACGCCCCAGCCGAGGACGCCGAGGCCGTTGACCATCGTCGTATGCGAGTCGGTGCCGACGAGGGTGTCCGGATAGGCGACGCCGTCCTTTTCGAAGACCACGCGGGCGAGGTACTCGAGGTTGACCTGGTGCACGATGCCGGTGTCCGGCGGCACGACGGTGAAGCCCTCGAACGCGTCCTGGCCCCAGCGCAGGAACTGGTAGCGCTCCTTGTTGCGGTCGAACTCCAGCTCGGCGTTGCGCTCGAACGCCTCCGGCGCGCCGAAGACGTCGACGATGACCGAGTGGTCGATGACGAGCTCGGTCGGCACGAGCGGGTTGATCTTCGTTGCGTCGCCGCCCAGCGCCGTCATCGCCTCGCGCATCGCCGCGAGGTCGACGACGCACGGGACGCCGGTGAAGTCCTGCATGATGACCCGGGCCGGCGTGAACTGGATCTCGGTGTCCGGCTCCGCATTCGGATCCCAGCCGGCGAGCGCCTCGATCTGCTGGCGGGTGACGTGATGCCCGTCCTCGTTGCGGAGCAGGTTTTCGAGCAGCACCTTCAGTGAGTACGGAAGTCGCTCGCTGCCCGGCACCGCATCGAGCCGGTAGACCGTCACCGACTTGTCGCCGACGGTCAGCGTGGCGCGGGCGTCGAAACCGTTGGTGTCACTCATCGGGTGTGCTCCTCGGATTCGTCATTCGGAGACCCTGTCTCCGGAGTTTGGCGTACGGCTTGCTCGACCAGATCGAGCACCCCGTCGAGATGGGCGATCGGCATCCCCATGGCCAGATGGGCGACGAGGCCGTCGTAGACCATCGAGAGGAAGGCCGCGAGCGTCGCGACCGGGACGTCGCGCCGGACGACGCCGGCGTCGCGCTGGCGGGCGAGCCGGGCCTGCGTCGCGCGGGCGATGCCTTTGAGGTGTTGCTCCCAGGCCTGGTTGAACTCGCCGTCGGTGCGCAGCCGGCGGCCGACTTCCAGTTGCACGCCGAGCCAGCCGGCGTCCTTGTACCGCAGCCGGCGCATCGCCTCGACGAGCCCGGCCTCGTCGACCAGGCTCGCGACCTCGTCGGCGTCCTCGCGAGCGAGGGCGAGGAACAGCGCGTCCTTGTCCGGGAAGTGGTGGAAGATCGCGCCCCGCGACAGGCCGGTCTCCTCCTCCATGCGCTTGACCGTCGCCCCCTCGTAGCCGTGGGTGGCGAAGGCCCGGCGGGCGCCGTCGAGCACGCGGCGGCGGGTGGCCTCCAGGCGTTCGGCGCTGACCTTGGGCACGCTCGTCACCCTATCAAACCGTACGTACGTCTTGCAATAGACCGGGCAAGCGGGCGTAGGCTGGATGACCGCACATTTCCGGGAGGGTTCACGGTTGTCCGGCAAAGTCGACGAGGTCGAACGCGAGCAGGCTCATCTCACCAGGCTCTACGACCGCCTCGATCTGCTGCGCGACCAGACCCGGGAGCGGCTCGCCGAAGTACGGCGGCGCGAGCGCGGCGGCACGCCGCAGAACCGCAGCGAGCGGGACGCGTTCGCGACGATGTACGAGGACCGGCTGGCGCAGCTCAACGCGGTCGAATCCGGCCTGTGTTTCGGCCGGCTCGACATGACCGGCGGCGACCGCCATCACATCGGCCGGATCGGGCTGACCGACGACAGCCACGACACGCTGCTGGTCGACTGGCGGGCGCCGGTCGCCGAGCCGTTCTACCGCGCCACGGCCACCGACGCGCTCGGCGTCGTACGGCGCCGGCATCTGCGGACCCGCGGCCGGCGGCTGCTCGACGTCGAAGACGACGTCTTCGACCTCGAGGCCCTGACCGACGAGGACCGCACGACGCTCGGTGGCGAAGGCGCGTTGCTCGCCGCTCTCACCGCGCGCCGGACCGGCCGGATGCGCGACATCGTCGAGACGATCCAGGCCGAACAGGATCTCGTCATCCGCGCCGACCCGTCCGGCGTGCTCGTCGTGCAGGGAGGCCCGGGCACCGGGAAGACGGCGGTCGCCCTGCATCGCGCGGCGTACCTGCTCTACACCCACCGCGAGCAGCTGGCCCGGACCGGTGTCCTCGTGGTCGGTCCCAACCCGGTGTTTCTACGCTACATCGAGCAGGTGCTGCCGTCGCTCGGCGAGACCGGCGTCGTGCTCGCGACGTTGGCGACGCTCGTCCCCGGTGTCGTCGTCACCGCCGAGGATTCGCCGGCGGCGGCCGCCGCGAAGGCGGACATCGCGATGGCCGACCGGGTCGCCGACGCGGTGGCGTCGTTCGAACGGGTGCCGGACGAGCCGCGCGCCGTCGTGTTCGACGAGCACGAGCTGGTGCTGTCGCCGCAACAGATCGCCGGCGCCCGGTCGCGCGCGCGGCGCAGCGGCCGGCGGCACAACCGCGCCCGCTACACGTTCGCGAAGCAGCTGCTGCGGATGCTGGTCCGCGACGTCGTGAGTCGCGACGCCGAGCTGTCCGGGCAGCGCTGGGTCGTGCAGAGCCTGATGCGCAACGACGACTTCCGCGAACTCGTCAACGACCTGTGGCCGCTGGTCGGCGCGACCGAGTTGGTGGAGCGGATCTACGCCGGCGCGACCGGTCCGTTGCATCGCGATCGCGGGAGCGGATGGACGACCGGCGACGTACCGGTGCTCGACGAGGCGTGGGCGCTGCTCGGCGATCCGAAGGAAATGCTTGAAATCGCTCAACTTCGACGGCGGCAGCGCGACGATGTCGCGTACGCGCGCGAAGTAGTCGCGGGCACGATGACGGACATCAGGGTGGATGCGGCGACGGTGGCGGCGCGCTACGCGGGCGGTGCGGACGCCTCGTCCGTCGCGGAGCGCGCCGGCAGCGACGCGGCGTGGCATTACGGTCACGTCATCGTCGACGAGGCGCAAGAGCTGTCGCCGATGGCCTGGCGGATGTTGATCCGGCGCTGCCCGACCCGGTCGTTGACGGTCGTCGGCGACATCGCGCAGACCAGCGCGGAGTGGGGCGCGCGGTCGTGGGAGGACGTGCTCGAACCGGTCGCGCCGGGACGGTGGCGCGCGGTCGAGTTGTCGGTCAACTACCGCACGCCGACGGAGATCATGGCGATCGCGGCGGACGTGCTGCACGCCGTCGATCCGGGAGCCAAGGCGCCGGAATCGGTGCGCGACACGGGTGTCGCGCCGATCGCCCGCCGGGTGCCGGACGGTGACGATCTCGTCGCCGCGGTCGCGGAAGCGGCCGCCGCGGCCTACGTCGCTGCCGACGGCGGAACGGTCGGCGTACTGGTGCCGCCGTCGCTGCTCACCGGCGTCCTCGCCGCGGTGGTCGGGCGGCTGCCTTCGGTCGCGGTGGGGGAGCCGTTGGAGGCGCCGGTGTCGGTCCTGACGGTGACCGCCGCGAAGGGGCTGGAGTTCGACGACGTCGTGCTGGTCGACCCGGCGTCGATCATCGCCGGCGGCAGCCACGGGTTGCGCGACCTGTACGTCGCCCTGACCCGCGCGACCCAGCAACTCGTCGTCGTGCACCACGGCGACCTGCCGCCGGTCCTCGCCGGCCTGCGCCGAGCGTGACAACCGTTCACTGCCGAGGGGCGTCTGAATGGCATGAATCAGGGGGATATGTGGCGACTCGGCGTTGCCGCCGTCGTGGTCTTTGCTGCGGCGAGTTGCTCCGGTAGCCCGCAGGCCACCCGACCGGCCGGACACGTCGCGACCGCATCGCCGTCGGTGACGGCAACGCCACCGGTGACCGCGACGCAGTCGCCGTCGCCTTCGCCGAGCGGGCTCGTCGTCGCTGCCGTCAGCCGTCGATCGCCCGTCGTGCGCCTGTTCCGGGTCGACCGCGAGCGCCACGCCCGGCCGGTCTGGTCGGTGCCGCCGCCGAAGGCCGGTCTGCTCCCGATCCGGATCGCGCTCGATGCCGCGAGCGCCCCCGAGCTGTGCGTCGTGTGGGGAACCCTCGACTCCAACGGCGAGTACGCCGGCGCCGCCGTTCGCTGCTACCGCTACGGCTCCGCGACCGGTGTGGCGCTGCCGGTCACCGGTACGCCGAGCGACGTCGCGCTTTCGGCCGACGGCTCGGCCGTGCTGTGGCAGGCGACGAGCGGCGCGTTCAACTCGGCGAAGTACATCGACGCGATCTACACCGCGCACCTCGACCATGGGCACGCCGTCGGCGTACGGCGCTTCGTCGTATCCCATGGCGATCCGGAGGAGCTCTCGACCTGGGGATGCCGCACCTGGGTCGTCTCGGCGCTGTGGGTGGACGACGCCCACCTGCTGCTCGAATGCACCGGGGCGAACGACGAGCCGGGCGGGCTCGCGGTCGAAAACCTGTTGCCCGGCAAGGGATCCAGCACCCGCCCGGGTCGTCGTCTCAGCGATTGGTCACTCGAAGCGCCGGGCGCGATCGCCGGCGGTCGCGTCGCCACTCTCGAACGAACCGACTGCCCGAGCGACGGTGTGCAGTTGTGTCCGGACGTCGCGGTGACCGTGCCGGTCGGCGGCGGCCCGACCCGTTCGCTCGCGACCGCGTCGTCGGGCCGGACCGTCACCTCGGTGAGCGGCGGCAACGACGCGCTGCTCTACGTGACCGACGCGTTCAAAGGCGCGAACGACCGCACTCAGCGCGAGTACCTGAAGTACCCGGCCGACGCGTCCGGAGCGCCGGTCACCGGCCTCCCTGCGGGCATCCGGCTCATCGTGTTGCAGCCGTAGCGAACGTCAGCCGTCGTAGGTTGGGCGGGTGCCGGAATCGGACGCCGTACTGGCCGTCGCGCGGATGATCAGGGACGCGCGCCTCGTCACCGTTCTCACCGGCGCCGGCATCAGCACCGACTCCGGCATTCCCGACTACCGCGGCCCCAACGGGTTGTGGACGCGCAATCCGGAAGCGGCCCGGATGTCGACGCTCGCGGACTACGTCGCCGATCCCGAGGTGCGCAAGCGCGCCTGGCGGTCACGGCAGGCGCATCCCGCATGGACCGCGCAGCCGAACGACGCCCACCGCGCGCTCGTCGCGCTCGAGCGAAGCGACCGGTTGGCCGCGCTGCTCACCCAGAACGTCGACGGGCTGCATCAGCGGGCCGGCTCCGATCCCGATCTGGTCGTCGAGCTGCACGGCACGATCTGGTGGGCCGAGTGCCTCGACTGCCGCGCCCGCACGCCGATGGCCGACCAGCTCGCACGGGTCAGCGACGACGTACCCGATCCGGCCTGCACGGCCTGCGGCGGCATCGTGAAGTCGGCCACGATCTCGTTCGGGCAGCAACTCGATCCGGACGTCGTCGAACGCGCCGTCAAGGCCGCCGCGACCGGCGAGGTCTTCCTCGCGATCGGTTCGTCGCTGACCGTGCAGCCGGCCGCCGGCCTGTGCCAGGTCGCGGTCGACGCCGGCGCCGCCCTCGTCGTCGTCAACGCCGAACCGACGCCGTACGACGCGATGGCCACGGCCGTCATCCGCGCGCCGATCGGCGAGGTTCTGCCCGCTCTCGTCGCGGGGCTCGTCCCGGCGAAGTGAAGGCGTGAGAATGTTCCCCTAGGTTGAGTACCGACCGCGGAGGAGCTCGATGAAGGTCCCGCTACTCGTCAACGATTTCCTCGACCGGGCCGAGACCGTCTTCGGCGACCGGATCGGTGTCGTCGACGAGCCGACGTGTGACGACAACCTCGGATCGCTGACGTACGGCGAGGTCGCCCGCCGGGTGCGCGCCGTGCAGGCCGGCCTCGACGAGCTCGGCGTCGACGCGGGCGAGCGGGTGGCGGTCGTCTCGCCGAATGCCGCGCGGCTGCTCGAGCTCTTCTACGCCGTCCCCGCGTCCGGCCGGGTGCTCGTGCCGATCAACTTCCGGCTGCGGCCGGAGGAGGTCGAATACATCGTCGACCATTCCGGCGCGAGTGTGCTCCTCGTCGACCCGACCCTCGAAGACCTCGCGACCGTCACGGCGAAACACCGGTTCACTCTCGGCGCGCAGAGCGACGAGGCGTTGCTGCGCTTCGATCGCGAGCCGCGGCCGTGGGCCAACGCCGACGAGGACGCGACCGCGACGATCAACTACACCAGCGGTACGACGGCCCGCCCGAAGGGCGTGCAGATCACCCACCGCAACATCTGGGTCAACTGCGCGACGTTCGGCCTGCACGCGGGCGTCACCGACTGGGACGTCTACCTGCATTCGCTGCCGATGTTCCACGCGAACGGCTGGGGGATGCTCTACACCGCCGCGTCCCTCGGCGTACCGCAGATCGTCCTGCGCAAGGTCGACGGCACCGAGATCCTGCGCCGGGTCGAGGCGCACGGCGTGACGTACATGTGCGCGGCTCCTGCCGTCGTCAATGCGGTCCTCGACGCGGCGAGCGAATGGCAGGGCGCGATCCCCGGCGCCGGTCGCGCGACCCGAGTGGTGTGCGCCGGCGCGCCGCCGCCGACGAAGACGATCGAACGCATCGAGTCCGACCTCGGCTGGGAATTCATCCAGATCTACGGCCTGACCGAGACCTCGCCGCTGCTCACGATCAACCGGCGCAAACGCGAGTGGAAGGACGACGACATCGCGACCGCGGCGCACAAGCTGGTCCGCGCCGGTGCGCCCGCTCTCGGCGTACGGCTCGACGTCAGCGATGCGGGCGAGGTGCTGGCGCGGGGCAACGTCATCCTCGACGGCTACTGGCAGCAACCGGACGCGACGGCCGACGCGCTCGACGGCGGCTGGTTCCACACCGGCGACGGCGGATCGATCGACGACGAGGGCTACCTGTCGATCAGCGACCGCAAGAAGGACGTCATCATCACCGGCGGCGAGAACGTGTCCTCGATCGAGGTCGAGGACTGCCTGTACTCGTTGCCCGGCATCGCCGAGTGCGCGGTCATCGGGGTGCCCGACGACAAGTGGGGCGAGACGATCAAAGCCGTCGTCGTCCTGGCTCCCGGCACGACGGGCCTCGACGAGGCGGCCGTCATCGCGCACTGCAAGGCGAAGATGGCCGGCTACAAGTCACCGACGTCGGTCGACTTCGTCGAGGCGATCCCGCGTACGGCAACCGGCAAGGTACAGAAGTTCAAGCTGCGCGAGCCGTACTGGTCCGGCCGCGACCGCCAGGTCAACTGAGTGGGGTAGCCCTCGCGCCGGTCGTCGTCGCCAGGCGGCATCTCTCTCGCCTCGCTCGCCCCGGTTCCGCCTAGTGGTCCTGACCGGCCCGACGACGCAACGCAAGAGCGCCGAGTCCGAGGAGGACGGCGGCAGCGGCGCCGATCGGCAATCGTGCGTCCAAGCCCGTCGTCGCCAGGCCGCCGAGACCGGACGCGACCGGGCGGGCCGCCACCGACGTCGTCTTCGACGACGGGCACCACGGGTTCACCGGCACGCCCGCGCACGGATCCGGCATTGTCACCAGTCCGGCCGGCAGCGGCTTCACCGTGACCGCCGTCGTCTTCGGGTAGCTCGCGACGACCGGTAGCGAGCACGACGGCGCCGACGACGACGCCTGCGACAGGAAGTCGGTGTCGCACAACGCCTGCAACGTCAGCACGGCCGTCGACGCCGGGTCCGGGTAGACGTTGCCGCCGCAGGTCGCCTGCGTCGTCTGCAACGTCGTCGGCCACTGCGACAGCGTGCCGCCGGAGTTGGTGTTGTCGTGCCAGCAGTTCGCCGGCGCGGTCGGGTCCTCCGGCGGTGGCTGCGAGAGGTCGGCGATGTCCCCGTTGCTCGGGTTGCCGAACGATCCGTTGTTGGCGAACGTGTTGTGCGCGATCTCGCTGCCCCAGTCGCTGAAGTAGCACGGCACCGTGCCGGTCGTCCCGACGAGCGTCGTGGCCGGCGTGCCGGCGAAGCCGCCGTTGCAGTTCTGCCCGATGCCGCTCGGCGGGACCTCCGGGTCGGGGTACGGAACGGTCAGCACGCCCCACGCGCCGTTGTCGTGGATGTCGTTGTCCACGACGGTGTCGGTGCGACCCCCGGCGATGACCATGCCGGTGCCGACCGGGCCGGCCGACGCCGCACCGGTGTCCTGCGGCACGTTCGGGTCGTTGTTATTGAACACCTCGTTGTTGCGCCAGATCTCACACGATTGGGTGCCGCCCGGAGTGCAGGCGCCGTCCTGCGGCGACGGTGCGTCGTCGTTGTTCTGCGAGTTCGTGACGATGCCGCTCTGGTTGTCGTCCCACTTCCCGTTCTCGATGATCAGGTGCCCGCCGGAGTTGGTGCCGCTGTAGCCGAGTGCGCTGTGCTCGGCCCACGGATGGTCGAGCACCGCGTTGCAGTCCGCGCAGGCGCCGATGTAGTACGACGAGTCGTTCATGTTGCTCGCGTAGGTGTAGTTGATGCTGCCCGGGCCTTTCGCGTTGGACACGAAGATCCCGTAGGTGCCGGCCGGATCGCTCGCGGACCAGTACGTCGTCGTCGCGGTCAGGTAGTTGCCCCAATAGGTACCCATGCCGACCTTGCCGCTGCCGTCGCCGCCGTTCCACCAGATCTGGTTGCCTTCGCCGAGGAAGTTGCAGACGGTGAGGTTCTCGATGTACGTGCCGTCGACCTTGTCGACGACGATGCCGGACCGGCCGGCGCTGCCGCCGAAGTTCTGGTCCGCGCGGTTGGACGAGCACTGCGGCGTACCGGCTTTGGTCCCGTCGACCACGACGGTGTTGCGGTTCATCCCGCGCAGGTGCACGCCCGGCGTCGCGATGGTGACACCCCAGCCCGGCGTACCGGCGGCGGGCTTGTGCGTCGTCTCGTCGCCGACTTCCTTCCAGTCGCCGGGGCCGACGAGCACCCAGTCGCCCGGCTTCGCCGCGTCGACGGCCGCTTGGATCGAGGCGTATGTGCCGGCGATGCCCTTCCAGGTCCCGACCCGCAGCACGCGCGGCGCGGCACCACCGGCCGCGGGAGGCAGCGCGAGCGCGGCAACGCCGACCGTCCCCGCTGCGAGGCAAACGGCAGCGGCGTATCGACCCGATCTCATCGCTTCTCCCTCGATCTCGTTTGACGCAGACCTTCCGACTGAGTCAACGCGTTCGTATGCTGACCGTCGTGCCCGTCCTGCCGGATTATCCGTACACGCTCCATACCCTCGATAACGGGCTCCGTGTCGTCGTCAGCGAGGATCACCTCGCGCCGGTGGCCGCGGTGAACGTCTGGTACGACGTCGGCTCCCGGCACGAGTCGCCCGGACGCACCGGGTTCGCGCATCTGTTCGAACACCTGATGTTCCAGGGCTCCACGCACGTCGGCCGCAACGACCACTTCGGGCTCATCTCCGCCGCCGGCGGCACCCTCAACGGCACCACGTGGTGCGACCGCACGAACTACTACGAGACCGTGCCCGCGCATCACCTCGAGACCGCGCTGTGGCTGGAGGCCGACCGGATGGGCGGGCTGCTCGACGCGCTCGACCAGCAGAACCTCGACAACCAGCGCGAGGTCGTCAAGAACGAGAAGCGCCAGACCCGCGACAACCAGCCGTACGGCGCGTGGCTCGACCTCGTGCACACCCATGCATGGCCCAAAGGTCATCCCTACCAGCACTCGACGATCGGCTCGATGGCCGACCTCGACGCGGCCTCGCTGGAGGACGCCCGCGGCTTCTACTCGACCTGGTACGGCCCGGACAACGCGGTCCTGTCGATCGTCGGCGACGTCGACACCGACGCGACACTGGCCGCGGTGCGGCGCTACTTCGGCGGCATCCCCGCAAAGGGCGCGTACCCGCCGAGCCCGCCGAGCGACCTGCCCGCGCGGATCGGCGAAGAGGTACGCCTGACGGTGCCGGACCGGGTGCCGGTGCCGCGCGTGTTCGTCGCGTACCGCTGCCCGCCGTTCGGCACGCCCGAATTCGACGCGCTCGAGCTCGCCGCGATCGTGCTCGGCGGCGGCCGCGGCTGCCGGCTGTACAAGTCGCTGGTCCTCGACCGCGGCCTGCTGCAGGCCCCCGACGGCGACGTGACCAGCACCTGGCCGTTCGTCGCGGGCGCGACCGTGTTCATCGCCGACCTGCCGGCCCGTGAGGGCGCCGACATCGGCGAGCTCGAAGCGGCGTACCACGAGATCGCCGAAGGGCTCGCCGACGGCGTGACCGAGGCGGAGATGGAGCGCGCCCGTGCGGTGCACACCAGCATGTGGCTGCACCACCTCGCGACCGTCGACGGCCGCGCGGACACGTTCAGCCAGCTGACGACGCTGTTCGGCGATCCCGGCCTGGTCAACGCGTTGCTGCCGCGGCAGCTCGCGGTCACCGCCGGTGACGTCGCGAAGGTCGCCCGGGAGTACCTGCGCCCGGACAACCGCGTCGTCCTCGTCTTCGAACCGGCCGAGAACGCGGAGGAGGCGGCGTGAGCGGGCTCGTCGCCGACCGCCCGACGCCGGGCCCGCCGCGGCCGTGGTCGTTCCCCAAGTTCGAGCGGCGCGAGGTCGCCGGCGGCCGGGTCATCACCTGCCACCTGCCGGGCAAGCCGCTCGCCGTCATCTCGCTCGTCGCCGACGCCGGCGCGGTCACCGAACCGGCCGGCAAGGAGGGCGTCGCCGAGATCGTCGTCCGGGCGCTGTCCGAGGGCGCCGGCCCGTACGACGCGTACGGCTTCGCGGTCGCGGGTGAACGCCTCGGCGCCACCTGGCGGTCGCACACCGACTGGGACTCCCTGCGCTGCGGGTTCGAGGTGCCGGTCGGCGACCTCGTCGGCGCGGCCGAGCTGCTCGCCGCCGCGGTTCGCGAGCCGCACCTCGACGAGCCGTCGCTGCTGCGGGTGCGCGACGAACGGGTCGACGAGATCCGGCTCGACCAGAGCCAGCCGGGTCCGCGCGCGGGCGCCGCGTTCGGGTCGGCGGTCTGGGCCGCCGGCTGCCGCTACGCCGTTCCCGACGGCGGTACGGCGGAGACCGTCGCGGCGCTGCCTCCGGACGACATCCGGGCGTTCCACGTCGGCGGGCTTCAGCCGGACGCCGTGACGCTGATCGTCGTCGGCGACCTCGACACCGTCGACACGGACGCGGCGGCGCGCGCCGTGTTCGCCGGTTGGATCGGCGGCCGGGCCGGCACGGCCACGACGGTCCCGCCGGAGCCCCGGGTCGAGGGCCGTCGCGTCGTCGTCGTGGACCGGCCCGGCTCGGTGCAGTCGATGCTCTACGCCGGCCACGACGGGCCGAATCGCCGTACCCCCGACTACGTGCCGATGACGACGATGGCGCTCGTCCTCGGCGGGATGTTCAACTCCCGGCTGAACTACCGGCTGCGCGAGGACAAGGGCTACAGCTACGGCGCGTTCGGCGCGTTCGACACCCGCCGCGACGCGGGGGTGTTCCTCGCCCGCTCCGCGGTGCAGACCGAGGTGACGGCGCCCGCGCTGGCCGACGCGGTGGCCGAGATCCGCACGATGCACGACGGCGGAGCGACCGCGGCCGAGCTGGAGCAGGCGCGGTCGTATCGCGCCGGGGTGTTCCCGATCAACTTCGCCGGGCCGGGTGCGGTCGCCGCCGGGCTGGCCGACCTCGTCGTGCACGACCTGCCGGACGACCACTACGACCGGCTGCGGCAAGAGGTGCTCGACGTCGACCTCGATGCGGTCAACGCCGCCGCGGCGACGCGGCTGCGCCCGGACGACCTGGTGGCCGTCGTCGTCGGCGACGCCTCGGCCGTCGTGGACGAGTTGCGGGAGACCGGCCTGGGCCCGGTCGAGGTCCTGACCGACGAGGGCTAGTGCCGCACCTGTCAGCACGTGGTGTCGCCATAGCCACCTCAGGTGCTGACAAGTCGCGGCGGGTGGTTGCGGCCGCGGCCATCGGGCTGCTCGGGTTGCTCGCGCTGCTGTGCCCGACTCCGGCCGCCGCCGCCGGGCCGGCCACGCACGTGCTCTTTATCGGCGTCCCCGACCTGCAGTGGTCCGATGTGGCGCACATGCCGGCGCTCTTGCAGCTCGCCCGCACGTCGTCGGTCGGCAACCTGTCGGTGCGCAGTTCGGGCGAGGCGACCCGGTGCGGCGACGCGCTGCTCGAACTGTCCGCCGGCACCCGCGTGCCGAGCGGCATCGCCGACTGCCCGCCGTCGTTGCCGCTGTGGGACGTGGCCGGCCTTCGCTACCGATCGACCACGTTCCATCCAGTGGTGGGGCTGCTGGGCGACACCGTCTCCGGCGCCGTCGCGCTCGATCCGGTCGCCGCCGTCCTGCTCACCGGAGCGGCCGGCGGGCCGGAGGGTTCCGGTCTGTCGGTGGCGATCGACACCCAGTTGTACGGCGTCGGCGGCGCCCAGCGGGCCGCCCGGCGAGCCGTACTCGACGCGGAGATCGACCGCCAGCGGCAGCAGAAAGGCGACGGTGCCATCGTCATCGTCGCCGGGATCAGCGACAACGCCACCGGCCCGGCGCACCTGCACACCGTGATCGTGTCGGGCCCCGGCTGGGGCCCCGGCGGGCTCAGGTCCGCCTCGACCGGTCGCGACGGCTACGTCCAGCTCGTCGATCTGACCGCGACCCTGGTCGCGATGACCACCGGCCGGTCACTGCCGGACACCGTCATCGGCCGGCCGCTGCAACGGGTCGCCGGCGACCATCCGTCCGCGGCGAGTCTCGCCGACGACGACCGGCATGCGCGCGCCGCGGCCGACGTCAGCGGCGGCACCCGCAACACTCTCGCACTGATCGCCGCGGCGATGCTCGCGCTGCTGCTCGCCGGCCGCCGCGAGGCTTGGCTCGTCGCGCGCGCGATCGCGGCCGCGCCGGTGCTCACCTTTGTCGTCCAGGTGCTGCCGTGGTGGCGGTGGGGGACCGCCGCGTACGCCGGCCTCGTCGCGGCCGGATCCGTCATCGCCGGCGCGATGGTCACGGTGCTCGAACGGCGGCGGCACCGGAGCGCCGCGCTGCTCGCGGTCCCGGCGTTCACCGCGCTCGTCCTCGTGACCGATCAGCTCGCGGGTGCGCCACTCGACCTGTCCGCGCCGATGGGTGACAACCCGATCATCGCCGGGCGGTTCCACGGCATGGGCAATCTCGCGTTCGCGCTCATGGCCGCGTCCGCGCTGTTCTGCGCCGGGGTGCTCGCCGGCCGTGTGTCCAGCAGACGCAATCGGATCGCGATCGTCGGCGGCATCGGGTTCGTCGCGCTCGCCGTCGACGCGCTGCCGTCGCTCGGCGACGACCTGGGCGGCCTGCTGGCGCTGTTCCCCGCGGTCGTCCTGCTGGCCGCGCTGGTCGCCGGCGTACGGGTCACCTGGCGACGGGCGGCGGTCGTGGCCGGCGTCACCCTCGCGCTCGCGGTGGCGATCGGCGCGATCGACGCGGCCCGCCCGCCGGACCGGCGGACCCACATCGGCCGGTTCGTCGCCGACCTCGTCCACGGTCATCTCGATCCCGTCGCCGACCGCAAGTGGCGGGCGATGGTGCGTTCGTTCGGCAACGTCGCTCTCGACGTCTTCGTCGCGCTGACCGTGGTCGCCGCTGTGAGGTTGCGCGAGCGGGTTCCGGCGAGGCTGCGGGCGCCGCTGGTCGCAGTCGCGGTCGTCGGCGTACTCGGCACGCTGCTCAACGACTCCGGCGTCGTCGTCGCCACCGGCGCCGCGCTCGCCGTGGTGCCGGCGCTCATCGGCGATACTCGAAGCAGCCGGGTGGGTTAGTCGTCGAGCGGCGGGAGACGCGGATGGCCGTCACCGTCGCCGATCCGAAGGCCGGCGCGGCGAGCGCCGGTCCGGCTCGGTCAGCGCCGATGCGGCTGCTCGACGTCGCCCGCCGGCGGCCGGAGATCGTCACCGCCGCGCTCTGCGCGGTCATCCTCGCGGTCGGGATCCGCGGCCCGGATCTGCCTGCGCAGAACTACCGGGTCTGGCTGCTGCGCCACCACGGGCTCGTGGTCTTCGACAGCCATTGGTACGCCGGGCACACGCTGCCGGGCTACTCGCTGCTGTTCCCGCCGGTGGCCGCTGTCGTCGGCGCGCGGCTGCTCGGTGCGCTGTCGTGCGTCGCCGCCACGGCGGCGCTGACCCGGCTGTTGCGGCGCGACCGCGCGACCGGCAGCGACCTCGCGTTGCTGTGGTTCGCGGTCGTCGTGACGGTGGATCTCGTCGTCGGCCGGCTGCCGTTCGCGCTCGGTCTCGCCGCCGGTATCGGTGCGCTCGTCGCGGCCCGCGAGGACCGGCGGGTGTGGTGCGCGGCGCTCGCGGTCGTGTGCTCCGCGGCCAGCCCGCTGGCCGGTGCGTTCCTGCTCCTCGCCGCGGTCGCGTGGTGGCCGGACGCCGGGTGGCCGCGGGTCTGGCCGCTGGGGTTCGCGGCGATCGGCATCGCGGCCGCGCAGGTGTTCGGCGAAGGCGGCACCTTCCCGTTCGAGGTGCCGGACCTGGTCGCGGTCGTTGCGATTGCTGGGTTTTCGCTGTTACTGCTGCGCCGCGACTCGGCGTTGGTCCGTCGCGGCGCGGTGCTGTACGCGCTCGCCGGGCTCGTGCTCTACGCGGTGCCGAACCCGATCGGCGGCAACGTCGAACGGCTCGGCGCGCTGTTCGCCGGTCCGCTCGCCGCGTACGAACTTCTCCACCGCGACCGGTTGCGCCGCTGGCTGCTCGCGGTCGGCAGCCTGCCGCTGCTGGCCTGGCAACTGGCGCCGGTGCCGGACGCGATCGCGACGTCGTACAGCCCGTCCGCGCATTCGTCGTACTACACCGGTCTCGTCCGCTACCTCGACCAGCACGGCGGCCGGACCGAACGGCTCGAAGTCCCGCTGACGAAGGCGCGGTGGGAGACCGACTACCTCGCGACGCATTTCGCCCTCGCGCGCGGATGGGAGCGGCAGGTCGACCTCGAGCACAACGCCGTGCTCTACCGGCACAACCTCAGCGCGGCCGACTACTACGACTGGCTGCACGACAACGCCGTGCACTGGGTGGCGTTGCCGGACGTCGCGCTCGACGCGTCCGAGACCGGCGAGCGGCGCCTGCTGACCGGGCCGGCGTTGCCCTACCTCACACCCGTTTGGCAGGACGCGCATTGGCGAGTCTGGTCCGTCGTCAACCCGACCTCGCTGGTCAGCGGGCCGGCGACACTGACGTCGCTCGACGTGTCCCGGTTCACGTTGCGTGCGACCGGTGCCGGTACGGCGAAGGTGTTCTTGCGGTGGACGAAATTCTGGCGGGTGACCGCGGGAACCGCCTGCATCGGACCGACCCCCGAGGGCTGGACGTCGGTGACGTTCTTCGGCCCGGGCACGGTGACGGTGAGCGCCGTCGTGAGCCCGGGAACGCTGGTCGGCGGTGCCGGCGGCAGCTGTTCTCGTTAGCTGCTGCGGGCTGACGGCCGCCATTGGCGGCGCCAGGGGGCTCGGTTTGCTTTGCGGATGGCGGCGAAGCGCTCGCGCCGTAGCTCCTCTTCTTCGCGGTCGTCGATCGGCGCCAGCTCGCCGACGACCGCGGTGAGCAGGTGGTCGGCCAGCGCCGGGTTGCGGGCGAGTGCGGGGCCGTGCAGGTACGTCGCGACGACGCTGCCCTGCATCGCGCCGTCGACGCTACCGTCGCCGTTTCCGATGCCCGCGCCGACCCGACCGAGCGGCGCCGCGGCCGGGCCGAGCACGGTGCGGCCGCCGTGGTTCTCGTAACCGGTGAGCAACCCGACCGGCGACGAGACGAGCAGTTCGCCGACCGCGCGCGGCCCGTCGAGACGGTCGGTGCGGCAGTCGATGATCCCGAGCCCGGGGTGCACGTCGCCGCGCCCGTCGAGGAACGTCTCGCCGAGGATCTGGAAGCCCGCGCACACCGCGAACACCGGCTTGCCGGCGGCCGCCGCCCGGGCCAGGGTTCCGTCGGACAAGCGGCTGACCGCGAGCGTCTGCGCGGTGTCCTCGCCGCCGCCGAGGACGTAGAGGTCGGCCTGGTCCGGCACCGGTGCGTCGACCGCGACGTCGACGACTTCGGCGTCGTGCCCGCGCCAGCGCAGCCGTTGCGCGAGCACGCTCGCGTTGCCCCCGTCGCCGTACGTTCCGAGCAGCGCGGGGAAGACCAACGCGATCCGTACGGCGCGCTCAGCCATCGTGCAGCATCTTGCGATAGGTCTGAAAAGCCGTGTAGTTGGCCAGAATTTCGAC
>JAICXQ010000037.1 GCA_025980325.1 Frankiales bacterium
CGGGAGCACTGCATGGACCGGGGGGCCGTGGGGTAGCGGGGCGTCGGCGTCCGGGCAGGCGTCGTCGAGCCGCCGGCCGCAGGACGCCGCGAGCCGGACGGCGAGCGCACGGATCGTCGCCTCGTCCGGCAGGAAAAGTCCTGACGGCTCGACGCCGCGACCGCGATCGATCCATACCTCGCCGGGCCCGTTGACGAGGATGTCGGTGACCTCGTCGTCGCGGAGCAGGTCCTCCAGCGGGCCGGCGCCGAGGACCTCGCCGGCGAGTTGCCCGACCGTGTCCCACACCCCGTCGGTCCCGGTCGGGCCGCTGCGGGCTCGCACGATGTGCGCGAGGTGCCGGAGGTCGTCCGGGCCCGGGACGGCCGGCAGCTCGCGCCGTACGTCGTCGAGCAGCTCGCCGGTCATGCCGCCTCCGCCGCACGCAGGCGAGACGCGATCTCGCCCGCGGCCGCGCCGACCGGCGAGCGGCGTAGCGCGCGGACGAACCGACCGCGATCGCCGAGGTGAGCCAACCCGGCGTCGACCGGCAGGACACCGAGCAACGGCCGGTCCAGGGCCTCGGCGACGGCTGCGGGCGTCAGGTCGGCCGGACCGGGATGCCGTACGACGAGACCGACATCCGCCCCTGCGTCCGACCAGCGGGCGAGCGCCGAAGCAGCCGCAGCGACCGCGCGAACCGACGCCGGCACCACGAGGACGACGTGGCTGCTGCGGGACGCAGCGTGGTCGGCCGCCGCGTCGGCGCTGCGCGGCAGGTCGACGACGACGAGGTCGCTGCCCCGAACCGCCGCGGACAGCACCGCATCCATCGCCTCGACCGGCAGTGGCGGACCACCCGCCGCGGCGACCCACGACAACACGGCGACGGCGTCGGCCCGCGGCAACGCGTCGGCGAGCACCGAGGCCGCGACCACGCCTCGGCTGCCGCGAAGGTCCGGCCAGCGGGTCCCGGGGTTCTTCTCGATCCCGAGCAGGACGTCGATCCCGCCACCGGCCGGATCGGCGTCGATCAATGTGACCGTCGACGACGCGCCGGCTCGCAAGGCCAGCGCCGCCGCCAAAGTGGAAGCACCCGCGCCACCACATGCGCCGGCGACGCCGACCACGACGGCCGGCGATCCGACCGGCTCACCGGCGAGCGCGATCCATTCGACCAGCCGGCGTGGCTCCTGATCCGGGGCGAAGACGCTCTCCGCACCGATGCCGACCGCGAGCCGCCATGCGTCAAGTTCACTTGCCGGCATGTCGTCGAGCACGGCAACCCTCGCCCGCCGGGGCAAGCCGGCCGTCCAGCTGTGCGCGCTGGCCGCCACCAGCACCGCGGTCGCCGACCGCCACGCCCGCGCGACCTGCACCCGATCGGTCACCGGCAGCGAATTCACCCCGGCCACCGCGCAGGCCCGCATCGCCGACTCGACCCCGCGGGTGCCGGTCATGCCGATCACCGCCACCGTCGCCGCCATGTCACCTCCCCCGTCACCCTGCCCGCCGGGCCGGGTGAGCCGGCACGCGCGGCGAGCAGTTGTGGACAGGGCGAGAAGGCCAAGGCGACGGTGGAAAACCACCGCGAGACATGAGACGGCCCCCGCCGGGGGGGTAGCGGGGGCCGTCGCGAGATCCGACTCCGGGGGGGACGAGCCGGACCCGATCTGGGGTTGCGGGCATGCCCGCAGCGAGAGTGGCGTTCCCGGCCGCACGAAGGCTAAACACCGGCCCGAAAAAAATTCCGTGGGGATCGGGACCCCGCCACGGTCAGTGAACCAATTGTCGCAAAAGTGGGGTCTAGCCAAAGCCACCGCAACGGCGGTACAACACGGTCACGGAACCATTGCGGCGTTGGGCCACGTTCCCTCCCGTGAGGGTTCCGTGCACGAAGTCCGGGCACCCACGCGGGCGTCAGCCGCTGGAGGCAGCCGAGTCCAGGGCTCGTCCCTGGCCGACGACACGAGCCGGCGCTTGGTCACCCGGAGGCCGTGCCAGTGAACGGCGTCCTGCGGGACGCCGTTCGCATGTCGTGTCCGAACCTGCTCGCCCGGGTACCGGCTCGGACATGGAACACGCGGCCGAGCACAATCTCCCCGTGATCGCGAGCAAGGGGGCCGACCGTGGCGGCAGCTAGGAACAGCGACGAATCGTTGGGCGACCTGGTCGCCACGGCCACCCGCGACCTGTCGCTGCTCGTCCACAAGGAGATCGAGCTCGCGAAGACGGAGATCGCCGCCGAGGCGAAACGCGCCGGCATCGGCGCCGGTTTCCTCGGCGGAGCCGGGTTCGTCGGGTTGTTCGCGTTCGTCTTCCTGTCGGTCGCGGCCGCGCTCGCGATCTCCGAGGGCGCGGATCTGCCGTTCTGGGCCGGTTTCCTGGTGATCGGCGGGGCGTTCGGCGGGCTCGCCGGCCTGCTCGCGATGGCAGGCCTGGGCAAGGTCATCAAGATCCGCGGCCCGCAGCGCACCATTCGCACCGTCCGCGACGACATCACCTGGGCGAAGCACCCGACCATCGCGCCCGACCCCGACCTCGAGGACCTGCGCGCCTCGCACTCCTGATCGACGGAAGCTGTTGATGGCCGAACGCCGGCTCGTCGAGGACTCGGCCGTCCTGATCGACGGGCCGTGGACCCATCGCGACGTCCCCGCCAACGGCATCCGGCTGCACACGGTCCAGGCCGGTCCCATGACCGCGAACAGCGGGCCGCTCGTCGTGCTGCTGCACGGCTTTCCCGAGTTCTGGTGGTCGTGGCGGCACCAGATCAGTGGGCTCGCCGAGGCGGGCTTCCGTGTCGTCGCTCCCGACCTGCGTGGCTACGGCGCCAGCGACAAGCCCCCGCGCGGGTACGACGCGCCGACCCTCGCGGCCGACGTCGCCGGGCTCGTCCGCGCGATGGGCGAGCGCAGGGCGACGATCGTCGGTCACGACTGGGGTGGCCACCTCGCCTGGACGCTCGCCGCTTTGCACGCCCCGCTGGTCGAGCGCGTCGTCGCCATCTCGGCGCCGCACCCGCTGCGCTGGCTGCCTGCGCTCGCCCATTCCCGGCAACGCCGGGCCAGCCGGTACATGGCCCGGTTCCAGCTGCCGTGGCATCCCGAGCGCTGGCTTGTCGCCGACGACGCGCGCAACGTCGGCGGGCTGCTGCACGCCTGGGGCGGTCCCGGGTTCCCCGACCAGGAGACGGAACGCCGCTGCCGGGACGCAATGCAGATCCTGGCCGCGCCGCACTGCGCGCTGGAGTACTACCGGTGGGCGATCCGGTCGGTGCCGCGAGCTGACGGGCGCCGGTTCCGTACGGCGATGGCTCGCGCCGTGTCCGCCCCGACGCTGCAGGTGCACGGCGAACTCGATCCGTGCGTCCTGCCGGAGACGGCGAACGGATCCGGCCGGTACGTCAGCGGCGAGTACGAGTGGTTGCCGCTGCCCGGCGTCGGCCACTTCCCGCACCAGGAACGGCCGGACGAGGTCACCGCGGCGATCGTCGACTGGTGCCGCCGATGACGGCCGACCGCGATCGCGACGGCGCCGGCCGGCCGCGCAACGCCCGGCCGCGGGACCCGACCGGCCGGCCGCTCGACCGCGCCGCCGAGCCCGCCGCCGCCGATGATCCCCCGGCGTTGCCGCCGGAGCAGGCGGTCGACCTGGCCCGGGATCTGCTCGCCGAGGGCCTCGCGTTCCGTGCGCACGAAGTGTTCGAGGCGGTCTGGAAGTCCACCGACACCGACCGCGAACTGTGGCGCGGCCTGGCCCAGCTCGCGGTCGGGATCACCCACGCGCAGCGCGGCAACGCGACCGGCTCGCGCGCGCTGTTGTTACGCAGCGCCGAGTCGTTGCTCCCGTGGGCCGGCACGTCGCCGTACGGGCTCGATGTCGACGGGCTGCGCTCGTGGGCGGAAGGCGCGGCGGGATCGATCGAGCAGGCCCGCCGCCCGCCGCCGCTGCAGCAATCCGGCTAGCGGCTAGTCACAGCTCTCGGTCGACACGGCCGCGGTCGCGGTCGCGCCGCGGGTGGCGTCACCGGAGACCTCTTGCGCCGTCAACGCGTAGCCGGTGTTGGGGTCGTCGACGGCGGCGGCGAACACGACGCCGTACACCTTGCCCGGCTCGGTCGCGAGCAGCGGCCCGCCCGAGTTGCCCGGCCGGACCACGGCGTAGATCGAGTAGATCTGCCGGGTCACCTGGCGGGACTGGTAAATGTCCGGCCCTTGTGCTTGCTGCAGGGTGCGGACCCGCGCCGCGACCGGCCGGAACGGCCCGTTCTCGGGGTACCCGGCGACCACCGCGCTCTGGCCGGAATGCGCCTGGCCGGCGAAGGACAACGGGGTCCGGTTGAGGTCGGGGACGTAGAGCACGGCGACGTCGCGACTGGGGTCGTACAGCACGACGGTGGCGTCGTACGTCTGGCCCTCGGGCGTACGGATCTGCGGCGAGCGCACGCCGGCGACGACGTGCGCGTTGGTCATGACCCGGTGATCGGCGTAGACGAAACCGCTGCCTTCGAGCTGGCGGCGGCAGGACCGCGCGATGCCGATGATCTTCACGATGTCGGGTTCGGCGGCCTTGACCGCCGGGCTGTTCGCCACCGCCGGGTCGGGTGGATCGACCGGCACGATGTGCTCGGCCCCGATCGCGCCGAAGACCTGCGGGAAGCCGTTGCGCTGCACCAGCCGCCGGAACGCCGAGTCCCAGGTCTTCGCGCTGTCCGGAAGGATGTTGTCGATCGCGGTGAGGATCGTCGAGTGCTGGATCTCGCCCGCGACTCCGGTCAGGGCGCTGTGGGCGAGAGCGGTCCCGAGGACCCAGGCGACCAGCAGCACGGAGACGACGCTGACGACCGCCCCCGCTGCCGCGTCGACCTGGCGGGCCGGGTGCCAGGTGATCTTGCGGCGGACGACGTCGCCGAGCAAGGTCGCGAGGATCTGGCCGACCGCGGCCGCGACGAACACGACGACGAGTCCGAAGACCGGCGAGCGGCCGTGCAGCCCCAACGCCGAGTGCAGCGCCGGCCCGTACGTCGCCCCGAGCACGCCGCCGCCGAAGAAGCCGCAGAACGACAGCACACCGATGATGAAGCCCTGCCGATATCCGCTGATGGCGAAGCCGACGCAGGCGAGGATCAGGACGAGGTCGAGCAGGTCCACCTGCTACCGCCCCTCCCGACCTTCGGCGTCACGCCGCTGGCGCAGCGCGAGGGCAAGCACGTCCTCGGGCAGGTCTTCGACCACCGACTGATCCCACGGACGGGTCCAGCCACCGAGATCGAGCAGCCGGTCGAGAACGCCGGCGGTGAAACCCCAGACCAGCATGTCCGCGACTCGGAACGCTGGGCCGATCCAACCGCTCGGGTGCCGGATCTGCAACCGACTCGCCGGATTCACGAGGTCCGCGACCGGCACCCGCGCGACCGAAGCGACCTCGTACGCATCCGCCGGCGAGACCTCGCTCGGCTCGCGCCACCACGCGAGCACCGGCGTGACGACGTTCGCCGACGGCGGCACCCAAAGGTCGGGCAGTACGGCGAGCACCTCGACACCGGCCGGGTCGAGCCCGGTCTCCTCCGCCGCCTCGCGCAACGCCGCGCCGACCGGGCCGCCGTCGTCCGGATCCACCCCGCCACCGGGGAACGCCGGCTGGCCGGCGTGGCTGCGCAGGTGGGCGCTGCGTTGGATCAACAGCACGTCGGGTCCGCGTACTTCGGTCTCGCCGAACAGTGCGAGGACGGCGGAGCGGCGTACGTTCTCGTCCGGCTCGCCGATGCGCGGCATCAGGTCGGACGCGCGGATGTCGCGAACCGCGTCGACGAGCGGCGTGAGCCACCCGGGCGGCGCGGTCACGACCGGACGCCGAGGTAGCGCGCGATGTCGGCGCGCAATTGCGCGACGCTGCCGTACGCGACCGCCGCCTTGTGCACGACGCGACCGCTCGCGTCGACGAACACGGTGCTCGGGACCGCGCTGATCAGGTCGAGGCCGATGAGCACCTGCTTCTGCTCGTCGACGACCGACGGGTAGCGCATCGGCGGGTCGACGTGGGCGGCGAAGTCGAGCGCGCTGTCGTTGCTGTCCTCGGTGTCGACGCCGAGGAAGCGCACCCGCGGTTTCATCGCGTCGTACACGGCGGCGAGGTACTTCGCCTCGGCCTGGCACGGCCCGCACCAGGAACCCCAGATGTTCACGACGGTCGGGACCCCGCGCAGGCCGGCGAGGTGCACCGCCGGGCCACTTCCGAGACACGAGAGCGTGAGGTTCGGCAGACCGTGCGCGACGTGCAAGCCGGCGGTCGACGGCGGGCACGGATCGAGCGCCGCCCGGGCGAGCAGTTGGGCATGCGTCGGGCCGGCCGGCGCGCCCGGCCCGGACGGCGAGCCGGACCCCGTGCACGCACCGGCGGCCAGGACGACGAGCGCGACCAGCGCAGCGATACGGGCGGTCACAGGCTCGTGGCCACCTCGGCCGGGCTCTTCACCAGCTTGGCGGCCTGCACCGGATCGGTCGGCCCGATCCCGTACGACGGGCACCACCGCGCGAGCGGGCATGCGCCGCAGGCCGGCCGGCGGGAGTGGCAGACCCGGCGGCCGTGCCAGATCAACCGGTGCGAGAGCACGGTCCAGTCTTTCTTCGGGAACAGCGCGCCGACTTCGTGCTCGACCTTCACCGGGTCGTCCTCGGTGGTCCAGCCGAACCGCCGCGACAACCGGCCGAAGTGGGTGTCGACGGTGATGCCGGGGATCCCGAACGCATTGCCGAGGACGACGTTCGCGGTCTTGCGGCCGACCCCGGGCAGCGTCACGAGGTCGGCGAGCCGGGCCGGCACCTCGCCGTCGAATCGCTCTTCCAAGGCTTGGCCGAGCTTGATCAGGCTGTTCGTCTTCGCCCGGAAGAATCCGGTCGAGCGGATGATGTCCTCGACCTCGGCCCGGTCCGCGCCGGCGTAGTCGCGGGCGCTTCGGTACCGGGCGAACAGAACCGGCGTGACCTCGTTGACCCGCTTGTCCGTGCACTGCGCGGACAGGATCGTCGCGACGAGCAGTTCGAGCGGGCTGGTGAAGTCGAGCTCGCAGTGCGCGTCCGGATAGGCCTCGGCCAGCGCCTTCGCCATCCGGCGGGCCCGGCGTACCCGCGCGGTCGGCGTCTCGGCCGCCCGGTCGCCCGCGGCCCAGCTGCCCGCGACCCAGCTGCCCGCGACAGGGGCACGGGACGAAGCGGGCACCCGACGAGAGTACGGCGGGCGCTCCCTACGCCGAGCGGGTGATCGGCGTCGCGGTGGACTCAAGCATTTTGCGAACCCCGCCGATGCCGCAGTCAACGGTTACGGAGAGTGACGATGGGCAACAGACCCACCAGCGACACCGGGCGGTTCCGCTCGGTGCCGGAGCGCAGCCCCGATTTCGCACACCTGTCTCTCGGCGGGTTGCGCACGTACCGGCAGACGCTGTCGGCCGAGGAGAGCCGGGTGTCGTACTGGCGCCGGATCGTCCAGGCCCGCCTCGACCTGGTCCGGGCCACCGACGTCGGCACTCCGACGACCGTCGACAACCTGCGCAGCGTGTTCACCGAGGCCCGGATCGACAGCGGCCGATCCGCGCTGATGCGGGTGCTCCCGCTCGACGACATCCCGCCGTTGCCCGATCTCGCCGAACTGTGGGCGCGCGAGCCGCGACTCGGCGACGACCCGCACAACCACCGGCTGGCGCACGACCTGATGCGGGCCGAAGCGCAGCTCTCGGCGTACCGCACCGCCTTGCACAAACGGCTTGCGGCCGCGACCGGCGAGTTGATCGCGCGTTACCGCGAACAGCCCGAGCTCTGCTTGTCGGCGTTGCCGAGCCGCGAGACGGTGCGCGCGGTCTCTGCCTGAGCGGTCGAGCGTGTAGGCGGCCGGTTCACGGGGGACATCGACACGATGCTCGGCTTTATCGCGCTCGTCTTTCCGGGCGCGCTGATGTTGCTGTTGCTCGCGATGGAACGGGTCGAGGCGCCGCTGCGGGTCGAGTCGGTCGCCGACCAACTCGTCGAGTTCTTCGACCGCGCCCGGCCCGACGAGGTCGAGACGTTTGTGAGCCAGGGTCTGGGCGAAGCGCTCGACCGGTACTGGAACCGCCGGTCGCTGCGGGCCCGCCTGCACGCCCGGCGAGTCGCCGCACGGGACTGATCTAGGCCACACTGACGCTCGTGGACGCGACGCTGGCGAGGTTGCCGCTGTTCGCCGCGCTCGACGAGGACGCGGCGGCCGCACTCGAATCCGTCATGAGCACCCGCGCGCTCGAGCGCGGGCACCACATCTTCCACGAAGGCGACACCGGCGACCGGCTGTTCGTCGTCCTCGACGGCAAGGTGAAGATCTCACGCGCCGCCGCCGACGGCCGGGAGAACCTGCTCGCCGTGCTCGGCCCGGGCGAGATGTTCGGCGAGCTGTCGCTGTTCGATCCCGGGCCGCGAACGGCGACGGCGACGACGGTCACCGACAGCAGGCTGGCCTCGCTCGACCACGACGATCTGCGGCCACTGCTGCTCGAACGCCCCGGGGTAGCGGTGCACCTGCTGCAGGCCCTCGCTCTGCGGCTGCGCCGTACCAACGAAGCAATGGCCGACCTCGTCTTCAGCGACGTACCCGGCCGGGTCGCGAAGGCGCTGCTCGACCTGTCGGAGAAGTTCGGTACGGCGGAGGGCGACGGGGTCCGGGTCCGCCACGACCTGACCCAGGAAGAGCTCGCCCAGCTCGTCGGCGCGAGCCGGGAGACGGTGAACAAGGCGCTGTCGGAGTTCGCGACGCGAGGCTGGCTGCGCATCGAAGGGCGCAGCGTGTTGTTGCTCGACCCCGACCGGTTGGAGCGCCGGGCCCGCTAGCGACGATCATCGGGTGAGGGCGGCGAGGGCCTTCTCGCTCGCGGCCAGCTCGCTGCGCATCTCGGTCGCGCCGGCCAGCGCGACCGCCTGCCGGCCGGCGTAGACCGCGGCGGGGCGGTCGCCCGCGGCGTCGAGGACGTTGGCGAGCACGCGCAACGCGACGATGCGCGACCGTACGTCCTCGGCCGGTACGGCCAGCGCGTCGTGGATGCCGGTCATCGCGCCGGCGACGTCGCCGGTCTCCAGCCGGACGCCGGCGAGGTGGGCGAGCGCCTGCCGGCGCGGGAAGATCAGCGACGTCTCCTCGCGGCAGATCTCGGCTTCGGCCAGCAGCGGCAACGCGAGCTTGAGCTCGCCGCGGCGGCGGTGCACCTGGCCGAGCAGCACCTTCGGGCCGACCAGCGCGGCCGGCTTCAGGTCCAGCGGCGCCGCGGCGTCAAGGGCCCGGCGGGCGGCCTCCTCGGCACCGGCGAGATCGCCGAGGTCGAGCCGGCAGTAGCCGAGCAGCGAGAGCGCGAGCGCCGCGGTCACCGGCTGCTCGGCCCGCTCGGACAGCTCGATCGCGGCTCGGATCGCCTTCACCGCGTCCTTCGGCCGGCCGGCTCCGCGCAGCGCGGCGGCCCGGGCGACCCCCGCGAGGGCCTGCCCCCACGTGTCGCCGAGGGCGCGGAACATCTCCAGCGCCGTGTCGGACTGTTCGAGCGCCCCGGTGACCCGGCCGAGCTCGGCGGCGGCAAACGCGTCGATCGTGAGGCACGCGGCGGTCCCCCACTGGTCGTCGCGCGCCCGGCCCAGCGGCAGCAGCCCGCGAGCAAGCCCGCGCGCCTCCCGGAAGCGCCCTTGGAGCAGCCGGACGAACGCCTCGGTGCCCGCGCACCACGACAGCCCGCCGTCGTCGTCGACGCCGGCGAACACCTCCGCCGCTTCGGCCAGCACCTGCTCGGCCAGCGGGTAGTCGCCCCGCGTCGTCGCGGTCCAGGCGAGGTGCTGCAACGCCCAGCCCGCGCCCCGGGTGTCACCGACCCGCCGGGCGAGGGAGAGCGCGTCGCGGAACCGGCCTTCGGCCGCGGCCAGCCGGCCGGCGCGGTAGTCGACCATGCCGAGCTGGCGCAGCGCCTCGCCGGTCACCCGGTCGAATCCGGCCTCGCTGGCGGTGGCGAGCGCCGAGACGAGCACCTGGACGGCGGCGGGTACGTCGCCTCGGCGGCGGAGCAGGTCGCCGAGGACGACGAGCGCAGCGGCGCGTCGGCGTAGATCGGTCGAGTGCCGCGGGCCGGCGAGATCCGCCTCGGCCTCGTCGAGCCGGTGCAGCGCGACCCGGGCCGCGGCCCGGCCGATGAGCGCCGCCTCGACCGCGTCGCCGGCGAGGCTCAACGCCCGCGAGAACACCGCGTCCGCCCGGCTGTTGTCGTCCCGGGCAAGGGCAGCCTGGCCGAGCCGCACCAGCGCGTCGACCCCCGCGACCCGCGCCTGCCAGGCCGGATCGTCGACCGGAAGGCCCATCTCGGTCGCCAGCGCGTAGGCCTGCTCGGCCTGGGTCGCGACGAGGACGTCGACCTCGCCGGCGGGTCCGCGCAGGTGCTGCGTCGCCCACGTGGCCAGGCGCGCGTGCCGCCGCGCGCGGTCCGCCTTCGGGATTCCGGCGTACGCGACGTCCTGGGCCAGCGTGTGCGCGAAGACGAAGCTGCCGTCAGCGGGGCGCACGATGCCCCGGTCGAGCAGTTCGGCCAGCCCGGCGTTGACCGCCGCCTCGTCGGCGGCCGGCTCCAACGCCTGGACCATCTCGACGCCGAACCGTCCACCGGCGATCGACGCGTCCCGCAACACCGCCTTGGCCGGCGGATCGAGGCTGTCGATCCGGGCCGCCAGGACGGCCTGCACACCGGCGGGGAGCACCTCTCGCGGCAGCTCGCCGGTGAGGCGCCAGCCGTCGCCCATCCGTTGCAGCAGGCCGCGATCCACGAGCAGATGCAGCAGCTCGGCGAGGAAGAACGGGTTGCCCTGCGCGCGGGCCAGCATCACGTCGCGGGTGTCCGGGTCGAGGTCGGCGCCGCCGAGGTAGGCGCGCAGCAACCGCTCGCTCGCCGGATCGTCGAGCGGCGCGACCGGCAGCACTTCGAGCGCCGGCAACTGCGACCACCAGTCGAGGTCGAGCAGATCCGAGCGCCCGACGACGACCACGAGCACGGGGCCGGTCAAGGAGTCGGTGAGCCGGCCGAGCGCGCGCAACAGTTCGGACGTCGCCCACTGCGCGTCGTCGACGACGAGCACCAGCGGCCCGTCGACGACCAGGCCGCGCAGGACCGTCGTCACCGCGTCGACGAACGGATCGCGCGCGACCGGCTCGACCTGCCCGGGCGTCGCGGTGTCCCGTGGTCCGAGCGGCGCCCACTCGACCATGCCGAGCAGCGCGAGCAACCGGTCGGTCGTCGCCGCGGATGTCGGCAGGTCGGCGGCCGCGACCGCGAGCCGGGCGAGAGTACGGACGGCCTTCGCCTCGGCGCTCGCCGCGTCGTCGGCGTCGCTGATCCCGAACGCGACCCGCATCCATTCGGCGAGCGGCGCGAGGTCGCGCCCCTCGCCGTACGGCGGGCAGCGTCCCCACAGGATGCGCGCGGCCGGGACCTCCGCGGCGAACCGGTCGAGCTCGACCACGAGCCGGGTCTTGCCGACGCCGGCCTCGCCGGTGACGACGACCGACGACGGCCGGCCGCTGTCGACGACGTCGAGCAGCTTGCCGACGAGCCGGCCGAACTCGGCGTCGCGGCCGATGAACGGCGCCTCCTCGCCGAGGCCCACGCGAGCCGCGCCCGGTGATCGCAAGCCGACGAGCTCGTACGCCGGAACGGGGTCGCGTTTTCCCTTGAGCCGCAACGGTTGCAGCGATCGCCAGGACGCGATCGCCATCGTCGCCATCGCGGTGTCGCGGCCGGCGTACACGGCTCCGACGCCGGCTGCGTCGGACAGTCGCGAGGCGGTGTTCACCGTGTCGCCGACGACCGTGTACGTGAGGTTGGCCTGCATGCCGGCGAGCACCTCGCCGGTGTTCACGCCGACCCGCAGGCCGAGCCGGCGGCCGCCGCCGGCCTCGTCCTCCATCAGCCGGCGGACGTCGCGCTGCATCCGGGCCGCGGCGCGCACCGCGCGTTCGGCGTCGTCCTCGTGCGCGGTCGGCGCGCCGAACACCGCCATGATCCCGTCGCCGGTGAGCTTGTCGACCCGCCCGCCCATGTCGACGACGGCTCGGCTGAGCGCCGCGAGCACCCGGTCGGTCATCCCGCTGACCCGCTCGGGGTCGAGGTCTTCGGCCCACGCGGTGAAGTCGGAAAGGTCACCGAACACGACGGTGACGACCCGCCGCTCGGCGGTCGCATCGGTGACGTCGCTGACGTCGAGCACCGCGCCGCAGGCGTGGCAGAACTTCGCGCCCGGCACCGGCGGCGTACCGCACACCGGACAGGTGAAGGGCTCGGTCATTCCTTCGCTGCCAGGTAGTCGAGTTGGGCCTGCACCGACAGCTCGGCGGCGGGCCACAACACCGGATCGACGTCGGCGTACACCCGCCGTACGACGGCTGCCGCGGTGGTGTCACCGGCGACTACTGCGGCACGCACTTGGTCGAGTCGTTCCCGTCGATGGGCGAGGTAGAAATCCAATACTACCAACGGTTTTTCGACGATCGGGCCGTGCCCGGGCAGCAATGTGTCGACGTCGGTGCCGGCGAGATCGCGCAAGCGCCGGAGCGAGTCGAGGTAGTCGGCCAGCCGGCCGTCGGGATGCGAGACCACCGTCGTGCCGCGACCGAGGACGGTGTCGCCGGTGAGCAGGGCGCGATCGCCCGGCAGGAGCAGGCAGACCGAGTCGCTGCTGTGCCCGGGGGTGAGGATCGTCAGCCACTCGACTCCGACCACGGCGTCATACCGTCCGGGTTGGAGCGGCGGTACGCCGCGGCACCATGCGGGGTCACGGGCGACGACCGGCGCGCCCGTCATCTCGGCCAGTCGCGGCGCGGCCTCGGCGTGGTCGAGATGCGAATGGGTGAGCACGATCAATTCGACCGGTCCGGCCCCGACGATCCGGTCGAGATGGCCGTCGTCGAGCGGCCCTGGATCGACGACGACGCACCCCGGCTCGCCCGGGTCGCGCAGGATCCAGGTGTTCGTCCCCTCGAGCGTCATCGGGCTCGGGTTCGGGGCGAGCAGTCGCGCCGCCGACGGCGTGGCCTGCTCGGGCACGGTCATCGCGGATAGCGCTCGTCGTGCGGTAGGAGCAGCCGCGCGTCGTCGCCGTCGATGACGACCTTCGGCAGCACCGGCCTGATGTCGCGCGCGTCACCCGCGGCGATGACGGCGGCGACGTCGTCGTACGCCGCGATCTCGGAGAGGGTGAACGCGGTCGGCGGCAGCATGCCCATCTCGCCGGTGCCCGCCGCGGCGAGCGCATCGGCGGGCCGTACCCAGGCGACCCGGTCGGCTTCACCGCCGACGTCGCGGGTGCGCTGCCCGGCCGGAAGCGCGGCGACGAAGAACCTCGTGTCGAACCGCTTGGGTTCGAACTCCGGCGTGATCCAGTGCGCCCACGGCCGGAGCAGGTCGGCCCGCAGGACCAGGCCGCGGCGGGCCAGCAGCGCCGCGAACGACAGGCCGCGGGCGATCAGCGCGAGCCGGTCGGCCTCCCAGTCCTCGCCGGTCGTGTCGGCGACGATGTCGCCCGGCCCGGCGCCGGCGAGCAGGACGCCCGACTCCTCGAACGTCTCCCGCACCGCCGCGCAGACCAATGCCTTGGCGAGGCGCTCGTCGGCGGAGAGCAGCCCGGCCCACTGCGTCGGCGGCGGACCGGCCCAGGCGGAGTCGTCGAGCACCTCGTCGCGCGGGTCGACGGAGCCGCCGGGGAACACGTACATGCCGGCCGCGAAGGCCATCGTCTGCGTCCGCCGCAACAGGTACGCCTGCATCCCGTCGGCCGCATCGCGGAGCAGTACGACGGTGCTCGCGTGCCTCGGCGCGACCGGGACCAGCTCGCCGCGGGCGAGCGCACGAGCATTGGCGAGGAAGGCCGGCGGCAGCGCCCCGCGCGACGATGGTGCGTCGGCCACGTCAGCCGACCTCGACGACGACCTCGACCTCGACCGGCGCGTCGAGCGGGAGGACCGCGACGCCGACGGCGCTGCGGGCATGGCGGCCGGCGTCGCCGAAGACCTCGCCGAGCAGTTCGGACGCGCCGTTCACGACGCCGGGCTGGCCGAAGAACGCCGGCGCGCTGGCGACGAACCCGACGACCTTGACCACCCGTCGTACCTGGTCGAGATCGCCGATCTCCGCTTTGATCGCGGCCAGCGCGTTGAGGGCGCAGGTCTTCGCGAGTTCCTTGGCGCTCGCCGCGTCCACCTCGGCGCCGACCTTGCCGGTCGCGAGCAGTTGGCCGTCCTTGCTCGGCAGCTGGCCGGAGGTCCAAACCAGGTTGCCGGTCCGGACGGCCGGGATGTACGCCGCGACCGGTGGCGCGACGTCGGGAAGGCTCAGGCCGAGCTCGGCCAGCCGGTCGTCGATCCGGCTCACTGCTTGGCCCGCTTCAGGTAGGCGACCAGTTGGTCACCGCCGCCAGGAGCGGGCACGACCTGCACGAGCTCCCAGCCGTCCTCGCCCCAGGTATCGAGAATCTGCTTGGTCGCGTGGACGAGCAGCGGAACGGTCGAGTACTCCCACTTCTGCACGCACCGACACTACTGAGAAGCCACCTGGGAAACCGAGGGCGGCTGAGCTCGGGGCTGGCAAGGCCGCAGGAGCCGCCGCGTCTCGGGCGGTGGGCGGGGTGGCGGACGTGCAAGGCGACGAGAACGCAGCCAGCGTCGAGCTCAGGCGCTCTCGGCTCTGCGCCGGCGGAGGATGCGCTTACGCTCCAACTCGTTCAGGCCGCCCCAAATGCCGTGGCCTTCTTCGACCTGAATTGAATAGTCGAGGCACTGCTTTTGCACCTTGCAGCGCCGGCAGAGCGCGCGGGCGATGCCTTCGCGCAGGTCCTTCTCCGGCTTGCGTTCGAAATGGCTGGGGGCGAAGAAGTAAACAGCATTCTCCCCGCGGCATTCGGCATGGGCTCGCCACGTGGACTCCTCGTACATCCCCCTGCCTTTCCACCGGAGAGCGTTGACTGTGTGTTTCGCCACCCGCCCCGCCCTTCCTGCCGCCGCCGCGAGAGTTTCCGCGCGTAACTAGCCTGAGCCGGTGACCCTGTTCCCCGGCGTGAAGCTGCACGTCGTCACCGGGAAAGGGGGCACCGGCAAGACGACGGTCGCGGCCGCGCTCGCGCTCGGGCTGGCCGGGGCCGGCCGCCAGGTGCTGCTGACCGAGGTCGAGGGCCGGCAGGGGATCGCGCAGCTCTTCGACACACCGCCGTTGCCGTACGAGGAACGCCGGGTCGCGGTCGCCGAGCGCGGCGGCGAGGTCTACGCACTCGCGATCGACCCCGAGGCCGCGCTGATCGAGTACCTCGAAAAGTTCTACAACCTGCGCCGGGCCGGGTCGGCACTCAAGCGGCTCGGCGCGATCGACTTCGCGACGACGATCGCGCCCGGGCTGCGCGACGTCCTGCTGACCGGGAAGGTGATGGAGGCGGCCACGCGTGCGCGCCGCGGCGGTGGCCGGATCTACGACGCCGTCGTGCTCGACGCGCCGCCGACGGGGCGGATCGCGAAGTTCCTCAACGTCAATGCCGAGGTCGCCGGGCTCGCCCGGATGGGCCCCATTCGCCAGCAGGCCGACAGTGTGATGAACCTGCTGCGGTCGCGGCAGACCGCCGTGCATCTGGTGACGCTGCTCGAAGAGATGCCGGTGCAGGAGACCGTCGACGGCGTCGCCGAACTCGAAGCGGCCGGCCTCCCGGTCGGGGCGGTCCTGGTGAACATGGTGCGCGAGCCGTTGCTGCCGGCCGACTCTCTCGACGATGCCGCCGCCGGCCGGCTCGACCCGGCGGAGATCGCGGCCGGGCTGAAGCGATCGGGCTTGGAGCCGACCGACCGGCTCGTCGCGGCGCTCGTCGCCGAAGCCGCGGAGCACGCCGGCCGGGTGTTGCTGGAAACGCGCGAGCGAACGGAGCTCACCGACCTCGGGCGGCCGCGACTCGAACTGCCGTTGCTCGCCGACGGCGCCGACCTCGGCGGGCTCTACGACCTCGCCGGCCGGCTGACCGAACAGGGACTGGCATGACAATTCCGTACGACGTCGACGCGCTGCTCGACCGCGCGCGCATCCTCGTCTGCTGCGGCTCCGGCGGGGTCGGCAAGACGACGACGGCAGCGGCACTGGCGTTGCGGGCGGCCGAACGCGGCCGGAAGGTCTGCGTGCTCACCATCGATCCGGCCCGGCGGCTGGCGCAGTCGATGGGACTGACCGAGCTCGACAACACCCCGCGCGCGGTCGCCGGTGTCGACGACACGGCCGGCGGATCGCTCGACGCGATGATGCTCGACATGAAGCGGACGTTCGACGAGATCGTCCTGACGCACGCCGACGCGGCTCGGGCGCAACAGATCCTCGCCAACCCGTTCTACGTCTCGCTGTCGTCGAGTTTCGCCGGCACGCAGGAATACATGGCGATGGAGAAGCTCGGCCAACTCAAGCGCGAAGGCCGCTGGGATCTCATCGTCGTCGACACGCCGCCGAGTCGATCGGCACTCGACTTCCTCGACGCGCCGCAACGGCTCGGCCGGTTCCTCGACGGCCGCATGATCCGGTTGCTGCTGGCGCCGGCGAAGGCCGGCGGGCGCGCGTACATGAAGGTCTTGAGTGTCGGAGTCTCGGTGTTCACGAACGTGCTGACGAAAGTTCTCGGCGCGCAGGCGCTCAAGGATCTCAGCCTGTTCGTGGCGTCACTGGAGACGATGTTCGGCGGCTTCCGCGAGCGGGCGGAGAAGACCTACCAACTGTTGAAGGAACCGGGTACGTCGTTCGTCGTCGTCGCCACTCCCGAACGGGACGCGCTGCGCGAAGCGACGTACTTCGTCGAGCGGTTGTCGCAGGAGCAGATGCCGCTCGCCGCGGTCGTGCTGAACCGCGTGCATCGCAGCGCCGCGCCCGAACTGTCCGTGCAACGCGCCCTCGCCGGCGCCGAGGCGCTCGACGAAAGCGGGGACGCACCGTTGACGGCGGCGGTGTTGCGGATGCATGCGGATCGGCTGGCGGCCGCGGCCCGCGACGAACGCACCGCCGCGCGCTTCGCCGGCGCGCACCGGGCGGTCCCGTTGGTACAGGTCGCGGCGCAGGCCGGCGACGTCCACGATCTGGACGGGCTGCGCACGATCGGCGCGGAGTTGGCGAACGGTCCGGAGGCGAGCGCACCGCTCGCCGGTTGAGTGCTGTGCGGGTCTAGCTGGCGAGCGCGCCGCTGGCCGCGGTCACGACCCCGACCTCGACCTCGACGACGCGCTGGTGCTCGAAGTCGGTCATCGCCGTTTCCAGCAGCCGGCGCCACGACGTGACGTTGGGTCGGCGGCGCAGCAGCGCCCGGCGCTCGCGCTCGGTCATCCCGCCCCAGACGCCGAACTCGACCCGGTTGTCGAGCGCGTCGGCGAGGCACTCGGTACGTACCGGGCAGCCCAGGCAGACACTCTTCGCGCGGTTCTGCGCCGCGCCTTGCACGAACAATGTGTCCGGTGCGTCGTCGCGGCAGGCCGCGCGTGTGGTCCAGTCCTGGGTCCAGGGCATCGGTCGTGTCCTTCAATCCCGGCTCGTGTTCGGCGGCCCCCGTTGAACCGCCTCAATGAACGTACGAACCGGACGCAAAGGACGACAGTCCCCGTTCGTCTCATTCTTGGATAGTCCTTTCGGGGGATACCCAATACCCGATCGGCGGGCTCTGGTGACGCCGCACGCTTATCGGACAAGTCGGGGCAGCCCAGGCACCGGCCGATGCGGCGGTTTGCCGCCGTACCCTTTGATCGTGTCGCTGCCACTTGCCACGTCGCGCGGGACGGTGCAGCGGATCTGGTTGTTGCTCGCCATCAGCGGCGTCGCGGGCATCTTGCTCGCCGGAATGCTGCTGCCGATCGTCGGCGGGCTCGGGCTGATCGCGCGCGCCGGGGCGAACGATTTCGAGAGCCTGCCGTCGGTGCTCAAGCAGTCGCCGCTGCCGCAGGTCTCGCGCATCCTCGCCGCGGACGGCAGTGTCATCGCGACGTTCTACGCCGAAGACCGGGTGCCCGCGTCGCTGTCGCAGGTGCCGGAAGTCATGCAGAAGGCGCTGATCGCGATCGAAGACGTCCGCTTCTACGAACACCACGGCGTCGACTGGAAGGGCGCGATGCGCGCGTTCTTCCACAACAGCTCGACCGGCTCGGTATCGCAGGGCGGATCGACGCTGACCCAGCAGTACGTGAAGAACGTGCTGATCGAAGCCGGCGTCCCCGGTGCGAACGCGGACACGTTGTCGCGCAAGGTGCAGGAGGCGAAGTATGCACTCGCGTTGGAGCGGCGGCTGACGAAGGCGCAGATCCTCGAGGACTACTTCAACATCGCGTATTTCGGTGACGGCGCGTACGGCATCGGCACCGCGGCGCAGCACTACTTCGGTGTTCCGACGCGCAAGTTGACGCTGGTTCAGAGCGCGATGCTCGCCGGGCTCGTGCAGTCGCCGGTCGCGTACGACCCGGCGCTGCATCCGAAGGCCGCGCGAGCACGACGCGACATCGTTCTGGCGCAGATGTTGAAGTACCACTTCATCACGCAGCAGGAGTACAACGCCGCGATCGTCACGCCGGTCGTGCTCAATTTGCATAAGCAGGGCAACGGTTGTGAGGCCTCGCGCTACCCGTACTTCTGCGACTACGTGCTGAACGTCATCAAGGGCTCGACGGTGTTCGGCAAGACGCGCGCGGCGCGGGTGAACGTGCTCGAACGCGGCGGCCTCACGATTCAGACGACCCTCGATCCGACGATGCAGAAGGCCGCGGACAAGGCACTGCACACGTACGTGTTCGCGCGCGAGGCGTCCGGCGTCGCGGGCGCCGAGGCGCTGGTCGAACCCGGCACCGGCAAGGTCAAGGCGATCTCGGTCAGCCCGGCGTACGGGTCGAATCCGAAGCTGCACCAGAACAACGTCGACTTCGCCGTCGACGCCCCGCTCGGCGGTGGGCTGAACCGGTTCCCGATGGGTTCGACGTTCAAGCTGTTCGTGCTGGCCGCGGCGTTGAAGGAGGGGCTGCCGCTGTCGACGAGAATCTACGCGCCGTCGGCGATCACGGTCGGCGGTTACACGAACTGCGCCGGCCGCCCGGTGGGCCTCTACCCGAACCTGCACAACGCCGGTGATAGCGAGAAGGGCACGTTCAACCTGGTCACCGGCACGTGGTTTTCGGTCAACACCTTCTACGCGCAACTCGAGCAACGTGTCGGGTTATGCCAGTCGGTGACGATGGCGCGGGCGCTCGGGGTAAAGCAGGGCGACGGCACCCCGGTCCGCGACGACATCCCGAGCTTCGTACTCGGCCAAACAGGAGTCGGGTTCAGCGCACTCGACACCGCGAACGCGTACGCGACGATGGCGGCGCACGGCCTGTACTGCGCGCCGATGGCGATCACCCGGGTCACCGACCGGAGCGGTCACGCGATCTGGGCGCCGGCACCTGACTGCGACCAGGCGGTCGACCCGGGTCTCGCCGACACGGTGACGACGATCCTGCACGGCGTGCTCACCGAACCCGGCGCGACCGCGGTCGGCGTGGGCGAGCCGGGCCGGCCGGCGGCGGCGAAGACCGGTACGGCGGACGACAACGTCGCGAGTGACTTCGCCGGTTACGTGCCGCAGCTCGCCGGCGCAGTGTGGGTCGGCAATCCCCGAAAGACCCAGTCGCTGAACGGGGTGCTCATCGGCGGGCAGCGGTACCGGCAGGTGTTCGGCGCGACGATCGCCGGGCCGATCTGGCGGGACACGTTCGAGGCGGCGCTCAAGGGCGTACCGGTGTTGCCGTTGCCGAAGCCGGACCCGAAGTTCGTGCACGGCCTGCTGGTCCCGATACCCGACGTGAGCGGGCTGGCGGTCGCGGACGCCAAGGCCGCACTGCTGCAGGCCGGGTTCCAGGTCAGCGTCAATCCCAAGCAGGTGGACTCGGATTTGCCGGCCGGAACGGTTGCGCGCACGTCGCCGACCGGGCAGGCAGCGCCGGGCAGCGTCGTCACCATCTTCGTGAGCAACGGGCGCCCACCGCCGAAGCCGTCGCCGTCTCCCGCACCGTCGACCACGCCGACGAATAGCCCGGCGCCGAGCCCGTCACCGAAGCCGACGAAGCATCACCCGCATTAGGGCGCGCGGCTAGCCGAGTTGGCGCCGTACTTCCGCCGCCACCCGGCTGCCGTCGGCACGGCCGGCGACCCGCGGCGTCAGGACCTTCATCACCTGGCCCATCGCCTTCGCGCCCTCGGCCCCCGTCTCGGCGATCGCAGCCGTCACTAGCGCCGCCAACTGCGCGTCGTCGAGTTGAGCCGGCAGGTAGCGATCGATGACCGCGGCCTCCGCGCGTTCGCGATCGGCGAGTTCGTTGCGGCCGGCGGAGGTGAACGCCTCGATCGCCTCACGCCGCTTTTTCCCTTCGCGCGCAACGACTTTGAGCACCTCGTCGTCGGAGAGCTCGCGCGCCTGCTTGCCCGCGACCTCCTCCGTCGTGATCGCGGTGAGCACCATGCGCAACGTCGACGCCGTCAGCTCGTCGCGCGCCTTCATCGCCACCGTCAGATCGGTTCGCAGCTGTTCCTTCACCGACATGACACTCACCCTAGGGTTGAGCGGGTGAACGCCGCCGTCGCCGCCCCGCTCGCGGTTGCCGCTGCCGGTGTCGCGGCGACCGGTTATGCATGGGGTTACGAACGCAAGGCGTTCCGGCTCCGCCGCTACGACGTCCCGGTGTTGCCGCGGGGCGCGCGTGCGGTGAAGGTGCTGCACATCTCCGACCTGCACGCGACGCCCGGCCAGCCGTGGAAGGTCGAATGGGTGCGCGCGCTCGATCGACTCGAGCCCGACCTGGTCGTCGACACGGGGGACAACCTCGCGTCGATGCGCGGAGTGCCGCCGGTCCTCGACGCGCTCGGACCGCTGCTCGACCGGCCCGGCGCGTTCGTCCCCGGATCGAACGACTGGTTCGCGCCGCGGCCGAAGAATCCGGCCCGCTACCTGCTGCCCGACACCGGCCGGCGCACCCACGGCGACCGGCTGCCGTGGGGCGAGTTGCGTACGGCGATGACGTCGCGCGGCTGGCACGACCTCACCCACCGGCGGGTCGTCGAAACGATCGGCGGGCTGCGGGTCGAGCTCGCCGGCGTGAGCGACGCGCATCTGAACGCCGACCATTACGAGCGCATCGCCGGGCCCGCGGATCCGAGCGCCGATGTCGCGATCGGGCTCTCGCACACACCCGAGCCGCGCGTCCTCGACTGCTTCGCCGCCGACCGCTTCTCGCTCGTGCTCTGCGGCCACACCCACGGCGGCCAACTCCGGCTGCCGTTCTACGGCGCGCTCGTCACCAACTGCGGGTTGGACCGCCGCCGGGCTCGCGGACTGTGGCCGTGGACCGACTCGTGCTGGCTGCACGTCTCGGCCGGACTGGGCACCTCGCCGTACGCGCCGGTGCGGTTCGCCTGCCCGCCCGAGGCCACCCTGCTGACCCTGGTTGCCCGCTAGACTCGTCGCCGTAGCAACGGGATGTGGCGCAGCTTGGTAGCGCGCCTCGTTCGGGACGAGGAGGTCGTGGGTTCAAATCCCGCCATCCCGACCAAGGTTCGGCCGGTGTCTCTGGAGTGCAGAGGCACCGGTCGACTCGTTTCCAGCCGGGCCACCACAACGAGGGCCGCGACACCCTGCATGACCGCGAACAGATGCGCGGAACCGACCGGCAACCGGTAGGTGAGAACGACGACCAAGGCGAGGGCGGCGAACCGCCTCGAGGTCAGCAGCGCGCCCTCTGCCGGGACCAGCCAGACGAGATGGTGGCTCCACGAGATCGGCGAGACCGCGACGGAGGCCATCCCGACGATCGCGAGCGCGGCCACGTTGTTGCCGGCCCGCAGTGCGCGGTGGCCGCGCAGGTACGCCACCGCGACGGTGAGCGCGCAAGCGACCGCGAGCAGGACGTCGGTCGTCACACTCGTCGTACCGATCAGACCCCACAGGGACCGGTTGCGTGCGCCGTTCACGTCGCCGACTCGATTCGTGTGCCAGAGCACGCCGGTCCAGTACGACGTACTGGCGCCCGGCAAGGCGATCGCGGCGACGGCAGACAGGAGTACGGCGGTCGCCGTGGCCGTGACGGCTTCGCGCTTGCGGCCCGAAACCCACAGCAACGGCACGAACACCATCGGCGTCAATTTCACAGCAGCCGCAACGCCGATCAACGCGCCGCGACCGCGCACCGGCGTCACTTCGAGCAGGTCGAGCGCGACGAGCAGGAGCAGCAGCAGCCCGACCTGGCCGAAGAACAGCACGTTGCGGATCGGCACGCTGACCAACGCCAGAGCGAGGACGACCGGCAACGCAGACGTTGCGCGGGCGCCGACGAACCGCAGGCAACGGCGAGCAACGACGACGAGCGCGGCGATCGAGAGCGACGTCATCACCGCGCCGGCGACCGGCACGCTCGACGCACCGAACGGTGCCAGCAGCACGGCGGCGATCGGCGGATAAGTGAACGGCGCGTGGTTGCCGGCTCGGGCCGAGTACAGGCCTTGACCGCCCGAACCGAGGTGATGCAGGCCGAGCCGGTAGACCTGCAGATCGGCGAACAGCGGGTTCCCGGTCGCGACGTAGTGCAACGTGGCGGCGAGGGCCGCGCCGGCGAGGATCCACGCGACGGTGGGCCGGCCGAGTCCGCTGAGGCTGCGCGATCGCACGAGCTATTTGACTACGAACAACGATGTGGGGCAGCAGCCGAAGCAGCTGCCCCACACCGGAGTTGGTGCTATGTGGTGAATCTGTCAGGCGACCGTGCAGTCGTTCGTGACGATGACCAGGCCCAGCGGGTCCTGGATCGTCAGGCTGCCGTTGCTGTCGATGATGACAACGTCGGCGATGTTCTGCGGCGCGATGGCCTTGAGGACCGGGCACAGAACCGGGTTGAGGTCAACGAGCGCGAGCACGCCGTTGATCGTGTCGATGAGCACCTGCGGCGGGATCTGAGTCGACATCGCAGCCGGGCAGTCCGGGTTGGTGCCGTCCGGGCCGACCCAGGTCGAACCGTCGGCGAAGGTGACCTGCTGGCACAGCGACACCGCGTCGGTGTCACTCGCCGAGTAGGTGATCTGCGCCTGAGCAGCCTGCACCCCGTTGCCC